>CALLVA010000032.1 GCA_938010655.1 uncultured Parvularculaceae bacterium | reverse complement strand
AAAAAAGCCATAACGATCTTTCTCCTGCGCCTGACTTTGCTATAAGTCAGGCAGGAAAGGCCTCGTTATGGTTTCAGTTTTATTTGTCTGCCTCGGCAATATTTGCCGCTCCCCCGCCGCCGAAGGGGTTTTTCGCGCCTTATGTTTGCGCGAAGGCCTCTCTGTCTCGATAGACTCAGCCGGCACAGGCGCATGGCACGCCGGGAACTTGCCTGATATCCGCATGCGGGCCGCTGCCAAAAACCGCGGGATTGACTTGTCCAAGCAGCGCGCCAGACAAGTTCAGCAGGCGGATTATCGGGATTTTGATTTGATCCTCGCCATGGACCAGTCAAACCTGGCGGACCTCCTCGCCGAAGCCCCGCCAAACCGAACCGCCGATATTCGCCTGTTCCTGGATTTTGGCAGTAGCAACGAACGCGACGTGCCCGACCCTTATTATGGCGGCGACGCAGGGTTTGAAAAGGTCTTGAACTTGGTCGAAGACGCCGCCCTCGGCTTGCTTCAGCACCTTGAAGACAACGCCTCATGAGCGGCCATCTGCTATGTTTCGGCTATGGCTACACCGCCAAAGCAGTAGCGCCCTTGCTCTTGGCAAAAGGATGGAAGATCACAGGCACCAGCCGCGATGCCTGCAAATTGAAGGAGTTTGAAGAAGAAGGCGTTTCAGGCATACTCCTCACAGGAAACCCTCTGGAGGCGGAAGAGTTAAAGGATGTCACCGACATCCTGATTTCAACAAAACCGAACGAAACAGGCTGCCCCGCCCTGGAAACATTACGCCCCGCTTTGTTGAAATTAAAAACCCTAAATCGCTTGATATACCTGTCCTCAACAGGGGTTTATGGCGACCAGCAAGGAAACTGGATCGATGAAACAGCTCCCACAACCCCGACAGAACCAAGAGGCATCAAACGTCTGCAAGCGGAACAAGACTGGGCAGCCCTTACCTTAGAAACCAACACACCCTTAGCGATATTGAGATTAGCCGGCATTTACGGTCCCGGTAGAAATGCCCTGCTCACCTTGAAACGTCGATATAATGAAAATGATCCAACACTCGCCCAAAGAATTATCAAACAAGGCCAATACTTCAATCGCATCCATGTCGCAGATATTGCGATGCTGCTACAGCAGGTCTTGAATACGGACCCAGAAAACATCACCTTGAATGTGAGTGACAATGAACCATCCCCACCCCAAGATGTCATCGAATATGCAGCTCAGTTGCTAGGCTTACCGCTTCCCCCTGCGGTAACGTTAGACGAAGCAAAACTCTCCCCCATGGGACGAAGCTTTTATGCGGATAGTAAGCGCCTTAAAAATAAAAAATTACTAGACTACCTTGAAACAAGATTGCAATTTCCCACCTATAAGGAAGGTTTAAACGCGCTTTTGAAAGAATAATTTCGTTGCCCCCCTTTCGGCCTGTGATATGATTACTCAAAATCATCTTTCATATGTCAAACTGAAGAATGCGCCTGATGGGCAAAACACTAAGCAGACATATGATGACAGCATATTGAGGGGAAAGACTTGAAACCTGTCTCAAATCTTGCGCTAAAAGCGAAAATTCTGAGCGCATCTCCTCTTTTTGCCTCTACCTCTTCAACCAATATTGAAATATTGGCTAAACAATCCTCTCTTATAGCGGTGCCGGAGGGAAAAGATTTTTCCTTAGACTCCCCCAAAGGACCGTTAGTTGCAATTATTCAAAGCGGTATTTTGATTGAGTTGCAGCGACACGATCAAAACGCAGATGATGTCATGACGGGCCTATATGGTCCATTAGACTTAGCAGGTTTTTGTAATTTTCAATCAGATCACGCGAAGAAAGATCGTTTGTCCCGGCGATATCGCACAGTTACAAATGTCAATGCGCTGACCATTTCTACTTCAGATTTACTATCCATTGGTCAAAATGATGCAGAGTTTTTGATCGAATTACTCAGTTTACAAAATAGCTATAATTTTGAAACAGGAGATCTATTAATCAAGTCTGCACAGACAACCTTAGAAGATAGGTTGGCCGATTTCTTTACGCGTATTTCAAAAGCAGCAGAAGATAATGATTGGAATCCGACCGTATCATTGCCGCGCATCGCGCAAACTCAATTGGCCAGTATGCTCGGCGTGACAAGGGAATATGTAAACCGCACTTTAAATATGTGGGAACAATCAGGCATGATTTTTATTCAAAAATCAGGTGAAATTGTTATTCAAAATAGAAAACGGTTGGAAGAGTTTGTTGCAGAATCTCGCAAAGAAGAAGGCCAAGATGAACGCTTATCGGAAATAGATCGGCTCTTGGATAGTGGGCTTCATCATGCGGCGCATCATATCGCCCTTGAGGCCGCGAAAAGATTTCCGCGCGATGAAAAAGTCAAACATCGGGCCGTATTGGCGATGGCGCGATCAGGCGATAAAAAACAAGCTCTAAAATTATTTGCAAAATTCAAACTCAAAAATGCAAAAGATAACGAAGATATTGCCTGTTTGGAACCGCGCCTTTATCGCGACCTTGCTCGAGAATCTGCAAATCAAGAAGACTATCTTGAAAACATGCAAAAATCCGCTCTTGGATATGAAAAAGCCTTTGACGCATTGTCAGGATATTATGCCGGTATTAATGCTGCTGCCTGTTATAAGCTTCTTGGTAATGAGAAAAAAGTTACCGTTTTAACGGATCGTGTTCAATCTGTTTTAGATAGTCATTTTGCCAGTTTTGATCACGATGAAATTTTATATTGGTCAATGGCAACGCAAGCTGAATGCGAACTTCTGAAAGGCAATAAGGATAAAGCAAAAAGTCTTTTCCAAGCAGCTTGTCGAAGTAGTGATGTTGCTGCGGGTAAGAAATCAGCAACACGTAAAAATCTTTCTTTGCTAGCTGAAGCCACAAAAATTGATCATGCCTATATTAATGAAGCTGTTCCCCAACCAAAAGTTTTGTTTTTTTCTGGGCCTATGGCGGGGCATCCCGACGATAATAGACAAGACCAACTCAACCGTCTTTCAGACTATTTACCTTCCTTTTTACAAGAACACCAATATGGCTGGGCTTTTGGCGCTCTTGCCTCTGGAAGTGATATTATTATTGCAGAAAAAGCGCTGGAAGCTGGTTTAGAATTGCATGTGGTGCTGCCTGAATCTCCGCAAGTCTTTTTAGACAATTCTGTAAAAATGAGCGGATCAGATTGGGTTGAAAGATATAAAGCCTGTATGCGCCGCGCAACGCGCATCGAATGGCTCCGAAGTCCTGTTCAATCCAACACTGTTTTGTTTCAACACGGCGCAAATATCGCGATGGGTAAAGCCATTCTCTATGCAGAAGATCTTTCAACAGAAGCAGTTGGTTTATTTGCGACACAAGAAGAAAGCCATGCATCAAGCACCGTTAGTCAAACCAATTGTACCCTTTGGAGAGAAGCTGGATTTGAAGCGATTGAAGTAGAAGATGATTGGCAAAAAAATAGTGCCCTTACGCATGAAACGGGTGCCCCGTCGCATCAATTGGCCTATGCTGTTATTCGACTTGATGTCGAAAGCCCTGAGAAAAATATCCCCCCGCATTGTATTGCAACGCGTTATTTGCCAAAACAAAAAGTGGAACTTCTTTTATTTGCGACACTTCAGGCGGCAATAGAAGGCGCGCAATCTCTTCATAAAAATGCGATAAAAGACCAATATGGATTGGCCATTGATGTTGGAATTATTGAAGACAAAGAAATGCAGCACCCCACAAATTCAACCTTTCGTTCTTTCGTGATTGCGACAACACGCCCTACTCTTGACCCTGAAGCTATTTTTGTCAGTGACGCAATTGCGTCATCCAGTCAAATAACATTGAAACAGCCCATAAAGCTTGAATATGCAGGTTTTGCGAGTACGAGAGAAAAATTAATTCCCTGCCCAATATATCGCATGGTATAATCAAATTAAATTGATCAGTGCACATTATTTACAGGAAATATTTTTCGCCTGCCGCAATATAGGATAAATTTGCATGTCACGCTCCGTAAAAGATTGTAACTT
>CALLVA010000031.1 GCA_938010655.1 uncultured Parvularculaceae bacterium | reverse complement strand
ATCCAGCATCTCCGCCCAAAGTGAGAACATTTCCCACGTCATTTTGTCTGTTGCATTTAAGCAGGCAATTTCTGGAAAAGTTGATGACACCATACCAAGTTCATCTTCGCGATCATCGATGAATACGTAATCTTTCATCTTGATATTCAGTTCTTGCTGTATCTCTGGAAAAGCTTTCACTTTCATTTCCCAGTCGATGCTGGAGAAAACGAAATCATCCTCGTTTAAAACACCGCCATCCCAATGAACATTGGCCGGGTCATTTTTGGAATTAATCGCAAGCACAACACCGCGGTCTTGCAACTTCTTAAGAACTTGCTGACGGTCAACAAAATGTTTGACGGCACCTTCTCCAATAACACCATCCCACAAGGTATTATCCAAATCGCACACAACAAGCTTTTTCTTTATCAGCTGGCTATTTGTTTTGATAATGTGCCAATAAAGATGTGAGACACGTTCGCCCATCACCAATGGGTGTTGCAGATCGCTACAATAAAAATAGCTAGCCAAGCTAGTTTCGCTGTCTTTTTCAAGTAGCGCCAATTCATCAACTAAAAATAAATGCTTGTATGTGGACTGATTAATAGTTAAAATTTTATTTTTGATAACACTATCAACTCGCCCTTTAACATAGCCACGCAATTTTTTTGTCAAAAGACTTTTTATTTGGCGCTTGCGCTCATCCGGGTGCCGAACAAGACATAAAGAATTATGAGTGAAAATAGGGCAATCAAATAAATTGCCCATGAGGTCCATTAAGTCCACCGTTTCATCCAATAAAGGGTCAATAATTTTATTGATCTTCGACTGCGATATAAATGGATTGCCACTGCGAATTAATTCTTCAAACTCAGGCCTGGCGCCATAACTGAATGGGCTAAAGAAAACCAAATCATATTTTTCTGATGCGAGCGCAGAAATTTCAGCTTTAAGCTGTGATGCACTTCTGGCCGTCACAAAAGTAGGAATGATCGATAGGTCATCAGACAGGCTTTTACCCGATAAAAAAGCCATCACATCCAGATATAAACAATCCCCGACCAATAATATTTTCGATATATCTTGGGGCGGCTTAGAAAAACTTTCACTAATGCCTGTCAATTGCTGATTGAAATAAATGACTGCCTCTGCCTTAACGTGGCCGTTCATTTGAGATGAAAGAATATCCCGATCAGCTTCAATTAGCCGCTTCATCAAGGCATTGCGTTCTTCTATCGAAAAATCCGCGTCATACGCCATTTTATTCCGCTCTCCCAAATAGAGCGACTTAAATGCATCGGATCCATCGCTAAAAAAACGACCTAGATAATCTGGAAGACACTTTAGTTCTCTGTTGGCAAAGCTTTGCAAATCATTCGTCTCCTTGATTTGCGCAGCAAAACGCGACACAAGCTCAGCGGAAGGCACCAGAGCAAGAGCGAGGTTTTCAGCGTTTTGAGAAAAGAAACGGCCTAATTCGCTTCTCAAAGAGGCGTCTAAAGCAGAGTCCAATTTTGGTGGTACAGTCATAATTGTCCCGTAATTCGACACGAACAGAGGTTAGGAAATTGTGCTTGATAAAAATATGCCAAAAAGCGCTACCCGAGCCCAACACGTCCAATATTGAGAAACTTCTCACGGCGTTGCTTGATGAGGTCAGCTTCTGGCAGGTCTTCCAAATCGTGGATAGACGCCTCAATTGCATCCCCTAATCGCTCTATGGCAACCAATGGATCACGATGTGCGCCGCCAAGAGGCTCTTCAATGATGCCATCAATCACACCAAGCTTTAATAAATGCTGCGCTGAAATTTTCATGGCTTCTGCGGCGTCCGGGGCTTTATTTTCGCCTTTGCCCGCTGCATCTTTCCAAAGAATAGAGGCGCAGCCTTCAGGCGAAATCACGGAATATACCGCATGCTGGAACATCAACACTTTATTAGCCGCGGCCAGCGCAATCGCACCGCCAGAGCCGCCTTCGCCCACAATCGCGGAGACCATGGGCACTTTTAAACTGAGGCATTTTTCAGTTGAAGTAGCAATCGCTTCTGCTTGGCCGCGCTCTTCTGCACCAAGACCAGGATAAGCCCCCGGCGTGTCGACTAAAGACACCACAGGCATATTAAAGCGTTCAGCCATATCCATCAGTCGAATCGCTTTGCGATAGCCTTCTGGTCGCGCCATGCCAAAATTATGAGCCACGCGGCTCGTTGTATCGCGGCCTTTTTCATGACCGATCACAATCACAGAACGTCCCCGAAAGGTCGCTGGTCCGCCCAAAATCGCGGCATCATCGCCAAAATTGCGATCTCCTGCGAGGGGGGTAAAATCTTCCATTAAACCGCTGACATAATCCATAAAATGAGGGCGCGCTTGATGCCGCGCAACGGATGTTTTTTGCCAGCTGGTCAAGCCAGAGTAAGTATCTGTGAGCAGCTTTTTCGCTTTCGCTTCGAGCTTGGCAACTTCATCACCAACATCCGCCCCTTCGGTTTCCCGCAAGTGGTCGATTCGACCTTCCAACTCAGCAATTGGCTTCTCAAAATCCAAATAAGTGCGCATCTTTATCCTCTAAACCGAAACATAAAGCCCATATAATGGGTCTTCTTATTATGAGTATAACCGATTGGCGGACAAGGCAAATGACGGATCGTGAAAAAGAGGTTTTTTGCGATGAAAACGTCTCTAAAGGAAGGCGATTTTACCAACTCAGGAAGCAATAGCGGTTTCGAGATCATCTAAAGATGCTTCATCAGCATCAGCTTCATCCGTAAGTTGCGCGTTTGGCACGGCTTCACATAGCCTGATCCGCGCTGTGAAACCGCCAGTTTCACCCGAATGCAAGATGAGTTTGCCATGGTGCAAGTCAACGATTTCCTGCACGAGATACAACCCCAGACCGCACCCCTCAAAGCTGCGCTGTAAGGTGCTGTCTCCTTGCTTGAACATATCCGTGATCTCCGAGAGCAATGCCGGGTCGCACCCCTCCCCTTCATCCCGAATACTGATTTCAAACGCCCCATCCACATATCCCGTTCTAATGCGGATCGTGCCAGTGGCACCACCAAATTTTGCCGCATTATCGATAAGTTGAGAAAGAGCGGTCTGCATCAATTGCGCATCCATTAAGAGGCTGGCATCGCCATCAGCATGGAGCAAATCAATCTGTTGATCTCGCCATGTCATTTTCATTTGCGCGTCATCAATCGCCGCTTCGAACACTTCGTTCAATGAAGTGGCGTCAATCACTGGATCTAATTCATGAGATTGAAGCCGCGCCGCGAGCATCATATCATTCACGACACCCAAAAGCTGGCGACCGCTTGAATTAATCATCGTGGAATATTCAACATATTCATCAGCGCCACTTGGCCCAAACATTTCCGCTTTAATAATATCCGAAAAGCCGATGATTGAATTAAGCGGGGTCCGCAATTCATGGGTCATGGTGGAAATCAATTGTGATTTTGCAGCCGAAATCGCGGCATGTGCCTCTTTGGCTTCTCGCTCCGCTTCTGCCGCCAAACGTTGAGCCGAAACATCATGAAGGCCAATAATGGTGACATGGCGTGGCTCTGTGCGTTGTTCAAAACGACTATCAACTGGATCTATTTTCAGGGTACTGATATTTACATCTAAGGCCACTAATTTTCCAAGAGCGGTATAGTAGCTATATTCATGGTTTGACGCAGGCTTAAGTAAGGTTTGTTCCAAGTCAATATGATTACAAAAATCTACCGCCAGTTCTGCTAACTTTGCGCCTTTCGCTAGGTTTGTAATATCAAGCAATTCAGCGGCTCTTATATTGACCATATCGATCTCACCATATCGGTTCAGAGCGATAATGCCTTCGTGATTTTCGGAGACAAGCGACTGGGTGATTAATTGCGATTCGCGCGCGGCCACCTTACCTCTGAAAGCCAATAATTGATGCGCATGCAACACATACATCACATCAACAGCCATCAGAGAAAAGAGGCAAAGCATCACGCCAACAACAGGTATGATGATATGGAAGACGCCCTGCATCATCAATGAAAAGGCGGCAATACTGACAATTAAGACACCATATCCAACCCAACGCCTTTGTGGCTTTTGACTGGAGTTAATTCCAACAATTGCGAACATGATACCAAGCAGGATGAGTGATATATAGGACGTCGCAACTTCCAGAATATTCCCTAATACCAAATTTTCAAATGCTATAACATTGAGCAAGACACCGCTTTGAATGCCGTAAACAGGTAAAGCATATTCATCGCCCAGCTCTACAGCAGTTGCGCCAACGAAAATCGTTTTTCCTTCAAGGGCTTCCTTTGGTACTGTTCCATTTAATACATCCACATAAGAATAATACGGTATACGCCTTATATTGGTGGCGTAGTTAAAAGCTTGAACATTTTCTGATGGCCTGACGCCAGAGGCTGCAACCGGCATTGACTGAAGCGTTTCTGTACTGAACTCTGTTGTACTGTAGAAATACCTTAAAAACCCAGACGTTTCCGGTATATAATTGACAGAAACTGGAACTGCGCCATGTCGTATATCCTCATTCGGCCACATCTCAGCATATATGTCCGGCATTTCAGCAGAGAGCGGCGCACGAAAGGTTGCCAAATAAACAGGGGCGCTTGCCCGAGCAATGGCATCACCAAAAAGAACGTCGCCCCCATCAGCGCGCGGTGCACTGAAATCAATATCAAAAGCAACGCTTTTAACACCCAATCCATCTAATGTGTCGACAAGCTTGCCATGAACATCTCGGCTCCAAGGCCATTCACGATTTTCCTGCAAGCTTTTAGAATCAATAGCGACGACAACAGATTGCCCTGAAGGGTCATGTTGTAAAATTTTAGCCCAAACATCTGATATTGTGTAATCGAATGAAACAAAAGCGGATCGCCAAATCAGGATCGCGAAAACCACAATAACGGACCAACCAATAACCCACTTTCTCGCAAGATGCGACGTCGGCCATATTTTAAGTATCCGCTTATCCATAAGATTGCATCACAATTTTAGCTTTATAGTCAAAAGCGCTACACTAATTCGGGTTTCTAAATTTTATATTATCCCCCAAAATTAAGAGATCATCACCCTGCAGAATATTTGAGTTACCTTGGATAGCACTGTTATTCCCAATTAATTCGTTTGCGTTTCCGTTAACTTGATTGTTGTTTCCATCGATAAGAATTTCATGTCCATTTGCGACATTGAGATTACCTGTAATTTCCACACTGTTCCCATCAATGTTATTTCTATTTCCAGTCACATTAGCATTCTGACCACCAACATCATTGCCGTTTCCAACAATCACACCGTAATCACCATCTAGAATATTTTCGTTCCCTGAAATGTTTCCTTTTTTTCCATCAATTTCGTTCGCATTTCCGCTGATAATATTACTATTTCCATCAATACTATTCGCATTGCCATTAATATCGTTCATATCCCCAGTCAGCGTGTTAAGGTTTCCATTAATGACATTCGAGTCGCCCGTAATTTCATTTTCTGACCCGGTAATAGAATTACCATTTCCTATAATACTATTTTGATTTCCACGAATATAATTCTGATCGCCATATACCGTATTTTCACTGCCTTCGATATTATTCCAAACACCACGGACATAGTTATTGACGGCAACATTGTCGCCAAGGCTTTGCAGCGTGTTATTATTTCCAAAGACACGGTTATCATTGCCGGTGATGGCGTTTTCTGCCCCCATCAATTCATTTCGATCACCGAAAATAGTATTGTCATTGCCGTTTTCGATAATCTTAGCATCGTCATCGCCGGGTTGAGGCACATCATCCGCCGCATCCGCAATTATGTTTGCGCCATAGATCGTGTTTCCATTCCCGGAAACTGAATTCCCATTGCCATCAATTTTATTTTCATCACCAGTGATATGATTTTCATCTTTGAAAATAGTATTCCCATTTCCGATGAGAGTGTTTCGGAACCCTGCCACTGAATTATTTTCACCCGTAATATCATTACTCGGATCACTGCTTGTATTCGTATTTGACGGCGCTGGATCAAGCACGGGAGTCACTACCGGAGCGACCACTGGATCAACTACTGGATCAGTTTCGCCTTGAGGGTCTGTCTCCGGATCAAGGGGCATTATCGGACTAGGATCTGGTGTGACACGGATATCTGTATCGGGTGTGGTCACTGGTTCTGTTGTTGGCGTTGGCGCAACAGGCACAGGCTCAGGATCAGCTGGCGCTGGTTCTCTATTTGGATCGGTTGAGGTAACAGCTGGCTGCGTCAAAACCCGCACGGCTGTCTCGCGCCCCTTATCAAGATCAGTTTCAGCTGCCTGAACAGGCGCATCTTGAGCTTTTGTCGTGTCGTTCTTGCTCTCTTGCGGTTGCAGCGTTTCTTGACGAAGCGCAGAAATTTCTGCGCTCTTACCAATCTCCAATCTCCCTCCAGCCCTAACCGTGGCTTTTAGTCCTGCTTCTACACGCCTTGAAACGTTAAAATCCCGCGCAGTGACTTCAACTATGCCTGTTGTTACATTAACGCTATGGTTGGTGCTATGCGCATCCACTGTGAAAGTTGTTCCCTTTACAACAGCAGCGACCATTTTCGTCTTCACTTCAAAATGGGGTTGTTTGCGCTTATCGACTTTATAATTTGCGACCCCTGAAATTTGGCTAATAACAGTGCGTTTCGTTTTTGTATTTTCAGGAAAAGCAATTTGCGCTGAGGCACCAAGACTGATTTTTTGGCCATCTCTCATTAGAGTCGTAGCACTATTCGGACCCGTTTTGATCCAGTCACCACCATTAAGTTTCATCCCAACACGCGCCGTCTTATTTCCAGTGGTTAAAACAGATCCCTTAACGACAGTTATTTGCCAATAAGAGTCTCCCTCTGCCGCCAAGGCATTGGGGGAAAAGCAAACAGCAATCATAAAACTAATGATAGAAATAATACGCATCTTGGGGCACCTACAAACTCGATTTCTTTAATAAATAAACAGCCAATATTAAGATTTAGCGAAAATTTTAAGTTAACAATCTGTTTACCAACTATTTATTTTACATTTTAGGAGATGGGTAAGTTTATAGTGCAATATTGTAAAATTGTTGAGTTTGTAGAAAGTATGTCTTGTGCATCTGCGTATAGTGTTACCGGTTTTGGGCGCCGCTTTTTTGTTTGTGGCTATAGGCCCGGTTCAAGCTAAAGGTTTATCAAAATATGCGTTAGGCCATGCGGATGAAATTTCGCAAAACCGCCCGAATAGCGACAATCCAAAATTAGACCGCTTTACAAAGTCTAATGAGGCTTCATCAGCCTCCACAGATTCTGAAGTCGTTTTACAATATAGCGCTATGCATTTTAAGGGAAATACCATTTTCTCGACTGAAGAGCTGAAAGGTTTTTCCGCTGACTATATTGATCAGCCGATTTCGGTCTCTGACTTGCGCAGCCTTGCGAATAAAGTAACTCAAGCATATTTAGAAAAAGGGTATTTCCTTTCTCATGCATCAATTTCGCTAAACCAACCTCGCCAGGGTACACTGATCATCAAAATGGAAGAAGGTTTTGTTTCCAAAGTTCAATATGGCGATGTAGGTCCAATTGATGTCACCAGCATTATGAACGAGGTTCAAAAAGAAATACCCGTTACCAAAAAGACATTCGACCTAGCCATATCCCGATTACGACATATTGATGGATTCATCATAAAAAACGTCGTTCAAAAAGAAGACCCTGAGATAATTGGTGGGCATATTCTAACCATCGACACAGAATTTCAGAAAATTAGGACTACTTTTTTCCTGACAAACAAGGGCTCCCGCGAGGGCGAAGACTTAAAGGGCCTTGTTGCGCTTCAAGTGAATTCTGGATTACGTATTGGAGATAGTTTTCGCCTATCGTATCTGACCAAACCAAAAGCGATAGATGAACTAACCTATATTTCTGCGCGGTACGAAGCCCCTACTGCTTGGCGAAACAGCAGAGCTTATGTCAGCTATACAAAATCTCAAACAGAACCTAAAACGGCGCTTATTGGCCGAAATCTATATGGAGAGCTTAATCGCGGCAGCGCGGGCCTCAAAATTCCATTGATATTTGATCCAAAAATGCGGGCTTGGGCTGATCTTTCAATCGAATCATCTGATGTCACAGAATTTGAAGATGGCGCTTTGCTTTATCGAGACAAAATACGCATGGCCAAAGCGCGCCTTGGCTTTTTGAAGCGTCATAAGAATAATAACCGATCAACAGCCATTCTGGAATTTACGCAAGGACTTGATGTTTTTGGAGCGACCCAAAATCAAGATACTGCCGTATCAAGACCAGGCGCAGACGGCATATTTACGAAAATCTATACGGAATTGACCCATCAACAATTCTTGGCAGATAACGTCAGTGTCAAAGTTGGCTTTTCCGGGCAATATGCGAATGACGACCTGCTCTTCAGCGAAGAATTTAGCATTGGCGGCGGACAATATGGACGCGGATATGATTTTGGGGAAGTGCTCGGCGATAGCGGTAGCGGCGCTTTTGCAGAGTTGATTTTGCATGGGTCAAAACTTGGCCCGATCAACCGCTGGGAAGGCTATGGCTTTATAGACAGTGGTGCCATTTGGAACCATGGCGAAGAAACGCCAGCGGATGGCGTTTGGCTTTCCTCCGCCGGACTTGGTGTTAGATATTTCTTCGGTAATTGGGGCAATTTAGCCTATGAAGCTGCTATGCCCCTTTCCGATGCGCCGTATACTGAAGATGATGAAGATATACGGCACCGTTTTGATTTATCTGTCAGCTATTAAAGCTCACTCTTTGGTGGCGCAACAAGCAGGTTTCTGTAGCTGTCTAGATTATTCATAAAATCAAGTACAACTTGTGGCGCGCCTTCATCTTGCAAAAATTCTGTCATCACTTTGTTGACAAGCGCAGGATCATTACAGGTCTCACCGACCAACCGTAAATCTTCTAAAGCACGGCTATCTTCGACGCGCGCAATAAATTTCTCAACCGCTCTCATCACATTGGCCATTTGCAAAAAGCCTAAACTATTGCCGTTCTGAAGCTGTGATTCAGCCTTACGAAAGGTGCGGAGCATCGGTCGGACATCCCGCCGAAATTCAGCTTGAGCTTTATCTGTTCGCGAAGAAATCCACCCGGTAGAGCAAATCTCTTCCGGTGTTGGGGTGGTCGCACAGCCCGCTAGCATACTAAGCGCGACGATGCCAAACACTGTCATTTTACCAATACCCATCTTAATCCTCCAATGTAAAACAATAGGATACGCCATATTGGCCTTAAGTGCAAAAGCCTATCATGTGTCGCCTCACGCCTTGAATAGGGTCTATTTTGTGGGTAGCGTGACATCAGCAAAAGAAGGAAACGATATGTCTAGCCTTGATGCTGTGAAGCAAACACTCGCTGATTTTTTTGGAGAAATGAAAGATGTCGGCGCGATGGCCTATGCCTTTCTCGACTTTATTGGCGGCTTCATTTCTTATCTTGGTGTTGCAGGCTTTTTTCTATTTCTGATTTCGCTGGTTTTATTGTTTCTCACCAACGCCGTCTCGCCGTTAGAAAAAATATGGAATTATGGTCTGGTCTGCTTTTTTGTCGCGATGACATATTTGTTCAATGCGGAAGCAGAAAAAGCGCTGCAAACCGCCGTGCGCTTCCTCTCTATTATGTCGATCCCTGTTCTTTTGACCTATGGGATTCAATTCATGTTGAAATTTATCAAACAACAATGGCGCAAAGGGTCGCCCTCTGAACGGCTTGATCGAATTGAAGCTTTAGCGGCAAAAATTTCCGAAGAAGCGAAACAATAAGAAGCTAAAATTCGCCCTCGTCATATGCCGTCTCTTCGGAGATAGAATCATCTTCTTCCGAAGCCGGAATGGCATAACTGCCAGTCAACCATTTATGTAGATCAATATCAGCGCAACGTTTTGAACAAAAGGGCTTGTAATTTTCAGCCGTCTCTTTTTGACAAATCGGGCATTGCGTTGATTTATTTTTTGACGCTGACATCAATCTTCTCCCGTGAAAATGTCTCATCGCTGACAACTTTAAAACGCGGGCCAAACCTTTCTGCCAAAGGCGCGGACCAGGCTTTATGAGTTTGCAGCCATGCGGCTATATCAACCGCAGTTGTCAAAATAAGAGAGCTGGTCGGGGCATCTACGAGCTCTTTTTCTAATTTTCGCACCGCTTTTGCCGCGATGACCGATGGTGCGAAAACTCTGCCTGGCACTGGGCCTTCCCCGGCCTGTGTGGTCATGCGCTCTAATAAGCTTCGGTTTGTACGGGGCATGGTAAGGTGAAATAATCCGCCATCGGATAATTTACCCAAGCGCGCACCGGGTACTTTTTTAGCTTCCGTTTTCAGTACGCTCAAAACTTGCCCACCGCCTTTGACGGCAATAGGCGGGAAATCGATTACCACTTGCCCGCCAATACGACGCATTTTCAATTGCTGAAAAATCACTGGAATCGCCGCGAGGGCGGCTTTTACAATTGACCCTTTATAAGATTGGCCTTGGGTCGCGCTTACATCCACATCAATGGCCGTCAGGGCTTCTGCTTCATCAATCACAATTCGCCCACCGCCACGCAAAACAACCTCACGGGACAACGCAATTTCCAACGCTTCTTCCGCGCCGCAATCTTCAAAAATGCCTGTCACTTGGGACGCGATCAGTTCCACTTTTCGGTGGGACAAGTCGTTTTCAACTAAGGCTTTGACATCTAAAAACCCTTGAATACCGCTCACCTCGATGGATTTTGGACTATGATCAGCAAAATAGATCAACGCCGCTGACGCCCCTTGCCGGGGGGAAAGTCGACGCGGTGTCGGGTCTTCTTTCACCGCTTTATTCATTGCGTCATAGTCCATCCGCAATTTTGTAAAAGCTTGTCGGCCTGCCTCCCCCACAAGCCCCATCGCATATGGTCGAATGCGCAATTCTCCCTTAAACCCTTTTTCATCCATCATCGCGGTTAAGCGCTCCCGCTCTTCTGAGGACGTGATCTCAGGGGCAATAGAAACCTTGCGCTTGCCGGCAAGCGGTTGCCAACTCAAGAGTGGCGTTGTCAACGTCATTTTTTGAGTGACTAATGCAGCCTTACCCCCAATAGCAGGTCTCTTCATCTGCACACAGATAGTAGACCCCTCTTCCGGCAAAGCGCCATCACTCGCATTCAGGAAGCCTTCTTCTTCGCCAAGATCAAGAAAAGCGCCCCCAAGTGACGGATCCGCTTTCGTGACTTTTGCTGCATAAATTGCGCCCGTTTCCTCAGGGCCAAGCCAAATTGCCTCAACCCGCTCCCCCTCAACAAGCGCCGCTCGTGTTTCCAAAGGGCCGGCTTCGATTATAAGATCAAAATTTCTGGCAGACATGATTTTTCTTTCAAGCAGAAGCAGGTTTCAGCCCAACCCCCATCAATAGGTTTGCAGTTTCATAAAGCGGAAGGCCGACAATACCAGAATATGACCCGATAATTGAAATGACGTGGGCGGAGAATAGGCCTTGTATCGCATAGCCACCTGCTTTGCCGCGCCATTCGTCAGACGCGATATAGGCTTCAACCATCTCAATTGAGAGCCGCCGGATTTTCACCCGCGTCTCCACAACCCGCTCCCGCATCTCGCCATTTGGTCCTGCCAACGCAACGCCGGTATAAACCCGGTGCGAGCGCCCGGAGATCAACTTCAAGCACATGCGTGCTTCTTCACCTGTCTCGGTTTTAGGTAAAATTCTTCGCCCCACTGCCACAACTGTATCAGAGCCGAGCACCAGCGCGCCGTCATGTCTGCTTGCGCCCACATCCGCTTTTTCGCGGGCAAGCCGCAAAGCATGGGCCCTTGGCAATTCACCATCAAGCACAGATTCGTCAATGTCAGCAGGGTCTATCACATCCGGCACATAGCCGATTTGAGCCAGCAATTGCTGGCGACGCGGCGAGGCACTAGCCAGCACAAAAGCCTGCGCAGGTTTAAGCGCGCTCATCAACCGCTCCTATTTGAAGCGATACGTAATCCGACCTTTGGTCAGATCATAAGGGGTCATTTCGACCAATACTTTGTCTCCCGCCAGCACACGGATACGGTTTTTGCGCATCTTGCCTGCTGTGTGGGCAATAATTTCATGTTCATTTTCAAGTTTCACTCGAAATGTCGCATTCGGCAGAAGCTCTTCTACCGTGCCGGAAAATTCCAGCAATTCTTCTTTAGCCATATGTCTCCTTTTGGTGGCGTCAGTCCCACCATATATATGTATTTCAAACCGGAAAGTGATGGGGCGCGACCAAAAAATCAAGGAATAAAGCCAAAAATCACAATAATTCAGCCTTTATGCGTGCCATTATGGCATCTCTCGCCTGCCGATAGGCCGACATCATCTGATCTCGCCGCCCAATTTCGTCGCTAGGATTGGGCACAGACCATAAAATCACCGGGATTTTCCCTGCCAAACTGCGGGCCTCTGTTTCAGCTTCCGGGGTCATGGCGACAATAAGGTCGAATTTTTCAAGATCCAACCCTGCCATTTCCTTTGGTGTATAGTCCCCTAAATCAATGTCAATTTCGGCCAAAATCGCCGGGACAAATGGATCATCAAGACCCTCATAGATGCCCGCTGAATCAACGTGAAGGCCCACTGGCAATATGGAAGAGGCGATCGCTTCTGCCAAAGGCGAGCGGATAGAGTTCATCTTACAAACGAACAGAACGCCTTTTGCGGGCTTAATCATCAGCGGCCTTTCATGTGGAAAGAGCAAATCAGCGTGAACAAACGCCGCCCAGTATTAAAATCAATCTCAATTTTGTCTTTCAGGCGCGCGGCCAAAATTTCCGCCCCTTCATTATGCATAGAACGTCGGGCCATATCGATGGTTTCAATATGTTCAGGGGTCGCCGAGCGGATCGCATCATAATAACTTTCACAGAGCAAAAAATAATCTTTGATGGTCCGCCGCAAGGGGCTGACCGACATGTGGAACTGCCCGATCTCAGCATCATCTTCTTTTCGTACATCAAAAATCAACCGCCCCTCACGGGAGGAAAGATAAAGCGCATAAGGCCCCTCTCCCCGCAATTCTTCCTCTGCCATGGGCTTAAAATTATTATCTTGCAGCAAATCATAAACCGCAATCTTACGCTCATGTTCAATATCAGCATTCGCCCCTGAAAGGGACTGCTGATCAAGCTCAATACGAACAAGGCGATGGGTGGTACTCATGGTCAGAACATGCGGGGTGTTCGAAGTGGGATCAAGAGGATTTTGTCATATACGCATCGGGTCAGCTTAGCCTTAAAGGGCGATCGACAATTGAAGGAGGCTTTATGAGACTGGTTGAAACCGGTGCCCGCCAAATTGACCACCCACGGCGAAACCCGCTCAACGCTCCGCGCCATAAGGGCTGGAGCCACTTTATACCCGCCCCAAAAAGCTGTGATACACTGCTTCCATACCTGATCAATGAGGCTTCGTAGTTCCAGCTGCGGGGGATCAGGGACGGTTGTCGAGGGGAGTTGGTGTTGGAGCCAGCTTAACGCTCGTCCGGGCCTTCTATCGTGTGGAACCGCGAGGGGAAGCATCAGACCCGCTGGGAGACTGGCGGCGAAAGGGAAAGGCAATCTCGCATAAAGCCGGGCGCGGGCGAGCATGTCTGCACTCAGTTAGTTTTATTTTCAGCGGATGTGACGTTCGCGCCCATCCTCTTTATTCTCGCGCAGCGAAAATAAAGGACAAGGCAACAGGCGTTTTCAAAGAAAACGCCGAGTGCCGCTACATTATCAACCGGGAAGCGCTCGCTTTGCCGGGGTTTTTCGCTGCATGGATTAAAAACCCATCACTAAAAAATAATAACCTAAAGGAGAGACCACATCCATCAGTTGATTGAGGATTGCGCCGAGGGAAGATTATTGCCCGAACGCCCGCGCCAGCGGGACCTGATTTGCGGTAACGCCCGCTTCTGCCAATTTGGTAGAGAGCGGGCGCACCAGATTTTGAAACTTCGGCTTCAGATCATAAATCGTTGCCATCGCCAAAGCTCTTTTAATTTGATTTTAAGACAGAGTTTCCTGCGCAGGAATCCGCAAGACCTGGCCTGGGTAAATTTTATCAGGGTCAGACAGCATCGGCTTATTGGCTTCGAAGATCGCGGTATATTTCATCGGATCACCATAATGCGCTTTTGCAATTTTGGAGAGGCTGTCGCCGCTTTGTACAGTATACATCGTCGCTTCTGGGGCTGCTTCTTCGACTTCAATTTCGCTCTCAACTTCGCCGACACCTGCGGTATTCCCCGCCGCGACAATCAGTTTTTCGGCAGCTTCTTGAGTCTTGGCACGGCCTTTCAGGATCACCTTGCCCGCCGTTTCCTTCACTTCAAGGTCTTTGACTTGTTCATCAAGCTTATGGCCCTTCACGCGATCTTTAATATCATCAGCGGCATTGGCCCCTGCTTTAGCGATCTTCTCGCCAGCTTCCTTCATAAAATTAAACAAACCCATGAAATACTCTCCTAGTAATGGGGCCATTAAAAAATATGGCCCTTCGCAATGATGAAATCATACGCCTTATCAGCGCGTTTTGGCAAATATGCCAGCGGCTTAAGGGACCGAAATGGTGCCGCCCAGACTTTGCATCATATCAGCAAAAGTCGGGAAAGACGTCGCGATCATTTCGCCGCTATCCACCGTTACCGAATTTTCAGCCGCCAGCCCCAGCACCAAGGCGCTCATGGCGATCCGGTGATCATGAAATGTTGCGACCACGCCGCCGCCTTTTACTGGCCCGCCCGTGACGCGCAACCAATCTGGCCCGGATGTTACCGTCACGCCATTGGCTTTCAGCAAAGCTTCCACAGCCGCCAAACGATCGCTCTCCTTCACGCGCAATTCTTCCAAGCCCGGCATGAAAGTTTCGCCTTCTGCGAAAGCGGCTGCAACCGCCAGAATCGGATATTCATCAATCATCGACGCTGCGCGTTCTTCCGGCACAGTGATCGCATTCAATTTCGATGTCTCCACATGAATATCAGCAACGGCTTCGCCGCCTTCGACGCGCTCATTTTCAAAACTGATCTTCGCGCCCATTTCCCTCAGACAATGATACAAGCCTATGCGCTGTTCATTCATCAAGACGCCCTCAACCACCAAATTGCTGTTTGGAATGATCAACCCGGCCACCACCGGGAAGGCCGCCGAAGAAGGATCCCCCGGCACGACAATATTCGTCGCGGAAAGTTTCTGGCCGCCTGCCATTTTGATTTCCCGGCCTCCACCTGCCAGCGGCGCGGTCTCAAGCTTGACACCAAAGCCTTGCAGCATTTTTTCCGTATGGTCCCGGCACAAAATGGGTTCTTCAATCACCATATCGCCTTCCGCGCCAAGAGCGGCGAGCAGAAGCGCAGACTTCACTTGCGCCGACGGTTTCGGCAAACGATAGCGCATGGCCTTCAAGGGACCGGGCGTTATGGTAACGGGCAACATGCCTTTGCGGGAGGTATAAGAAAGCCCCATCTGCGTCAGCGGGTCCAACACCCGCCCCATGGGCCGGGAGCGCAAGGACGCGTCTCCGTCAAAGGTCGCGCCAATTTCTTGCCCCGCCAAGGCCCCCATCAAAAGTCGGACCCCTGTTCCCGCATTGCCGGCATAAAGCGTACGCGTGGGCGCCTGCCATGGGCCGCCCACAATCACATAATCTTCGCCGTCGCGCTCAATCGATGCCCCCAAAGCGCGCAATTGCGCCCCGGTATAAAGCACATCTTCGCCTTCCAAGAGACCCGAAACACGAGTGACCCCATCGGCCAACGCCCCGAAAATCAACGATCTGTGAGAAATAGATTTATCCCCCGGCACCTTAACTGTGCCGCTCAACCCCTTGGAAGGAATTCCAGTCAGAGCAAAATTCGTAAGGGAAATAGTCGACATTTTTTGAGGCTCCGCAGGAGATGAGGTGTTTTTTCGCGGATTTCCTTTTGACAGCGCCGGGCTGGCATGGCAACACCGCCGCTCTAACATCGTTTCTAAAAAATCCCATAGGTAGAAATCTCATGGCGAATGAAGACCTCGGCGTAAAACGCGATTGCCCAGAATGTGGCGCCCGTTTTTATGACCTTAGCAAAGACCCGGCCCTCTGCCCCAAATGTACGCATGAATTCACGCCGGAAGTGATCCTCAAACCGCGACGTACCCGCAAGGAAGAAGAGGCGGCAAGTCAAACCGATGACGATGAGGACGAAAAGGATGATGATGAGGATGAAGTCGAAGACAAGTCTGAAGTAGAGACAAGTCTTGATGAAGCCGATGAAACAAATGTCGGTGCCGCCTCTAAACGCAAAGCTGGTTTGGATGATGACGACGAAGACGATGACGACGAAGATGAGGAAGATATTCCTGATCTTGAAGGTCTTGAAGTCGACGTTGATGATGCAGATGACGAATCTCTCCTCGATGATGAAGAAGATGAGACAATCGATCTCGGTGTCCCAAAACCTGGCAAAGACGACGAATAATAAAGCCTGTGCCCTCTGGTGATTTTCACAAAAGGGCACAGCTATAATTTACGGCGAATAGAGAAAAACAGTCTTGCAACCCATCTGCAGCCTGTCTATTTTCCAAAAGTCGCAAGAGGCAACTCTCGCGATCCTTGAATGGTCAAGGGGCTATAGCTCAGCTGGGAGAGCGCTTGCATGGCATGCAAGAGGTCAGCGGTTCGATCCCGCTTAGCTCCACCACCGCATTTTTTAAGCAAAATGCGGAACAGGCGACAGGCTTTTTGAAGAAATGCCGAGAGCCGTTATCACTCGAAGCCTCCTCATCGCCTTCCGCCGTGTTATAATTATTTTTGCCGCAGTAAGATCACCCAATCTTGTGTTGTTGTATTTGGGGCAAGGCCGATGAATTCGTATGCCCCCCCTTTTAAGGTGGCGATCGTACCGCTCTGCAGCGCGCCGCCTGCTTTGGGGTCATACCATGCGACGGTGTAGCCCGTGCCGTTTGCTGGAAGGGTCACGTAGGAACTCCCCCGACCGGGCATGTAGAAAGCATAAATTTCGCCCTCTTTGCCCAAACAATACACATCTTCTCGCGCCATCGTATTGCCGCCGCACTCGCCCATTTCCCAATAAGGCAGATATGATTCAAAAAACGTGAGCGCATGTTTTGTCTGCGCCCATAAATTATGGCGCGTTCGCCAATCTTCTGCGGAAATATCATTCGAGGAAAATTTGCTACCGAAATACCACTCCACCCCAGCGCCGCCAGCCAAAAGATGTCCCCAGAGCACATGCCGACGAGCCTCATCATGATCAGCGTCAATTGAATCTGGCTGCACACCATTAAACCAAGGACCGATTTCATCCATAGAAATGACCCATGTTTTCCCCGCATCTTCAGACTTTTTCGCCCATTCTCTGGTCACATCAAAAACATCTTCGCCATTGTGATATTGCAAAGACATGCCATCTAATGGGGCATATCCCAAAAGCGGGGTAAATATTTTTTCAATGTCGCCGGGTGTGGCATGGGAATGTAAGACAACTGTGTGGTTATACGGATCATTTTCAGCAAAGAACTTTGCCATATCTTTGCGCTGTTGATCATTCTGACCATAATTCAACCAATGGGCTGGGCCATTTTCCTCCCCCAAATTCCAGATTAAAGCGGGGTGATGCCCGAAGCGCGATATCAACTCACTGTAATATAATTGACGTTCAAATTGAGTCTCGCCGCCATCTAACATGAGTTCATTTTCGGTTTCTTGCGTCACCATATGCAACAAAATTCCTTTGGCTTGCATATGATCAAATAGAATATTCCACTGCGCCAACTTACTGACATCAAATCGATCAAATTGATCTGGAGATGCATATGGCCAAACATCATTACCGTCCCCTTTGATATTATTGGTCAGAAAATAAACGACATTCATGTCTTGTTGTTCAATATAATTCATCGCGCCGATAATCGCGTGTCCGCGCGGGGTTCCGGTTTTCAGCCCCCATAAAGGATCGCCTTTTTTCCAATCCTGGCGGTGCGGTTCGAATGAATGAATCTCGCCTGCTGCGCTGGCCTCGCCTTCGCGGCTTTCTTTGAGCAATCGATACGTATCATCAAAGCCCGTATAGCCCAGAAGGTTTTCAGGGCTGTTAGGGCCCCCTTTCAGCCAGTACTGGCCTGATTTTTCAAAGCGAAATAATTTGCCATCGGCGCGCAATCGGCCTCGTAATGGTGCTCTGAAATCTTTGCCTGTTGCCGTAGACTGAACAACAGTAAATGTGCCTGTGGCTTTTTGAATATCAATATTTCTACCAACTGAAGGATCGCGGCTAATCGCTATTTTGTCCCCCGTTTTTAGCGTGGCTTTATATTGCCATTCCCCAACAATATCCGGTGTAAATCTCACCCGCCAAATATTACCTGATGTCGCGCTTGTCTGAGCGGCATCGCCATCTGCTGCATAAAATCCACGTATTAAATAGGTTGTTTCACCGTTAGAAAATTCCACCAATAAGCGGTAATCTGTAAACGGATTTTTTTCGTCAGTTTCAGATGTTGTCGGCCCTTCAAAATCAAGGGTGAGCGTATGCCATAATTGCGGCCCTTCAACCTCGTCTTTAGAGAAGGTCTTTTCGCCCAAACTGGCTTCCAGCAGAGGCTTGGGGCTTGCGCCCGGTAATTTCAGCCGCTCAATGCTTGTAAGCTCCGGGCCGCCGCCCCGATTGCCAGATCCAGAAACAGTGTACAGATAATCATCAATAATGACAAAACCAGATCCATGGCGACCTTGTTTTAAATCTGGCCAAGCAGACCATGTGGCACTTTCAGAATCAAAAACTTCAACTTCATTATGAGATTCTTTTTGCAGTCCGCTTTCGCCGCCACCCACGATAATTTTTCCCTGATGGGCAATCATCATATTGCCAGCGCGAGGCGTAGGGATATTCGTTGTTTGCGTGCTTTCTTCCCATTGACCTGTGGCAAAATCAAAGACATTGCCGGGGATAACAGTTTGTTCAAACCCTAAATTCGCTCGTTGCTCTGAGCGCCGCCCAGCAAATGCATATAATTTGTTGCCCGAAATGGCCGCTTGAAAATGATCCCGGCGATGCGGCGCATCTGGCAGTTTTGTCCACTCTTCCGTTTCAACATCATAGACATCAAACCAATTCACATATCCATCCATATGGCCATTGGTAATGCCGCCTATCACATAAACTTTGCCATCCTTATAGACAGCGCCCGCGCCGCCGCGCCGTCTTTCTGCTGGAATTTCAGCGCCAAATTTATACGTGTCTGTTTCTGGAGAATAGATCAAAACTTGTTCAAGCGGTGTCTCATTTGGCCACTGCCCTGTCATTGCGCCAATAATATAAATCTTGTCTTCAACGGCCACGGCTTGAAAGTGATGAATTTCAATGGGCGTTTGTGCTTTCTGTGTCCAGGTCATTGTTTCTGTGTCCAGAACATCAACCGGATTAAGCCGCCTCCCCCCAATGAGATATATTTTCTTATCAAGCGCGACCAATGCCGCTTCATGGCGCGCTGTGGGCTCGCCTTGCATCTGTATGGTCTCCCATGGGTCCATTGAGACTTTAGCAAGTTGACTGGCCGGGTTTGACGAGGCCTCATCTTTTGAGATGTCGAGGGATGCACAGGCTTGCAACACCAAAAATGCCACAGCGATCCACGCTAATAGTGCATATCGTATTCTAATCATCCCTAAAATCCTTCAAATGTGATTGTCGATAACTCCACCTCTCTGATGTACGATATTGTCCCATGCCAGACAACATCATCCCGCTTTATTTCATCAAAGCTGTTTCAGATGTTTGCGCCTAACTCCCTGCGTTCATGGTCAATTTTTCGAATTTATGCGCCGCAAAGGCGCGCTTGCATCTAAATGGTTTACGGGCGCAGCAATTTTGAGTAGCATTTTGATCATAATTCTTGAGAGGAAAAGTCATGAAGAAACTTATCACAGGTCTTTCTGCCATTGCATTGGCGTTTGCACTTTCACCAGCATCTGCGAATGATGAATTTATCTCTGCATGTGAAGAATATGCTGAAGATAATGATTCAGATATAGATTGCGAATGTCTTAATGAAGCAGCAACAGAAAATCCTTCTTTATACGAAGAATTTGCCAAGGTTGAGTCACCTGAAGACGCTGTAAATATGTCAGAAGAAGCCCAAAGCGTTGCGGCGCAATGTTCCGGCGCATAACAACCTGTCTTTAAGGTCGTTTTTTTGCGACCTTAAAGACGATCAAAAATATCGACAGTTTCCAACCCAAATGATTTTTTGGGGGTATCGTAATCGCCTTTTAAAACTTCAAAATGAAGATGTTTGGGAATTGCGTATCCCGCTGTTTGCCCCATCGGGCCAAGCTTAAAACCGCGCGGCACAGCAGAACCGATTTTGACCCCTTCACTGAATTCTTTCAAATGGGCGTATCGGGTAAAATATCCATTGCCGTGATTTAAGAGCACGGTAAAACCATAATCGTCCCGATATTCCGCTTCCACTATCTGTCCATCAGCCGCTGCAAAAATGGCGCCGCCCGTCTTGCTGAAATAATCAACGCCTTTATGAAGTTTTCCCTTCCGTCGTCCGTAGCCGGAGGAAAGACAAGCATTTTTAACGGGCATAACAGCCATATCAATCCCGCCAACTTTGACCAAAGGCTTATACTGCATCACGATATTTTCTGAATTTGCAGAAGGCGCATTCGAAATCGACGTCCGGCACAGCTTTAAGCTTGTTGCCAAATAAGTATCATATAGCTTTTCGTCTGTTTTCGTAACATGCACAGCGGGAATATCGCCTTTGGCTATGTCTTCAGGGGCAAGCTCGTCAACAGAGCGCACATCTTCCAAGGCTTTGCTGATTTTATCTTTTGTCGTCAGGACAAGACGGTCTGTTGTTTCCAAAATAACAGGGGGCGCGGCATATTTAGACCCGATGATCCATCCAACCCCAACACAAGCACCTGTATAAAAAAGACGTGAAAGCAAGCCCATCTCATTTCCCCTTACAATTTAAGCGTAGCACCGAAACCGCAAACCACCAAGAGCGCCCAAAACGAAAGAAAGCCGCCCCAAAAGAGCAGCTTTCTCGCAAGATACTTATGCCATTTAGGCTATGGATCACCTATCTCGGGGCGACCCACAGGGCATGCTATGAGAGGAGAGGTTGCTCCCCAAACATATGATCATTACCGAGTCCCCATTTGGGCATAGAGTTCTTACTAGACATCGGACCACCTCCTTTCAATTGTTAATAGATATGCAAAGCTTGTCTTGAATTGATGGCTTTGGCAAGGGCTTAAATTTGATTAAATTATGCGGCATATTAATCTTTTTGTAATGGACACCCATCAAAATTCGATTTTTAAAAATGTGCTTTCACGAAAGCTAAGAATGCAGGCCAATCTTCTTCCGTTACGCCATGTGTACCTGGGCGAATGAAGAAAGAAACATCTGCCTGCGGATTAAATTCTTGCAATAGCTGCGCCGTTAGCCCTTGGCGACCATAAAGATGATAAACCGCATTCGCCCCAATAGAAGCTTCAAAAGACGCATTGGGATCAGACCAAACATCTCGTCTTGCATTGCCTAAAAAAACGGGTCGCGGTGCTAATAATGCCATGAGGTGATGCTGATCAATCGACATTTCCTCTTCGCGCCCTGCAAAATCTGCATAGGCTGGCGCAAACCAATGTGGGTAGGCTTTTGTAATTTGAGCAACGGTTTCGCCGCGTTTGCCTTTATTAAGCGAGGCGCCGCCCGCGCCCGATTGATGAGCGATGACACCGTCTATGCGCGGATCATAAGCGGCCCCCACAAGGGCAGCTTTGCCATATCGTGAATGGCCATAAGCAATCCAGCTGCTGCCCGCAAATCGTTCATCGGCCAAGAGGACGTCCATCATCGCTCCATAAAACACCCCCCAAGCGCCAATCGTGCCAAGGCGGGTTTTGGAAATCGTTTTATCATCAGGCGCGAAAATCCTAGCTAAGGCTGCTTCAGCAGTAGCTTTATTGTCCGGCACTAATTGAGAAGGATAAATCGTTGCAACAGCAATGCCTTCTTCCAAAATCATTTCCAGAGGCGGCGTCGCAATATAGCGGCCAAAAACATAACTCATCAGTGAGGATGCAAAGCCATCCCCTTTACAGTCTCGTCCTCCCACATCACTCACGCCGTCAAATGGCATTGTGCTGCTATTGGGGCAAAATGTTTGCATAAGGATTGTTTTCGTAATGGGCGTATCTCTCGGCGTCAGCACCACCATTGTGAGGGGGCCACCCCCCAAAACATTTCCCGCATCATCCAAGGCTTCAAACTGAAACGTAAATTCCTCAAGGCGGGCCCGGCCCTCCCACATATTTTGATCAATCACCCGCGCAGACAGGAGGCGGCTTTGATGGCCTGCTGGCATCTCGCCATAAACTTCCTCTTCCAAACGCTGTTGGATCAGGGGTCTGCGCGCCGCCCAATCTTCAATGGTCCGAACAGGGGGCGCATCGCCAAAAGCGCCTAATATTGGCGGCGTTGCCGCTGGGCCATTTGGCGTTAAGTCCGTCCATGCCAATGTCAGGGGCACGCAGCCTGCCAGCCCAATCAGCATGGCCACAGCACAAAGCTGCGCAATAAAAAGGCGAGTGAGGCGTCTCATATGCACTTTCTTTAAACTTAATTATTGCATCATAGGAGTCGCCGGTTTGGGAACCAAGGGGCCTAGCTTCAAATAGGCCTGTCGCGGTCTCAAACTTGCGTGAGGAGAAAATTGCATCCCAAGCGTGTCTGCGCTAGGAGGCTACAATATTAATCGTTTTGAAAGATAGATTTCATGAAACCGATCCGTAAAGTTGTCATCCCTGTTGCTGGCCATGGCACACGCGTTTTACCCGCGACCAAAGCATTCCCAAAAGAATTATTACCTGTCGTGGATCGCCCCCTCATTCATTATGTGGTGGAAGAAGCCTTTGAAGCTGGCATTGAACATGTCGTCTTCGTAACAGGGCGCAACAAAGCTGCGATTGAAGATTATTTTGATCATGCATTTGAGTTGGAAACCTCCCTTAAGGAAAAAGGCAAAGTGGAAATTCTTGAAGATGTGCAATCTTCTGTTTTCCAACCAGGCCAAATGTCATTCACCCGCCAACAGGCCCCGGCTGGTCTGGGCCATGCGATTTGGTGTGCGAGAGATATTATTGGAGATGAGCCATTTGCGATTTCTCTGCCTGATGTCATTGTCCGCGGCGCGCCCGGCTGTTTGAAACAGATGGTGGACCAATATAATCAAGTGGGCGGGAATATGATCGCTGTGGAAGAAGTGCCCCGCGAAGAAGTCCATAAATATGGCGTAATCGCCCCAAAGTCGACCGATGGGCGCTTGATGGAAATGTCTGGCATGGTGGAAAAACCAGCTGTTGAAGACGCGCCGTCCAACTTCTCTATTATGGGTCGCTACATTCTACAGCCAGAAATTTTTGCTTTATTGGCAAAAACCGGCAAAGGCGCTGGCGGTGAGATTCAACTGACAGATGCAATGGCAGAGCTGCTCAGCCAGCAACAATTCTTCGCGCTCAATTATGAAGGCGAAAGCCACGATTGTGGATCGAAACTAGGCTGGATGAAAGCGAACCTTGCTTTTGGCGTTGATCGGCCAGAATTTGCGGCTGATCTAAAAGCTTTTGCAAAAGAGCTTTAAAAAATCGAAAAAATGCCGGCCCAAGCAAGGCTGCAAAAGATAATCACAAAGGCGGCTGACCGACGCGCAGACCATCGGTCGGCTCCCTGAATTTGATCATGCCGACGCTGCAACTCTGATCCTAAATAGGCTTGTAAATTAAGAGCAGGAGAAGCATCTGCGCCAATGCCCTCTGCCGCTAACGGCCGAGAAGAGGCTGCTGTTTTAACATAGTCTCTTGAAGATGCTTCTACTGAACTTGACACAAAACCACCCTGTTTGAAAATTATAGAGATAATATGGCCCTTTCACTCTAAAAGAGTGTTAATTTATTACATGTAATTTTACGTGAATTGTAATGCCGTGTTAACCGTAAGGTTGCATAAAAGTCGGTAAGATCTCCATAATTCGTTGCTGCACTGCGAAATTTGAGTCATCGACAACAGGCCAAAGGCCCCTAATATGTTGATTTGAAACATTTTTCTTAGCAGCGACGCAAAGCGATACCCTGTGATGAAAAAACCACAAATGAGCCAACTTTCAAGCCACACCGCCTTATGGCGACGTTTTTCTGCTGCTTTCGCTACAATTATTTTTCTTATTTGCGCTGGTGTTTGCTTTTTAGCCGCCATGCGATTCAGCAATAGCCCAGATCGTATGACAGTTTTTGATGCCTCAACGTCACCAAACATGTTGCGAAAAATTTCAACGCAAGCTTTGGAAAGCCCGATTGATATTGACCGGGCGAGAACCGCATTAGAGTTTCTCGCGAAAAAAGAGCCGATGACTGTCGGTGTCTGGAACCGCTTGGCGTATCTTGACCGACTGGAAAACGGTATTCCGACAAAAGAAGGCTTAGCTGCCCTGTTGCAGGGCTATGAGGTCAGCCCTTTTGGCGATCTCGATATGATGATTTGGCGGGTAGATTTTGCCAGCGCCCATTGGAGCGCGATGCCGACCTCTTTGCGAGAAAAAACCCTGAGCCAAATTCCAATCATTGCCCGCTTTGGCATTTCTTATGATTGGCGACGGATCCAATGCCGCACCAATCCACATCCAAGCTTATACGAACCTATATGTGCATCTGCACCAGAGGTCGTTCGACCCAATAGCTAACCAGATCGTGGGCGCGGACGCGATGCAGCCCGCCGGTCAGCGGAGCGCCCATCGGCGATCCCCCAGCCAAAACCGAGCAGCAATGCCCACCACCACATGAGACCGGGGACTTCAAGACTGAAATCCACCATATTATGGGCAAAAACAAAAAAGCTGATGCACAAAACAGCGCGCAAAAACGGTCGATATCGACGTCGTCTTTTGAGGCCTAAAATAATCCGCCAATGGATAAACCCAATCATAGCAGCAGCGAGAAGAAAACCGACCCAGCCTGTCTGTATCAGCCATTGCAAGACAACATTATGAGCCGCCCCTTGTTGGGTGAGCACATGCGCATTTTCCGCTGTCATTTGCGCCTGATTGACAACCCCGAAAGCTCCCAAGCCCTGTCCAAAGAAAGGCGCTTCCAAATGGCCCTGCCAATAAGCCGCAAACATCATCCCTCGAGAATTTGCAGATTGCTCCAAGCTTGTCGCGCGCTCCCCCACCACGTCTCCAGAGGTGAGCATCGCCAAAGCAGCCACGCTTGAAATTGCCAAGACAGCTAAGACAACTGGCAAAATCAGGGGGGTTTTTGCGCCCGCCCCGCGATCTTGCCGTAAATTTCGGGTCGCCCAAACTTCCCAGACAATGAGGATGACAGCTGCAATAAAGGTCAGCCCAATACCCGCTCTCGATCCTGTCAGCAAAAGACAACTCATCGCCACCAATAAAGTAACGATGGCCAACGCCCCATGGCGGAAAAGCCCTTCGGCAACCCCTAATAACGTTAAACTAGGGGTCTTCGCGAAAGCCTGCACGAGAAGCGCAAGACTGGATAAAATGATCACGCCAAAAAATGTCGCCGCGACATTGGCTGATAGAAAGGCCGCCGATAATCGATCTTCATGATAAGGCCGCGCTTGGCCAAACAATGTTTCAGGCGCTGTGATGAAATCCACAAAGGCCCAGCAAGAGATAACAAGGAAAATCAGCCCTGATAATTGCCACATAGGGGTGATCCGCGTCGATAACATCATGGATTCCCGCCCGATCAACACGACCGCCAGCCCCGCCACAAGGCACGCATATTCTGCCCCTGAGAGGATAAGCTGTCTTGCCGCCATTTCCTTGAGCACAAAAAGCCCAATCAATGCGCCAGCAAGACCGACCCAATATGGCACAGCATGTCTGCGCCAAGCCACAATGATGGCACTAAGGGTCAAAATGAGACCGGAAAAGACATATTGAGACAAAGGCGTATCGGCACCGAAAAACAGTGTCGCGACCCCGATCAGGCACATAATCAGGCCCCAAGGGATGAATATGTTTATAATACCGCGCATATCACCCTCTTTTTATTGTCTCTTCACCCAGAGTCTTGCCTTCAATATTCTTAAAGTCTTTATGGTTGCCAAATGATTAAGTAAATACTTTCTTAACCTTTCGATTTGACGTTTACCTATTGTTAACCTATTGTCCCGCCTATAAAATCGGTTTTGCAGGTTTTTTTGGGGGCAACGGGGAATTATGGCCCCTAATTTGCTCTTTAATGAATAAGTATTAACCGATACAGGCATTTTGCATGTCGTTCTCATCAAGAGATCAGTGTGGAAGAGGCCATCTGCTGGGGTAGTATAATGAGTTTGCCGTTTGAATCTGAAACTGCGATTATAAATGAACCATCATTTATGTCGGAGAGATCTTCTTTCACGCCGCCTAACGGACTATCAGGTCCGATCAAGCGCAGTATTGATCTCTTGATTGTTCTTGGAACATTTCTATTCACACTACCGCTTTTGGTTGTGATTGCGATCATTATTAAAGTGCAAGATGGCGGACCGATTTTCTTCGCCCATGAGCGTTCCGGGCTGAACGGGAAGAAATTCCGCTGTTTGAAATTTCGATCCATGAGCCATCGGGCAAAGCCTTTAACGTTCTATCTTGAGAATGACCCGGCTTTGGCCAAAGAGTGGGCTGAGATGCAAAAATTGCGACGTGATCCACGCGTGACAAAATTTGGGCAATTCTTACGTAAATCCAGTTTGGATGAATTGCCGCAAATCCTCAATATTTTTTGGGGCGATATGTCAGTGGTTGGCCCGCGCCCTGTGCCACAGGATGAGCTACATAGATATGGAACAGACGCTGAGATTTATCGCGCCGCACGGCCGGGCATTACAGGTCTCTGGCAGATTAATGGTCGAAACAATACGACGTATCAGGAACGTATCAATTTCGATGTCGATTATGTTAAAAATTGGAGTCTTGTGCGCGACTTCAAAATTCTCTTTATGACGATACCTGTCGTCGTTTTTGGCAAAGGCGCTTACTAAAGCCATTATCATTTTACAAAAAAAGCCCTCACTGATGTGAGGGCTTTTTTATTTTGAGTGTCCATTAATATTTAACAGAACATCCATAAGGCTTACTCGTCGATGTTTTAACAGGTCTGTCATTTGACAGATCGTCCATCGCTGCCAAAACATAATTCTCGGCTTTGGCAATGTCATCTTGATTAGTGGATTTGATGGAATCAATTGCGCCTGCATAAGCTAAAGTGCCATCTGCGGCGATGACATACATATGAGGTGTTGTTTTGGCTTCATAAGCGCGGCCAATATCACCTGCAGGGTCCAGCACAATATGGCTTGGTTTTGCATTACGTGATGTTGTTAAATCATCCGCCTGCGCATTATCAATATAGCCTTGCTTGCCTTCTGCGGAAGAAACAATAGAAACCCAAACCGCGCCTTGATCTGTGGTTTTTTCTTGAGTCATCTGCATATTGCCTGACTCATAATGCTTCACCACAAATGGGCAATCATGATTGGTCCATTCCAGAATAACTGTTTTGCCCATCATATCGGCCAAACTAATTTCTTCGCCAGATGTTGTGGTCGCCGTGAAGGCAGGCGCTTTTTCACCGATTTTTGGGGCCGCCAGAGCAGGCGCAATCGCGAGGGCAGAAACGGCAGCAGCTGCCACCAGAGGGGAAAAGAATTTACGCATATGAGTCTCCTTTAGAATTGTTCCCGTCCCATCAAGAACGGATCGTTTTCAGCATGATATCAGTGGTCAGAATTTGCGGCAAAATCTCCGCCTCTTCGGCCCCTGCTTGATAATATAGATAGAGCGGCACGCCAGATCGACCATATTGAGCTAAAGTTTCTGTAATAACAGGGTCTTGGACAGTCCAATCCGCGACCATATAAACTGTGCCCGTTTCATGAAATGCCTCAATAACAGCGGGGCGCTTAATGGCTGTCAGCTTATTGGTTTGGCATGTGACACACCATGATGCGGTGAAATCTATAAAAACGGGCGTGCCATTCGCTCGTAGCTCGGCCAATCTTTCTGGCGAAAACACGTCACTTGGTAATTTGCTTGTATCACCGCCGGGCGCGTTAACCGCCACAGGCCCCGCTTGTTGGATGGTAATGTCTTTAATCATAAACCCGGCCACGACCAATGCGGCCAAAGCAACAAGCTTTGAGACAATGCCTCCCTTGGCTTGTCCACGCCCATAAATCCATGCCCCAAAAGCAACAACCAACATGGCGCAGAGCAAGATCACGAGGCCAGTGGACCCGGCCATATTTGTCAGGGTCCAGATCAACCAAATGGCCGTGGCAAACATCGGGAAGGCGAGAAACTGTTTAAATGTTTCCATCCAAGCCCCGGGCCGCGGAAGCGCTTTTGCGATGGCCGGTACGAAAGAAATAATAAGATAAGGCAAAGCCAGACCAAGCCCCATCACGGCAAACACAGCGAGGCCTAAAACGCCCGGGGCATTCAACGCATAAGACAATGCACCGCCCAAAAACGGACCAACACAGGGAGCAGCCACCGCCACCGCAAGAAGCCCGGTAAAGAATGCGCCAGCATTGCCGCCTTTGCTGGCCAGACCATCGCCAACCCCTTGAACAGAAGTGCCCATTTCAAATACGCCTGACAAATTGAGGCCGATCAGCATCATTATGATCGCAAATATAGCGATCGGCACAGGGTGTTGCAGCTGGAAGCCCCAACCGAGTTGCGCTTCCCCAAAACTCCGCAAAGCAATCAATGCGCCTGCAATCGCCAGAAAAGCTAGCACAACGCCCGCCGTGTAAAGTAGGCCATGGCGACGCACCGTGCCCATATCATGCTGCGCTGATTGCGCGAGGGCCCCTGCTTTTAAAAAGATAACTGGAAAAACGCATGGCATGACATTTAAGATTAGCCCACCTAGAAGCGCTAAGCCTAAAATAACAAAAAGCGGTTGAGGCTCCTGTGACGGCAAATCCACTGAAGCCGAGGTATTCGCGCTCCCAATTTTGCTTGTTTCAGCTGCGCTTTCGCCTTCTGGCGTCACCACTGATAAAGTCGCCTCACCCAATGGCGCTGTGACGATAAAAACTTGATGAGGCTCTTTTTCACCTTCTTTCGTGAAGGTCACCACGCCATCAAGGCCGCTGAACGAAGCAGGGTCATAATCAAACCCCGCAGTGAACAAAAGCGCCATGCCCTGTTCTGCATCCACCGTTTCCAAAACGCGGCCCGCAGGTTCGATCAGGCCTTCCGCATACGGAAAATAATGAGCTGTTCCAAGAGGGCGGTCTTGCAGCTTGAGCTGAACCGCTGGCGCCCCATTTTGATCAAAGGCCACCGCCGCAAATGGCGCTGCAACGGGCAAGGCCGCGACAGCATCAGCGATGATCACTGCGCCAAATGTGTCAGGCGCTGCATAGGTTTTTGTGATGGGAATAGCAATCTCAAGATCAGCATTTTCCGGGACGCAAATTTCCTCGCAAATCAACCAACCTGCTTTGACGGATAAATTGGCAATGTCCCCCGGCTTGGCAGTTGCTGGTGCCGTGATAGGCACCAGAAAAGTCGGCTTGCCTTCATGGCCATAATTCATGAGGGGCGGCACAGAAAGCTGATGCGGCACTGGATATTGAATTTCGCCAGCGCTCCATCCTTCTGGTAACTGCCAATTTAAAGTAAGTGGCAGGCCGCTATCGCCCGGGTTTTGCCAATAGACATGCCAGCCTTCGTTCAATTCCTGATGAAAGCCGAGATACATCGTCTCGCCAGGGGCGATCCCGCCCCGCTCTGCCAATAAGACAGAATTGGCATATTCCGTTTTAACAAATTCGGACTCCGTTTGGGCAAGCGCCAAACTCGGCAGTAATAGCAATAGACCTAGGAAAAACCGTAACATGAACAATGTGCCTTTTCGTTGTTCCTTGAAATGTAGCACACCGCCAGCAAAAGAAAATAAATTCCCCTCTCACCAGAGCGTTATCTCACTTGAATGTGAGGCACAAAAAAGCCCCCAAAAACTGGGGGCTTTTTCCGTCAATTTTGTAAGATGTTTAGGAAACCGAAATTGGCTTCAACACATCCGCAGGGGAAAGAGCATAGCGACGGACACGGCGATCCATCATCAAGCGCCAATTGCCCATGCTCATCAATTGCGCATAAAGGATTGGCAGCATGTTATTTTTACGAATTTCGAGGAACTTATCATCGGCTAATTCGCTGAGCAGCTTTTCATCCACCCCAAAATATTGAGCAAACGCAGTCGGCTCGCCGCCTTCTGGTGTGTATTGCGCTACTTGAGATTTCACGATGCCAAGCTCGCCAAGACGCTTGGAAAATTCCCGCGTAATTTGCGCTTCCTGCTCATAGGATTTGCAGAATTCCATCGCCTGCGCCATAGGCTCAGAAGGGTTTTCGCCGTTAAAGAAAGGTGTTTCCGGCTTTTTGGTAATGCCTTCATAGGCCCCATCAACAATGATCGCCATGCGGTCTGACCCTTGGTCAGAAGCAAGTGCAAAAGGATAGCGGCGAATATATCCCGGAATGTAAACTGTATTATCCCACTCGCCATTTTCGTCTACAAACAAGTTGCGTTCATCGATGATGCCCACAACAGCCATTGGCAGAGGATTTTCTTCTGACGCGAAGATCACAGGATAATGCTTCATGGCAGAAGCAATTTCAGACACGGTCAACGGCACAGCGCGAATATCTTCGCAAAAGCTCATCGGGCGCTTCGGGCGTGCAACGCCTAGATTGCCATGTGCTTCTTTGGTCAAAAGCTCCGGCTTGCGGAACAAAAATGCCTTGCCTTCCAACTCCGTTGGGTTCGTCTGGCTCATGAGATATTCTCCTGAAAAGTCTTGATAGAGTGAAGGCCTGCCACCTTGGCTGCCTATTGGTGGGAAGGCTTAGCAAGGAAGGAGCGCAACGTCCAAGCTTTTTCGCGCAGGAAAGCCAAGGACTGTTTAAAAATCACTTATTCTGACGGGAAAGCCACTAATGCGCCTAAACTATCAGGGGATTCCAAAGGGAGAAGATGCGTTGTGCGGACAAGACTTTGAGCTTTTGCTCCATCTTGAGCAAATTTTGCGCGGACACGCATATGGGTTGTTGACCCCTTTTCTGCGTAATAAAGCTGTGTCGCAATCCCGCCTTGTGCCTGTAGTTGCCGCCAACTTTTAAAAACATCATGGCCCTGCGCCGCAAAATTTGCAGCTTCCCATTCTGGTGCACAAGAAAGCGCCATTCCCCCATCGCTTTTGCGCAACCCATCTTCCAGATAATCTGACATCACTTGCAGAGGCACATTGGCAAAAAGCTTCTTCTTGGATAAATTTTCCAACGCCGCCTCACGAGACGCAAACTGCCTCCGTCGACCTTTTGCCATTTTTACAATGGGCACACGCTTCATCGCCTTTTGATGAAAGGGTGAATTGCTGATCCACCGCAAGACCCGGCGTATGGCAGGGGGGAAAATCACCGGATCAATCAGGGTCAAAGATGATATTTGACCCGGCATGAATGCCGCCAAATTGATCGAGGTAACCGCGCCAAGCGAATGCCCCGCAAGAAAGACCCGCCCTTCAGAAGCCGGAAGCGCGCCCAGCAACGCCTTTGCATCTTCGGCATAAATAAGCCAATTGCGAAAATTGGACGGGTCCGTGGGCAAGCTTGTAAGACCATGGCCGCGCATATCAGGCGCATAAATTTCGAGCCTGTCCCCTTGATGTCGCACGATGCTAGACAAAAACTGTCGATAGGTGCTGCCCGTAAACCCGTTCGCATGCAAAAAGAGCAATCTGTCTCTGGGACGCTCTTCGTCGCCCTCTGGCGCAAAATGCCACCCTGCTATAGTGCCACCGCGACTGGGCAGAGAAACCTCGAAGCGCGTTTCTCTCATTTTTTAAGAAGCAGCGTTTTTGGCATCAGACACAGCCAGTTGATAGAGCACCATCATATGGCGCACATCTTGATCCGCTCGGTGCGTATGAGGCTCAATAGCCTCAGCCCGCTTCACCAAAGAAGGCGGGTCCACATTTAAAGGCTCAAGCAGGCTGGCAATATCCAATAATTTGAAATTCGCTTTCACGCCAGCGGCTTCATATAAACGGTATAGCCAAAACCCGTCATAATCCGGCGCATCAGAATAAACATCTGAGCCGCCCAAAGCCGCGTTTAAAATCAATGCTGCTTCTAAGGGGGGTTTGCCCCCGCGCAGCAATTCATCGATTGAAATATGATGCAGTTCTTCAGCGGATTTTTCCCACGCCGCCATTTTCCAATTATCGGCAGGCTTAATCAGCATCGCCCGAGGGCTCCACCCCAGAAAGCCCCAACCAATTTCAATGGGCCAGCTTTGGGGGCCAAGCCCGGAGGCTTCAAGATCGATAAAAGCAATTTGACGCTGGCCAGAGCCTGAGGACTCATTGTCTTTGCCCGTCATACGCAGTTGGTCTTCACTTGACATAGATACAGACATTTCCTTGAGCCAAGATCATTTTTGCAAAAAGGCTTTCGGTCACCCTTATGAAAATAATCCAAGCTGCCCTGCCCTAACAGGTCACAATTTTATAATTATAATCACACTTTATAGCGCAGTGCCCGCTTCTGCCAAGAGGGCGAAATGGTTTTGTGACCAGCTTTATGAACCGTAAAGCTTTTATCAAGCTTAGTTTTAGAATGGGTCTAAACTTCAAAAACACCCGTCTCGGTATTTTTTGTCGCTGTGATGGTCACAGCTTCATCTTGCTCTGTTGGGGGACGCATTTTGGATTTCAGATGTGCTTCGGCTCTGGCGAAACGCTTATTCAAATGCCTGGAAAGCCTCACGGCCCCAACAACAACTACGGCCGTTGTTAAAATCGTTGCAACTGTCGACATGCAAAATCCCCTCTCAAGCGGTCCATCGTTTATAGCTCAAAAAGGGCAGCCTTGCTAATGAAACCAAGGTTATTTTTCTGCAACAAGCCGCTGAAGGGCCAAACGCCCACCTAGCTTACTTTTAAAAAGCCAGGCTGAAGCGCAAGAGCTTAAAGCCCGAAACGCCCCCAATGGGCTTTTTCTTCAAGGCTGGCCACGACATCGCCAGCATCAACCATCGGTCCCATTTTGGCGCCAAGTAATTTTGCCACAAAGCCTTTTTCATCCATTGTGATTTTTTTAATCTCAACTTCTTGGCCAAAGCGCGCTTCGATTGTCTGCCGCATATGCCCGATCCCATCGATGAGGCCTAGCTTTTGGGCTTCTTCGCCAATCCAGAATTGACCGGAGAACATTTCTTCCTCACGCGCATCATCCAGTTTTGCGCCCCGGCGGTCTTTGACCACCTGCTTGAAAACATCATGGGTTTGATCAAGCATACCTTTAAAGCGTTCAATGTCTTTTTTGTTTTCAGGCTGGAAAGGATCTAGCTGGCTTTTGTTTTTGCCTGCCGTGTAAACCCGCCGGGCCACGCCGATTTTTTCAATCGCTTCCACAAAACCAAACCCGCCAGCAATCACCCCGATCGATCCAACGATAGAACTGGCATCTGCAAAAATTTCATCTCCCGCCATAGCGAGGATATATCCGCCAGACGCCCCGACATCTTCAATGAAGGTAAAAACCGGAATTTGCTTGTCTTTTTTTGCCGCCGCCAAAAGCCGAATACGATCCAAAATCAATCGAGATTGCACCGGGGAGCCCCCGGGAGAATTCACCGTGATTGCCACGGCTGAAAGATTGTTGGGTTTAAACGCCGCATCCAGCGCTTTTTCCACGCGCTTCAAATTTAAGCTGCGCCCTGTTCGGCTATCTGGGCCAATAGAGCCGACAAGCTCTAAATGGGTAACTAACGGATTAGACGCACCAGAAAAGGGTGTCTTTTGCCAAAGGCGGGCGGGGAGAGAAAGTTTTTTTACCATGGGCAGCATGTAATGAGGCATTCTGTCCTAGACAAGTGGTAATTACGTTGAAAAGCCCCTACTTAATTTATTGACAGGACAGCGGTGGATAAGCTTGACCCACGGTGGCCTGTCGACCAATGTGACGCCCTAATCAGTGCGGTTCAACCGCCCCATCTTTAAAGAGGTTCTCGTGTCTCTTCCCGCCGCGACGCTGACAGATCAAAATGGTAAACCTGCGGACTTCCGGTCCGCCGTCCGCCACCTTCAAGAACTGAATGTCACTGATATGTTGGCGGTCAATTCAACGATCCTCGACAATATGCAATCCTCCGTCGCGCTGATCCCGCAAATGGCAGAACACTTAATTGCCGCTGGCGGCAAACGCTTGCGCCCTTTGCTCACTTTGTCTGCAGCGCGGGGGCTTGGATATAGCGAAGACAAACATGTTCTTCTCGCTGCTGCTGTTGAGCTGATCCATGCGGCAACCTTGCTCCATGATGACGTGATAGATGAAAGCCACCTCAGACGCGGCGCAAAAACTGCCAATGTGATTTGGGGGAATAAAGAAAGCGTTCTTGTGGGCGACTTTATCTTTTCTCGCGCTTTCGAATTGATGGTGAAAACGGAGCATTTGAAAGTGCTCGATATTCTGTCTCATGCCTCTGGCGTCATCGCTGAAGGCGAAGTCATGCAATTGGGCACGCAAAAAAATATTGCGGCCACCAAAGACATGTATCTCTGTGTGATTAAAGCCAAGACAGCGGCTTTGTTTGCGGCAGCGACACGCGCCGGCGCCGTTATTGCGGGGGCGAGCGAAACGCAAGAACAAGCCCTTTACGATTATGGCCAACATCTCGGCATTGCCTATCAAATGGTGGATGATGCCCTGGATTATGAAGGCACCGAAGCGGCCCTTGGCAAAAGCGTGGGGGATGATTTTCGCGAAGGCAAAATGACCTTGCCCGTTGTTTATGCGATTGAAGCAGCAACGGACCAAGAACGGAGCTTCTGGAGCCGCACCATCAGCGACGGCAATATTCAAGACGGTGATTTTGACCAAGCTTGCGCGCTTATGAAACGCCATGATTGTGTCTCTCGCACCCTGATGGAAGCCCGCCAGCACGCAGAAAAAGCAATTAGCCGTTTAGAAACCCTGCCGGGGACAGGCCATTTTGATGCTCTGATTGATTTAGCGGATATGTCCGTTGGCCGCGGCTATTAACTGTTTCATGCTTTTTGCTTGATTTAAAATTTTCCTTCGGGGCTAGCGGGCTTTATGATGGCACGCTTATAATCCCATTTGCTTTTTGATTTTTGGAGACCTGAATGCCGCTGCATACCAACCCCGCCTTCCCTAGTTTTGAAAAACAGATCAAGGCGAGCAAAGACCAACATTTGCGCGCGCTATTTGAGGCAACGCCAGAACGAGCAAAAACTTTTTCCCATGAAGCAGCTGGCCTTTTTGTGGATTATTCCAAAAACGGGTTCACCCAAGATGGCTTTAACGCGCTGATCAATCTGGCCAAAGGCGCTGGCGTGTCGGACCAACGGGACGCCATGTTTAAAGGCGAAAAAATCAACACCACAGAAGACCGTGCTGTTTTGCATGTGGCTTTGCGCGATACCGCCAAAGAGACATATTTTGTCGATGGCGAAGATGTGATGCCAGCAATCCAAGCTGAACTTGATCATATGAAAGATTTCTGTACGGAAGTTCACTCTGGCAAATGGGTCGGCTATACAGGCAAAACCCTCACCAGTGTTGTGAATATCGGCATTGGGGGGTCAGACCTTGGCCCCGTCATGGTCACAGAAGCGCTGAAACCTTTTTCCATCAAAGGCCGCCAAACTTTTTTCGTCTCCAATGTCGATGG
>CALLVA010000030.1 GCA_938010655.1 uncultured Parvularculaceae bacterium | reverse complement strand
AATTTTATGACCCTTGGTCCGATGATGATCGTGCTTAATATAATTCTGTTTACACTTGGCATGATGCTCGCGTCGCTGATGCGCCTACCAGAGAAGGATCGCATCGCGATTTCCATTGAAACAGGCATTCAAAATAGCGCTCTTGGCATCACTATTGGCACTTTGATTGTCGAAAAAGGCGCAGGGCTGCCTCCGTTCAGCTTGCCATCCGGCGTCTATTCGATCACCTCTTATCTTGTTATTTTTCCAGTCATTCTTTGGTGGCGCTCCAAAGCGCGCCGACAAGGGTAGTGACAAGGGTAATAGGGGGAAGAGTCATAAAGTTGACTGATCCTTGAGGGTGACTGGCCCTTGCCCTTCTGACCGTCTGGCTTTAGAGCATTATTCATGGCTAAAAGATTTAAGACGTCCAAAGGCCCGTCGCAAAGACAATTGCGCGCGGGCGAATTGATCCGGCACCAACTCGTGGAAATTTTCCAGCGGGAGCCGATGCCTGACCCCAAATTAGACAAAGTTTCGATTACCGTCTCCGAAGTGAAGGCCTCTCCTGATTTGCGCAATGCGACGGCTTTTGTTTCCGCCTTGGGCAACCAAGGGCTGGGCACGAAAAAGGGCGTCCGCGACGAGGCGGATCTTTTGAAACGGCTTAATGCGATTTCCCCTGTGATCAGAAAATTTCTGGGGGCACGTTTGGAAATGAAATACACGCCTGAATTGCATTTTTCGGCAGATGGCAGCTTTGACGAAGCTGAAAAAATTGACCGAATTCTGGAAGACCGGAAAGTGACCCAAGATACCACTGTGGCAGAGACGCCTCGGGATGACGCATAAGCTTACCAATGCGTTAATATTTCTTTGACAAAGCCTGTCCAACCGATAGTCTATAGGTCAGCTTTCAATATGGTAGGGGCGTAAAAATGAAATTTTTCAAAAGAAAACCAAAGCTTACAACAACTCTTAGTGACGCAAAAAGCGCAAAACCAGCATCTGGTGACGCATCATTCTGCGAAATTCAATTGCCTGAGGCTGTTGAAAAAGCACTCGAAGACACAAAAAAAGCCACTGATGCTAAAATGAGCAATGATGCCAGCCCCCAGGATACATCCTTGGCTGCGGCTGCAGCGGCTTCTGCTGTGCCTAGCGATTTGCCGTCTGTGCATCTCTTCCCTGGTTTTGAAGCTGAGGCTTTTGATCTTGCTTATGGCAAAACAATTGAACCTTCACACGGCATGACAGCGGAAACTCCTGTTTTGATGATGCGCTGGAAAGGCGACACAACGTGGTTCAAAGTACCACCTATGTTCAACACGTCGATCATCAACAAAATTTCCGAGCGCGAAAGCGAAAAAGATCTGAACCGCCTTTTGCGCGATACGGGTTATGATGTGGAAAGCATCGCGCGCAAGTAATCAATAAATTTGATCTCTTGAGAAAGCCGGGCCTTTGGGTCCGGTTTTTTATTGCGCGCGTATATTGACCAAACCATCGGCAAGTGATTTATCCCCTTTTGCGCAGGTGCGTTGTCCGATCCAGCCCCCTGCCATCAAAGGAGATTTTACAAAATGGGTAGACGCCGTAAAAAAGGTCGCGCGGTTCATGGCTGGCTGGTCTTAGACAAGCCATATGATTTTGGCTCAACAGAAGCCGTTTCCAAATTGCGCTGGTTGCTTGATGCTCAAAAAGCCGGACATGCGGGAACACTTGACCCTCTTGCAACAGGTATTCTCCCCATCGCTTTTGGCGAAGCCACCAAGACTGTCCCATTTGTGCAAGATGGGCTCAAGCGATATCGCTTTACCGCGAAATGGGGCATCACCACCTCCACTGATGATATGGAAGGCGAGACAATCGCCACGTCGGACCATCGCCCAACACAAGCGGACATTGAAGCCGCCCTCCCGGCTTTCATCGGCGATATTCAACAAGTGCCTCCTGCTTTTTCTGCGGTAAAAATTGCTGGAGAGCGCGCTTATGATTTAGCCCGGGATGGCGAGAAGGTTGAATTGGAAGCGCGTACCATTTCTGTTTTGGCCTTCACTTTGGTTGAAGCGACACAAGATGAAGCTGTTTTTGAGGCCGTGACTGGCAAAGGGGCATATGTGCGCGCTCTTGTGCGTGATATTGCGCAAGCATTGGGCACAGAAGGCCATGTAACGGCTCTGCGCCGCACGGCTGTTGGTCCGTTTACAGAAGATATGGCGGTGACGTTTGAAGATATTTTAGGCGAAGCCCCGTCTAAAGAAAATGATCGGACGAAATATACGTCTGAGCATCTTGATGGTTTTTTAGAGACTATAGAGACGGCCCTTTCTGATCTTCCCGCCGCAAGTCTTTCTGGAGGGGATGCGACAAAACTCAAACAAGGTCGCACTATCATTATTCAACCCCCAATCGCCAAAGGCATTCGCGGAGACCATGTGGGGGATATGGAGGTGGTATTAGCCACCGCTCATGATGAACCCGTGGCGCTTTGTGCTTTGGAGGGCTTAAAATTAAAGCCCTTTAAAGTATTCAATCTCGGCTCTTGATTTCTACTTTTTAACAATGATAAGCCGCGCGCCTGAAAGCTGGCGCGCAAGAGAGTATTCAAGGGCGAGACCCGGCCATTGCAGCGCCCGTCCAAACGGCCAATCCTGATAATCATGTCGGTACGCGCGTTGAAGCCTTGATCGGGGTCAATTTGACAGGCTCCAATGGCGTGCTCAAAGGTCATCGCATGGCGTTAGAATATGGTATGCCGCTATATCAAGACTTGAATGGCCCTCAAATGGAAACAGACAGTATGCTGACTTTAGGATGGCAAAAGGGTTTCTAAAGGACCAGACTGGTAAAGAACAACCTGCACCAGCCTTTTGGTGCAGGTTGTTCGTTAGGCAGTCTTCCTCGCCTTTAAGCGGGGATGGTCATTGCCGCAACTGAGGCTGTTGCGCCTGTGGCCAGATTTCCCGCAATCCATGCGCGCCACCCAAGCGACGCAATTTCTGCTTTTCGCTCTGGCGCAAGCGTTGAAAATGTTGCCAATTGCAACCCAATGCTCGCGAGATTTGCAAAACCACACATCGCATAAGTCATGATCACTGAACTGCGCGGCGACAACGCGCCCGGCGCGAGACTGGAAAGTTGTTGATAGGCAATGAATTCATTGAGGATGGCTTTTGTGCCCATCAATTGACCGGCCTGCGCGGCTTCACTGAACGGGATGCCGAACAACATCACGATGGGGGCGAAGACCCACCCAAAGAGACGGTTCACCGTTAAGGGCGCGCCCGATATATCAGGCAAAATACCTAAGATCGCATTGGCAATAAAAACGAGCGCGAAAATGACAATTAGCATCGCCATGACGCTTAAAAAGACTTTCAATCCATCCTCAACGCCGCTGACCAAAGCCGCTAAAGTACTATCGTATTTTATAGTTTCCTCTTCCGGTCCAAGCGTTTCAGCAAGGGCACTTTCACCCTCTTTATAAGGCACCATGATCCGCGCAAACAACAAAGCTGCGGGCAATGAGATTAAAGACGCCGTCAAAATATGCCCCGTGGCATCAGCAACGATCCCTTCCAAGATAGTGGCATAAAGCACTAACACAGCGCCAGAGACAGTCGCCATACCTGCGACCATCACCATGAAAAGCTCAGTACGCGACATACGGTTTAAATAGGCCCGAATAAGCATGGGGCTTTCGACAACACCCAGAAAAAAGTTTGCAGCAGCACCCAAGCCAACAGCACCACTCACCTTCAAGGTCCGTCGCAAAGCCCAGCTCAACCCAGAAATGATGATGGGCAAAATGCGCCAATGCCACAATAACGCGGCCAAAGCTGCTGTGACTAAAATGATTGGTAAAATCTGAAAGGCGATAATCATCGTGTTTGCGCCGGGGGTTGGCTCAAACGGCAAAGGCGCGCCGCCAAGATACCCAAACATGAAGCTGGACCCTGCCCGGCTAGCGGCCTCCAAAACTTCGACGGCCCGTCCTGCGCTTGCCAACGCATTTTGCAAAAAGGATACTCTTAAAAAGAGAAGCGCCAAAATGATCTGAACAATTACGGCGCCCGCCGCCCATTTCCATGGGAAGACGCGGCGGTTCTCGCTTATCGCCCAGCCAATTGCGAGCAAGACGCCCAAACCGAATAAGGGTTGTAATATCATCATGAGATGCCTCTTTTGTTCTTGAAGGGAGCCTAATTCTGTTTAGGCCGATCAAGCAACTCACGACATGGCGTTTCGCTTTCAAGGCAAAATGGCTTGCCCGCTTGTTTCGCCCCAGCTAGGGTCATCCTTAAGATTTCAACCGAAAGAGGATGGGAAATTTATGCGATTTTCTAAAATGGCCCGAGGCTTTTTGACCGGCGCAGGTTTGCTGGCCATTGCGGCGTGCGGCAATGGCGACAAACAAGATGATAAATCATCGAAGGACGACAAGGGGTCCTCGATTGAAATGCCATCTAAAAATCCGTATCCAAGCACCTATTCGCCTTATAGCAGTAAGACAACATTATTGACCGGGGCAACGATCCTCACGGGCACAGGCGACAAAATTGAGAACGGCGCCTTGTTGATTGTGGATGGTAAGATTGCTGGTATTGGCGAAAAAGCGCCTAAACTGCCAAAAGGCGTCAAAAAAGATGATCTTGTGACAATTGATGTCACTGGCAAAACCATCACGCCCGGCATTATCGACATTCATTCTCACTTAGGCGTTTATCCCTCACCGGGTTTTGCCTCCACATCTGATGGCAATGAAGCCGTCTCGCCGAATACGGCGAATGTCTGGGCAGAGCACTCGGTTTGGCCGCAAGACCCTGGCTTTACCAGAGCACTGGCAGGGGGCATTACTTCCCTGCAAATTTTACCCGGCTCAGCCAATCTTTTTGGCGGACGCACGGTGACGCTCAAAAATGTTCCTGCACGGACAGTGCAAGATATGAAATTCCCTGACGCCCCTTATGGCATGAAAATGGCTTGCGGTGAAAATCCGAAACGGGTCTATGGCAATAAAGGCGGGCCCGGCACACGCATGGGCAATTTTGCGGGGTATCGCGCCGCATGGATTGAAGCGCGGGAATACAAACAGAAATGGGATGATTACAGCCAAGCTGTAGAAGATGGCAAAGATGATGCCACTATGCCCTCGCAAAATTTGAAACTTGAAACGCTCGCCATGGCTCTGGATGGCGATTTAAAAGTTCATATGCATTGCTACCGCGCCGACGAAATGGTGCAGGTTTTGGATATGGCCAAAGAATTTGGCTATGAAGTTGCCAGTTTTCAACATGCTGTTGAGGCCTATAAAGTGGCGGACTATTTGGCCGAGGCACAAACCTGTGCGGCTGTTTGGGCTGATTGGTGGGGCTTTAAATTAGAAGCCTATGATGCGGTGCGTGAAAACGCGGCGATGATCAGTGTACCGGAAAATAGTTGTACGATTATTCACTCAGATTCAGAGCGCGACATTCAACGGCTTAATCAGGAAACGGCCAAAGCCGTTGCTGATGGGGCAAAATTGGGCATTGAAACACCCCCCGAAGAAGCGATCACTTGGATCACTGCCAATCCAGCAAAATCCATGGGTATTCTTGACCAAACTGGAACGTTAGAAGCCGGAAAAATGGCTGATATTGTGGTTTGGGATGGCGATCCTTTCTCTGTCTATACAAAGGCAGAACGGGTTTATATTGATGGCGCATTGATGTTTGACCTTAATGACGCAACCCTCAGCCCCCGGATGGATTTTGAAATTGGTCAACAAGATAATGGCCCACGCGGAGGGGCAGGACAATGATCTCACCACACATCTTAAGAAAACTATTTGTTGCCGGCTTCGCCGGGGCGACTGCCATGATAAGTACCGCCTTGGCGGAAACCATCGTGATCGAGAATGCGGAAATTCACCTCACTGGCCAAGCTGGTAAAATTGAGAATGGGACGATTGTCATGGAAGATGGGCGGATCACCGCCGTTGGCCGTCTTGTCAATAAACCCAGTGGTGCAAGAGTGATTGATGCCAAATCTGCTCCTGTAACGCCGGGCTTTTTCGCCGCGCTTTCTGGCGTAGGGTTGGAAGAAATTTCCCTGAATGGGGAAGGCAATGATACGAGAACGGATAATGACTTTCCTTTTTCCGCCGCTCTTGATGCACGCGATGCGTTGAACCCTGATTCAACCATTATCCCCATTAGCCGCGCTGGCGGTGTTACCCGCGCTTATGTGACCACGGCGCCTTCTGGCAAGTTATTAGGCGGCTGCGGATCTGTCATTGATCTATCTGGCACGCAAGAACCTGTCATGGCTGGCTGCCTCGCGCAAAATGTGGTGATGGGATATGATGGTGCGCGCCGCGCAGGGGATAATAAAGCAGGGGCTTTTGCGAAGCTGCGATTATATATCAACGAAGCGTTGCGCTATGCTCGTAGCCCAGCCGCATTCAGAGATAGCGGGACAGATAGCGATCTAAAATACCTAGACCTTGCGGCGTTCGCCCCAGTCGCACGAGGCGAGTTGCCTATGTTGGTGCATGTCGAAAGTGCGCCAGATATCCGTAGGCTGATCAAGTTGAAAAAAGAGTTTGGGCTCAAGCTCATTCTTGTGTCTGCCAGAGAAGCATGGCGTGTGGCCCCTGAACTGGCCGCTGAAGACATTCCGGTTATCCTGAACCCTATGGACAATTTGCCTGCCAGATTTGAAGCTATGGGCGCGACCCTTGAAAATGCGGCGCGGCTCCATGAAGCGGGGGTGACCATTGCGTTTTTTGATAGCGATATTGGCTATACGCATAATGTCCGTCTCTTGCCGCAACTGGCAGGGAACGCCGTTGCGAATGGCCTTCCTTATGAAGCGGCTCTTGCTGCGATTTCTACAAACCCGGCCAAAATCTGGGGTCTTGAAGCGCAGCTAGGCACCATTGAGCCGGGCAAAATCGGCGATTTGGTCATTTGGGATGGCGATCCTTTAGAGCTTTCCTCCCGGCCTGTTGCTGTCTTTATCAATGGCCAACAAACGTCCCTGGAAAATCGTCAGTCCAAACTGGCTGAACGCTATAAGGATTTATCCAAAGGCGACTTACCAATTGCCTATCGAGGGCGGTAAGTCTGTATAAATAATTGAAGAGAAAGGCGTTTCTGACAGAAGCGCCTTTTTTCTTGGCAATGCTGCCGCCACCCTTTTTCTCCTGTGAAAGATATCACTGCAAATCCAGAAGAATATGGCGCAGTCTGGCAAGGTGTGGCATAAAGTCCACCTCATGTTGTGTATTTTTAGCAAGCAATCGGCGCTTTGCCCATGGAGGATATCTCGTGGAAAATATGACAGACAGTCTAAAATTTGAGTTGAAAAAGAACCCCTTTTTTGACGGATTTGATGACGCTGCTTTTGCCGATCTTCTTGTGCTTGCAAGCCCTGTGCACCACAAAGCCCGCGCTCAAATCTTTCAACAAGGCGAGGCCGGCGACTTTATGTTGATCGTCCAATCGGGCAAAATCAAAGTCTCCACTTATGCCAATAATGGCAAAGAAACTGTGCTGGCCTTCTTGACCACGGGTGACCTTATTGGCGAAATTGCCGTATTGGATGGCGGCGAGCGCACAGCCACGGTCACCGTTTTGGAAGAAATGCGCGGCCTACAGATTAGCCGGGCGCATTTCCTAAGCTTTTTAGAAGCGCACCCGAAAATTGCCTTGAAAATGATCAGCTTGATTTGCGCTCGATTGCGCCAAACGGATCTCTTTGTGGAAGAAGTCACAACCATGCAAGCTGGCCCCCGGCTGGCGAGAGCCTTGCTCCGTCTTGCGGATAGCCATGGCCATGAAAATGCGGATGGCCAGGTGAAAATTGATATGAAAATCAGCCAAGCCAATCTAGGTGCCCATGCCGGGCTGATGCGCGAAAATGTGAACCGGCAACTGAAAGCATGGGAGGACGAAGGCATCCTCACAAATCAAGCAGGCCTCATCACCCTCATAGAGCCAGATACTTTGGCGGATTTTGTGGAAGCGGTTGAATAACCCAATCCCGTGATCCCCGTCACAGCAGCGCCCGCCTCCCTGTCCTATATTGAATGCATCAGCAACGACTGATGAACAATATGGAGAGAGAAAATGACTACATTAATCAAAACCGCTTTTATCGCTGGCCTTGTTAGCTTTTCAATGATCGGCCATGTCAACGCCCAACCTATCGCCGCGTCTTCCGAAACACCTATTGATGTGATTTTGGAAGATCTTGGCCGGGAAACCACGGCAACCCTTGATAAGCTCAATCATACCAGCTTCGCGGCAAAAATGGCTCAAGCCAACGTTGAAATGGCCGTTATTTCCTTCCCCGGCGACCAAGCTGATATTCAACTCGCCATTATCAAAGAGGCAGAAAAAACCATTGCCACACTTGAGGCTAAAATTGAAAATCAAATCGCAGCAAGCTTGGCGACCCCAGCTGCACCTGCGACAATGATGATCGCCGCCAATAGTAAGTAATCCAGTTTAAGAGTGTTCTATGTGTATCGCGAAAAAAATAAGCCCGTCGGCCCCTGCTGGCGGGCATTATTGCGCGAGGAACAACAGCCCCGCGCCTGCATGACGCGGCTCTAGCCCCCTTGCCTTTCCGGCCTTTTTCCGCCATATGAGCGCATCGGTTGCTGGACGATGCCTCGGCAGCTGACTTTTCAATGGCATCGCGGAGAAAAATATGTCTATTACGCCAGAGCGTAAAGCTGCCCTGATTAAAGAATATGCAACAAAAGAAGGTGATTCAGGCTCACCAGAAGTTCAAGTTGCCATCCTCTCAGAACGTATTGCAAATCTGACTGGTCACTTCAAAAGCCACAAAAAAGATAATCACTCTCGTCGTGGTTTGTTGAAAATGGTTTCCCAGCGTCGTCGTCTTTTGGACTATGTGCGCGGTAAAAATGAAGAGCGGTATAAGTCGCTCATCGAACGGCTCGGTCTGCGCCGCTAAGCGGACCATCGGAAAGCGGGCCCAAGGTTAGAAAACCGGCCCGCTTTTGTTTTATCTGATCGGCCTTGAACACCTGATCAGATTCTATTGGGCAAAGTCCCATTGGGCGTCGGCAATCCGGCCGTTTGCCCGTTAATCGAAAGAAGATATTTCATGTTCAATATTACAAAAAAAACAATCGAATGGGGCGGGCGTGAGCTTACCCTTGAAACTGGCCGCATTGCCCGTCAGGCAGACGGCGCGGTTCTTGTTACATATGGTGAGACATCCGTCTTGGCGACTGTTGTCGGCAAGCGCGAAATGAAGCCTGGTCAGGATTTCTTCCCGCTCACTGTGAACTACCAAGAAAAAACATATGCTGCGGGTAAAATCCCCGGTGGGTTCTTCAAGCGCGAAGGCCGCCCAACAGAAAAAGAGACCCTGACGTCTCGTCTGATTGATCGCCCGATCCGTCCGCTTTTTGTGGAAGGCTTTAAAAACGAAGTTCAAGTTGTGTGTACTGTCGTTTCCCACGACATGGAAAACGATCCTGATGTTGTGGCGATGATTGGTGCTTCTGCGGCACTGACCATTTCTGGCCTGCCTTTCATGGGCCCCATCGGCTGTGCCCGCGTTGGATATTTTGATGGCGAATATCGCTTGAACCCAGACATTGATGACATGCCAGACACAGATTTGGACCTCGTCATGGCCGGCACGCAAGACGCTGTGATGATGGTTGAATCAGAAGCTAAAGAGCTTTCTGAAGATGTTATGCTTGGCGCCGTGATGTTTGGTCACCGCGCTTGCCAAGACGTGATTGATCTTATCATCGATTTTGCTGAAGACTGCGCTAAAGATCCTTGGGATTATACGCCTACTGATTATTCAGCAGAATATGCTCAAGTCAAAAAACTTGCAGAATCTGCCATTCGCGATGCTTACAAAGAAACGGTGAAGCAGAACCGCGTTGAAAAAATCGGCGCGGCCAAAGAGATGGCTTATGCTGAACTTTGTGCAGACGAAGATGGCCTCGACAAGTCCATGGTTGGCGGCTTGCTAAAGCAACTTGAAAGTGAAGTTGTGCGCGGCGATGTGCTTGCAACAGGCAAGCGGATTGATGGTCGTGATACGAAAACTGTTCGTCCAATCGTTTCTGAAGTTGGCATTCTGCCACGGACGCACGGGTCCGCTTTGTTCACCCGCGGCGAAACACAAGCCATCGTTGTGGCCACTCTTGGCACGTCAGATGATGAACAATTCATCGACGCATTGGAAGGCACCTATAAAGCCAACTTTATGCTGCACTATAATTTCCCCCCATATTCTGTTGGAGAAACAGGCCGCATGGGCGGGGCGGGTCGCCGGGAAATTGGGCACGGCAAATTAGCATGGCGCGCGGTTCAAGCTGTTCTACCTTCTCAAGAAGAGTTCCCTTATGTGATCCGCTTGGTATCAGAAATCACTGAATCAAACGGATCGTCTTCTATGGCGACTGTTTGTGGTGCTTCTCTTGCCATGATGGATGCTGGCGTTCCAGTGAAACGCCCTGTTGCAGGTATTGCGATGGGTCTCATCCTGGAAGGCGAAGACTTTGCGGTTCTCTCTGACATCCTCGGCGACGAAGATCACCTTGGGGACATGGACTTTAAAGTGGCCGGCACATCAGAAGGCGTGACATCGCTTCAGATGGATATCAAAATTGCGGGTATCACTGAAGAGATTATGAAAACGGCCTTGGCGCAAGCCCATGATGGTCGGAACCACATCCTTGGTGAAATGGCCAATGCGATTACGGAAGGTCGCGGCGAGCTTGGCGCGAATGCGCCGCGCATCGTCACCATGAAAATCGCGACCGACAAAATCCGCGAAGTGATTGGAACAGGCGGTAAAGTCATCCGCGGCATCGTGGAAGAGTCTGGCGCGAAGGTGAATATTGATGATGAAGGCATGATACAAGTCGCGTCTAATGATCAAGAAAGCATCGACAAAGCCATGGCGATGATCAAAGGCATTGTGGACGAGCCTGAAGTTGGCGAAATCTACAAAGGCAAAGTCGTGAAAACCATGGACTTTGGTGCGTTTGTGAACTTCTTTGGCGCGAAAGACGGCCTTGTCCATATTTCACAATTGGCTGAAGGCAAAACAGACAAAACAACCGACGTCTGTAAAGAAGGCGATGAAGTTTACGTTAAACTCATGGGCTTCGATGATCGCGGCAAGACCCGCCTTTCCATGAAAGTGGTTGATCAAGAAACAGGCAAAGAAATCGTCAAAGACGACTAAGCTTTCCCCGGAAAAAATAAAAAAACCCCGCTTCTCGAAGCGGGGTTTTTTGTTATCTTTGCCCTCTTTCATTCAACAGCCAAAAGGCCTATGGTGGCAGTCAACGTTGTCAAGTAAAGGACCCTTCTCATGCGAAACCTCCTATATGCCATTAGCGCCATCGCCCTGCTCTCAGCTTGCGGGCAATCGCCCGAAGTCGCCGCGCCAGAAACCAAGATGGAAAAGCCTGAAATAGGCGAAGCGACGACCGTCGGTAAAACCTACCGTGAACAGCCTTTGGTCACGGAAATTTATACCGCAGACCCTTCCGTGCATATCTGGGAAGATGGTCGCATTTATATTTATGCGAGCCATGACATTGAAAGCGGCGTGCCCATGGATGACCTTGGCAACCATTTCGCCATGCGCGATTATCGCGTTTTGTCTATGGATGAAATTGGCGGCGAAGTGACTATCCATGATGTCGCTTTGGATAAAGACAATGTGCCGTGGGTTGGCCGCCAAATGTGGGCGCCTGATGCTGCGTATAAAGACGGTACTTATTATTTATATTTCCCTGCGAAAGACAAAGACGATATCTTCCGTATTGGCGTTGCCACATCAACCTCCCCGACAGGCCCGTTTACACCGCAGCCTGACCCTATGAAGGGCAGCTATTCCATTGATCCAGGCGTCTTCAAAGATGACGATGGCACACATTATATTTATGTCGGCGGTATCTGGGGCGGGCAGCTTCAAAAATGGGCAACTGGTACATTTGATGTGAACGGATCAGAGACAGATTTGCTTGATCCTGATGCGCCAGCCCTTAGCCCCTATATGGCTAAATTGAGCGATGATATGCTGGAGTTTGGTGAGCCTTTAAACGATATCCAAATCTTGACCCCAGAAGGCACCCCCATGTTAGCGGGTGATTTAGACCGTCGTTTCTTTGAAGGGCCTTGGGTCTTCAAAAAAGATGGCAAATATTATTTCACCTATTCAACAGGCGACACGCACTATCTTGTTTATGCGACGGGGGATAATCCGTATGGACCATTTACATATCAAGGTCGCATCTTGGAAGAAGTTGAAGGCTGGACGACACATCACTCAATTTTTGAACGTAACGGTCAATGGTATCTAGCCTATCACGACACACAACTTTCGGGCCAAACACATTTGCGAAATGTAAAAATTACCCCGCTGACTTTTAACGAAGACGGGTCCATTCAAACCATCGACCCGATGGCAGCGAAATGAGACGGTCCTATGGACAATGAAAAGGGGCCTCGACGGCCCCTTTTTTATAGCTTTGCACTCAACCAATCTTGCAGCCACATACTATGGGGCAAAAAGATCAAATGGACTAAAAACCAGATGGTGGCAATGATCTTCGCAGGCAAGGCGAAACCTCCATGCCGCTGCGCCACCCAAAACCCAGCCACAAAAGCGAGTTGATCCGTAATGAGACGATTGGCCCAATATTCAACGCCATCAAACCAATGCTTCACCCAAGCGCCCGCCGCCCCAAGCTCCATATAAATTTCAGCAATTTCCCACAGCGCGGAGATTAAAAGACAAAAAAGAAACGGGTGCGCAATGACCCGCCCCCTTTTCTCAAAAATCTCAATAGCCTTGATGACCCCAAACCCAGACAGAAAATGCGTGATCGTCCATAGATCAAAAAGAGCAACAGTTTTATGCCCAAAAATCTCTGGCCAGAAGGGGGTCATGAAAAATAATTTCCGTTAAACATATTCGTATGGTCATTGAATTTTAGGTCATAACGTCCTATATGTATATCAAGGATTGGGAATACCTGGTCGACATCTAGGCTCTGGGCAACCGGGGCCTTTTTGTTTTATGGGAACAATTTAACGTCTTCGATTTTGTCTTTAATTATCTCATATGCCCTATTTGGCTTTTCTTTATTAAGATAATTGCGCGCAATCGGGTGGGCGAATAAATCAGCTATTTGCAAGCCAGTAGAATTAATTGCTTTACTGCAAAATGTCGGATCAAAATTTATCGTTGAGAAATCTGGCTTTTTGTATCCCCAGTTAATTTTATTATCGCAAATCCTTCTAAATTGTAGTTCTAATTCCTTATCTTCAACTCGCCCACGCCCCTCAAACAGAATAGGTACTTTTTTGCCTTCCTGACCTTCAGATAGCATTAAGCCTCTAATTCGTTCTAAACAAAATAATAAGGCAATCTCATATGGATTGAAGGGCTTAGAATAGCGTTTGCGTAAACTTTGTTTGTCGATAACAGATGCTATAACTCGGACTGGGATAGACGACATGATCGCATTTAATTCACTATAAAAACGCTCTCGCAAATTAGAATCGGACATTAAAAGGGTAAATTGCCCTTTGCTTTTGCGAATTTCATGCGAATGAAGAATGACGGCGTCATGTCCCCAGTAATCAAATTTAAATTTCTGAAAAGCGGGTACAATTTTATCGATATAATCACGTTTCTTGATAACACAAAAACATAATGCAAATACCGGGAAAGTAGGATCAATGGTCTTTAAACCATGATCGCCACTTTCATCTACAAAAACAATATAATCGGAGAAGTCGCTCACTTGAGACTTTATTCATCCGTATCCGGCATACCAACAATATGGAAACCTGCATCTACATGGTGCGTTTCGCCCGTTGTGGATTTGCCAAGATCAGAGAGCAAATAAAGCGCCGCACCTGCAACCCCTGCCGGGTCTGTATCTTCGCGCAAAGGCGCCCAATTGCGACCTTCAGAAAGAAGCCCCCGGCCACCGGAAATGCCGCCTAATGATAGTGTTTTGATCGCGCCAGCTGAAATTGCATTCACTGTAATTTTCTGTGGTCCCAAATCCCGCGCAATATATCGTGTTGCAGCTTCAAGCGCTGCTTTAGCGACACCCATGACATTATAGCTCGGTAAGACGCGCTCTGATCCCAGATAAGTCAGCGTGATCATCGCGCCGCCATTTGGCATCATATGCGACGCGCGCTTCGCGCTATCTACAAATGAGAAAGCGGAAATATCCATGGTGCGTTTGAAATTATCGCGGGTCGTATTTTCAACGAAAGACCCTTTCAGCTCATCCTTGTCCGAAAAGGCAATGGAGTGCACGAGGAAATCCATTTCCCCCCACTCTTTTTTGATCATTGCAAAAGCATCATCCATGGAGGCGTCATCGGTCACATCACATGGCACCATGAGCTTCACGCCTAGCTCTTCTGCGAGAGGACGTACGCGTTTTTCCATCTGCTCAATATATGAAAATGCAATTTCAGCTCCTTGCGCTGCGAGCTGTTGGGCAATTGCCCATGCGATTGAATTTTTATTGGCAACCCCCATAATCAGGCCGCGTTTGCCCTTCATCAGGTCGCCTTTGGGGAAAATTGTCTCAGTCATGGAGGCCTCATATTAATATTGGAGCCCTTACATAAAGCTGACTAAGTATCCTCGCAAGGGTCTTGTTGAAGCTGTGCCACCAGACAATTCTAAACTAGGAAGTCAGGCTTTTCGCAATCTTGGCCGCGAGCTGCCCGGCAACTTCGGTTTTCAACATATTGTCCCAGCTCTCTTCGCCTTTGTCCGAGAGGATGACCACTGTGTTCCGATCTCCCCCCATTGTGCCCGTGCCCGGGGAAACATCATTTGCGACGATCCAATCACAGCCTTTTCGAGCGCGCTTTGCTTCCGCATGCGCCAGCACATCATCTGTTTCTGCCGCAAAACCCACCACGAGAGGTGGCCGCCCTTTTTCGAGCCGCGCTATGGTCTTCAAAATATCTGGGTTCTCCGCCAAAGGAATTGCGGAAAGACCGCCGCGCTCTTTTTTGATTTTATGATCTGTCTCAATTTCAGGTCGATAATCCGCCACCGCAGCACAAGCCACAAAACAATCCGCCGGAAGAGCCGCTTCACACGCCGACAGCATTTGCCGCGCTGTTTCAACACGAACAACTTTAACGCCCAAAGGGTCTGAAATCTGGGTAGGGCCAGAAACAAGCGTGACCTTTGCCCCCAACTGGGCCAAAGCAGATGCAATGGCATAACCTTGCTTTCCAGAAGACCTGTTCGCGATATACCGCACAGGGTCTAATGGTTCATGCGTTGGTCCGGCCGTCACCAATATATGTTTATCTTTCAAATCTGCGGATCCACCCGAAAACGGAATAACTTGCGCGGCGCTGCCGCCTAATTTTGTGGCGATAGCATCTGCCATCATTTCTGGTTCAGCCATGCGGCCAGCGCCAAATTCACCACACGCCATGTCCCCTTCATCAGGGCCGATAATCTGTATACCGTCTTTTTGAAGCGTCTTGAGGTTGCGCTGTGTAGCTGGGTGTTCCCACATGCGCACATTCATCGCCGGGGCCATCATCACTGGCTTATCTGTTGCCAGCAAAGCTGTGGTTGCCAAATCGGTGGCGAGCCCTGTTGCGGCCTTCGCCATCAAATCCGCCGTTGCGGGAGCGACAACAACCAAATCCGCCGACCGTGATAATTCAATATGTCCCATTTCTGCTTCATCAGTCAGATCAAATAAATCCGTAAAGCATTTATCTCCCGTAAGGCCGCCCACAGAAAGAGGGGTGATAAACTCCGCCCCTCCCTTGGTTAAAATTGCCCGGGTTTTGATCCCCCGACGCGCTAATTCGCGGATCAGTAAAAGAGATTTATAAGCCGCAATGCCGCCGCCGATGATCAGAAGAATAGAAGGTGTTTTGGTCATAAAAACTATCTTAAAAGAAAGCGTCAAAAAATGCGCCAAAAAAATAACGACCTCAACAAGCCGTGATATTATCGTTTCGTTTTTGGGCGGCGCCGTTTCATCGCTAAAGCAAGTTGATCCACCGTTTCTGAGGATAATTGAATACCATCATCCCCAACAAAATGCACGGCGCGTTCCGCTGCGGCCGCAAAATCTGGGAAACGCTCTGCCAGTCCCCAAGCGGCCTTCGCTGATTTTTCCGCTTTCGCCGCCAAAGCCTTTGGGCCTGCAACACTATCAATATATCGCCGCACAACCACCTCTGCGACTTCCCACATATTGATGTTTGGGTTTAATGCCCGGGTTACCCCTTCCATCACGACCATGGTCCGTTGCAACATCACCAATTCAGGGCGGAGCCGCATTTCAAATTTTTCGGTCGTATCCAATAATTGCTGCAGCACTTTCGACATATCAACTTCCGTTGAGTCACGTCCAAAAATGGGCTCCACAACGGCCCGCAAAGCCGTGGCAAATTCCTCAACTGAATGATTTGGCGGCACATAGCCCGCTGTGAAATGTGCTTGCGCTGCTGCGCGATAATCTCTGCGAATAAAGCCATACACAATATCAGCAAAAATTCGCCGCGAGCTTTCATCGAGACGCCCGGTAATGCCAAAATCGATCAAGACCAACTTGCCTTGACGGTCTACGAATAAATTTCCCTGATGCATATCAGCGTGGAAAAACCCATCATTTAAAGCCTGGTTTAAAAAGGTCTGCATGATGGTATGAGACAGAGCGATTTTATCTATATTCGCTTTTTCCAAAGCGGCCATATCTGTTACTTTTGTGCCGTCAATCCATTCCAATGTGAGAAGGCGCTTCGTCGTGTGGTCCCACATGATTTCTGGAATGCGCACGCGATCATCGCTATTGAGGTTTTCGCCAATTTCCGAAGCGCTGCCTGCTTCCATTCTCAAATCGAGTTCTTTTTTCGCTGAATCTGCAATCGTCTCTATAAAGACGACAGGCTCCATGCGGCGGATAGGCTTGACCAATTTTTGCGCTATGGCCGCGCCCCGCCGGAACGCCCGAAACTCAATTTCAACTTTTCGCTCAACATTGGGTCGCAATATTTTTACCGCAACCTCTTCACCCGTCTTCAGCTTTGCACGGTGCACTTGCGCAACAGATGCCGCCGCAACGCATTCAGAAAAATCATCAAACACTTCTTTGAGGGGACGACCAAATTCTTTTTCAACTTCTGCAACTGCTAATGCATGAGCAAAAGGCGGCATTCGGTCTTGCAACTCGCCCAAATCTTCTGCCATCTCAAAACCCACAATATCAGGCCGTGTACCGAGCAATTGACCAAACTTGACATAAGCTGGCCCCTGACCAGATAAAGCCCGCGCCAGCCTTTGACCGGGGCGCAACCCATCATCCTTTGCGCCTATGCGCGAGACCTTGCCGAGCAAGCGTACAGGCGCAGGGACATAGTGCTCAAATTCCTTTGGCACCAGCGCGTCATGTCGCGCTAGAATAAACCCAGCTTTCATCAAGCGAAGAATGTCCATAGTGGCTTTGAACATATTAAAATTTCCACCCGCTATGGATTGCTGCGATCCCGCCAGAAAGATTTTCATAAGCTACGCGCTGAAAACCGACTTGTTGAATCTGGTGCTTAAATTCTTCTTGCGACGGGAACTTTCGAATACTCTCGACCAAATATTGATAAGATGCTCGATCATTCGCCACCAACTCGCCCAATTTGGGGATCACATTGAACGAATAAGTATCATATATTTTTTGAAACCCATCAGTGATCGCATGGGAGAACTCCAAACAGAAAAAACGCCCCCCTGGCTTCAACACTCTATGGGCTTCGGCCAATGCAGCGGATTTATCTGTAACATTTCTGATCCCGAAAACGATTGTATAAAAATCAAAGCTCTCATCAGGAAAACTCAAATTTTGTGCGTCGCTGCAAGTCCGGGTCAAGTTTTCAGCGTGATGTTGTGCGTCTTTGCGGCTCACGCCTGCCTTCAACATTTCATGATTGATGTCGCAAATGGTCGCTTCTGCCGCCGGGCGACCCCGCGCCGCGCGCGCACCAGCCCGGTCCAAAAACCCGATCGCGACATCGCCTGTGCCCCCGGCCAAATCCAGAAGCTTTGTGCCCGGCTGGGGGTTGATCCGATCTAGCAGAACAGATTTCCAAATACGGTGCACGCCGCCAGACATGAGATCATTCATCAAGTCATATTGCGGGGCGACACTATCAAAAACAGCACGCACCATGCCTGCTTTTTCTGCAGCGGGCACATCTTGAAAACCGAAACTGGCGGTTTCACTCTTGCTTTGAGGATTATCCATCATTCACCTAAACTTGCCGGATCATTAGCACGCTATCGTGTAATCTAAGCATCTTTTCCTTTAAATGGGGTGTCTTCTCTCTTTTGGCGACACTTCGCCACTTCTTTATGAGAAATGACAGGGAATCAGATAAATCATGGTTGACGGCGCCAGTATGTTTTGGCACCTTTGAAACCTAAATATCATATAAAAACAATGTTTTGTCGCGCATGGACGCTTGGGGGCGCACAGAATCCGACAAAGAGAAAAATTGATGATTAAATCTGAGCTGGTTCAAAAGCTAACGAACGAAAACCCGCATCTTTTCACAAGAGACGTTGAACGTATTGTTAATACCGTTTTCTCCGAAATCACGACAGCGCTGTCCGAAGGCAATCGCGTTGAGCTGCGTGGCTTTGGTGCTTTTTCTGTGAAACAACGCGCCGCCAGAATTGGGCGAAACCCTCGCACAGGCGAAGCTGTCGCGATTGATGAAAAATGGACCCCATTTTTCAAGGCAGGCAAAGAAATGCGCGAACGGCTTAACCGCAAAAAAGAAGAAAATGTGATCTCAGGATCATTCAGTTAAATTTTACGCCTTAAAAATTTAGCCGCGGGTGTTCCCATCCGGCCCAATCTGTATACATAAAGTAAAGTACAATTGGGCCAAGATGTTGGGACATGAATAATGCGCAAAATTTTATCTATGCTGTTGATGGGTATCCTCGGGTTACTTCTGATCGTGTTCCTCGTGGCAAATATGCAGCCCGTTATGATCAGCCTTGATCCGTTTTCAACAGATGATCCTGCTTTTGCATTAGGGCCGCTGCCTCTTTGGGTGGCGCTGGCGATTTCGATGTTTTTAGGCTTTTTCATGGGCGCCCTTGGAATGTGGTCTTCCGGCAAAAGCGTTCGACGCAAAGCTTCTACTCAGAAAAAAGAACTCAAAGAGTTGAAAAAACAGGCTGCGTCTGCGCCTGTTGAACCGAATAGCGATGCCAACTTGCCTGCTGTTCAATCATAAGTGCTCTTTGGTAATGTCATTTCAGGTAAAAATTTGTGGGTTAAAATCCGAAAATAACATCATCGCCGCCGAGAAGGCTGGCGCCACTATGATCGGGTTTGTCTTTTTCGAGAAAAGTCCTCGAAATATTCCCCAGACGGCCGCCGCTCAATTGGCCCATAAGATAAAACAGGTGCGCTTGTTGGCTTATTTGTGGACCCAAATGATGCTTTTCTAAAGCAAACACTTTCTGAGGTTCCCCTAGATTATCTTCAACTTCATGGCACAGAAACGCCTGAACGGATTGCTGAAATCAAAGCCCTTACAGGCATCCCCATCATCAAAGCCCTTGGCATTGAAACGGCGGCGGATATTGCTGATGCGGCGCGATTTGATGGTTTAGCAGATTATTTAATCCTGGATGCCAAGCCCCCCAAAGAGGCGGCGCATCCTGGCGGTCTAGGTCAGACTTTTGACTGGAAACTTCTAAACACCATATCTTGCCAAACGCCTTGGATGGTCTCAGGCGGCTTAACCCCAGACAATGTGTATGACGCTGTTCAAAGCTGTATGGGCTTGCCCAGCTTTACCGGGGTCGATGTTTCTTCTGGCGTGGAGATTTCAAAAGGCCAAAAAGACGCGGCGCTGATTCAGCGCTTTGTCACCACCGCCCATGCTGCTATGTCAGCTGAGAATTTAAAGGACGCGTAAAACATGCCCGAAACTGCTCTCAATTCATATCGTAATGGTCCAGACGCAGAAGGCCGCTTTGGTATTTTTGGCGGGCGTTTCGTTGCCGAAACCTTGATGCCGCTCATATTGGAGCTGGAAGCCGAATATAAAGCGGCCAAAGCGGACCCGGCTTTTCGCGAGGAACTTGATTATTTTCTCAAACATTATGTGGGTCGCCCTTCGCCAATGTATTATGCCGAACGGCTCACAGATCATGTTCGCCAGACCGCAGCCAAAGGCAAGGGTGCGAAAATTTATCTGAAGCGCGATGAGTTGAACCATACTGGCGCCCATAAGATCAATAATTGTATCGGGCAAATTCTCCTCGCTAAACGCATGGGCAAAACCCGGATTATCGCAGAGACAGGCGCAGGACAACATGGTGTTGCCACAGCCACGGTCTGCGCCCGCTTCGGTTTGCCTTGCACTGTCTATATGGGCGCAACCGATGTGGAACGGCAAAAGCCCAATGTCTTTCGGATGAACTTGCTCGGCGCAGAGATCAAACCTGTCACCTCTGGGACGGGCACCTTGAAAGACGCGATGAATGATGCGTTGCGCGATTGGGTGACGAATGTGGAAGATACTTTCTACATTATCGGCACAGCCGCTGGTCCGCACCCCTACCCGGAATTGGTGCGCGATTTTCAATCTGTCATTGGCCATGAAGCCAAAGCGCAAATGATGGAAGCCGAGGGCCGTTTGCCCGATACGATTATGGCCTGTATTGGGGGCGGCTCAAACGCGATTGGTCTTTTCCACCCCTTTTTGGACGATAAGGAAGTTGAGATTATTGGCGTTGAAGCGGCGGGGCACGGCGTTGATACGGACCAACATGCGGCAAGCCTCACAGGGGGCAATCCCGGCGTGTTGCACGGCAATCGCACTTATTTATTGCAAGATGAGGACGGCCAAATTCAAGACGCGCATTCTATTTCCGCTGGTCTGGATTATCCCGGCATCGGCCCGGAACATGCGTGGCTCCACGAAACGGGCCGCGTTAAATATGTCTCCTGTAAGGATGAGGAGGCTTTAGAGGCCTTCCAAACATGTTGTGCCCTAGAGGGCATTATCCCAGCTTTGGAGCCAAGCCACGCCCTCGCCCGCGCTTTTGACCGCGCCGCAGAAATGGACCAAGATCAGATATTGCTCATGAATATGTGCGGCCGCGGCGACAAAGATATTTTCACCGTGGCAGATGCTTTGGGAAGAGAGATTTGACGCCTCTTTCCGCTTGCCCTCCCCTCCGCATATGCTAAGCGAGCCTCATGACCAGAATTGATGATACATTTACCCGCCTGAAAGCAGAAGACAAAGCCGCTTTTGTGGCGTTTATTATGGCGGGTGACCCGGATTATGAGACGTCGCTTTCTCTGCTGAAACAGATGCCTGCGGCTGGGGTGGATGTGATTGAATTGGGGATTTGTTTTACAGACCCAATGGCTGATGGTGCGGCGATTCAGGCCGCTGGTTTGCGGGCGCTGGAAGGGGGCCAAACCCTCAAAAAAACTTTATCCATGGTTACTGATTTTCGTGTCGAAGACAAAACGACACCTATTATCCTCATGGGGTATTATAATCCCATCTATATTTATGGGGTCGAAGCTTTCCTGAAAGATGCGGATGCGGCAGGCGTTGATGGGCTGATCGTTGTTGATCTCCCCCCAGAAGAAGACGCAGAGCTTTGCCTCCCGGCCCGTAAAGCAGGTTTGGATTTTATCCGCCTAACCACCCCCACCACGGATGATAAGCGCCTGCCAGAAGTCATTAAAAATACATCTGGATTTGTTTATTATGTCTCCGTCGCCGGGATCACGGGCGGTGCCGCTGGTGAAAAAGCAGCGGTTGATGAAGCAGTGGACCGCATTCGTCAGGCAGCACAACTCCCCGTCGCAGTCGGATTCGGGATCAAAACACCAGACCAAGCCAGAGAGATTGCGAAAATCGCAGATGGCGTTGTGGTTGGTTCTGAACTCATTAGCAAATTGGCGGACAGCCCAAAGGCGGCAATCGACCATATGAACGCCCTCGCAGAGGCAATTCATACCGCCCGAAAAACATAAAGGAAATCATCGCTGCGACCTTTCAAAATCCCCCAAGACCGACTACACTCTTAGTTCAATAGTCGCTTTAATTTTATCTGGATGACCCATGAACTGGCTCTCTGACATTACACCACCTGGTATTAAAAAAATATTTCGCAAACGAGACGATGGCTCCGATACCCTTTGGACGAAGTGTAAGTCCTGCGAGGAAATGATCTTCCAAAAAGATCTGGCTGGCACACAACATGTTTGTCCATCATGTGGGCATCATATGAAGATTGGCCCGACTGAGCGGCTCGACCTGTTGTTTGATGAAGGCAGCTGGGAGAAAATTGACCTCCCGGATGTTCCCGCCGATCCCCTCAAATTCAAAGATGAGAAAAAATATTCGGATCGTCTTCGGGATTATCGCAAAAGAACAGGGGAAAAAGATGCCCTTGTGATTGGATCTGGCACTTTAAACAGCATTCCCATGGTTTGCGCCGTGCAGAATTTTGCCTTTATGGGCGGATCTATGGGCATGGGGCTTGGCGAAGGTTTGATCAAGGCAGCTGAAACTGCGCTTGAAAAAAAATGCGCTCTTGTGGTTTTCACGGCTTCTGGTGGGGCGCGGATGCAAGAGGGGATATTATCCCTCATGCAAATGCCCCGAACAACGATCGCTGTTCAAATGCTGCGTGAAGCTGGCCTGCCTTATATCGTCGTGCTGACGAACCCGACAACAGGCGGCGTCACAGCGTCCTACGCCATGCTTGGCGATGTTCATCTGGCAGAACCTGGTGCTCTGATTGGCTTTGCCGGACCACGGGTGATCGAACAAACGATCCGCGAAAAATTGCCGGAAGGCTTCCAGACCGCTGAATATCTCAACGAACATGGCATGGTCGACATGGTCGTGCCGCGCCATGAGATGAAAGATGCGCTGTCGAAACTTGTGCGCGTGCTCACCAAGCATGGGGCAAAAGTTAGTTCAGTTGCGGCGATTGCCGCCCCGGAAGAAGCGCCCGTTGAAGAAGTTGAAGTCGAAATTCTCGACAAAGCAGCGGAGTAGGCACAAGATACTTTCGTGACCACGCCCCCTTCTTCACTTTCTCTGGCAGAAGATGTCCAAACCCTGCTGTCGCAGCTTGCTGAGCGCCGCCCCAAGCGAATTGACCTTGGGCTAGATCGCGTGAAATGGGCCTTGTCCCGGGTGGGCAATCCGCAAGATCATTTACCGGCCACCATTCATGTGGCGGGCACAAATGGCAAAGGCTCGACCATTGCCTATATGCGCTCCATTCTCGCTGCTGCTGGTCTGAAAGTGCATGTTTATACCTCCCCTCATCTTGTGCGGTTTCATGAACGGATTGTTTTGGCGGGCGAAGAAATTGACGACAAAACATTGATCTCCGCCCTTGGCCGCTGCGATGCCGCCGCCGGGGAAGAACCGCTGACATATTTTGAAGCGGTGACCTGCGCTGCTTTTCTGGCTTTTGCGGAAACCCCTGCAGATGTTGTCTTGCTGGAAACAGGCCTTGGTGGGCGGCTCGATGCCACTAATGTTATTGAGGCCCCCCGCGCTTGCGTGATCAGCCCCATCGGCATGGACCATATGGATTGGCTGGGGGACACGATTGAAGATATTGCCCGGGAAAAAGCTGGTATTATCAAACAAGGCTGCCCCGTGGTCATTGGCAAACAATCAACACGCGCAGGCAACGTTTTGCGCGATCGCGCTTTAGCCTTGGGCGCAGAAACATTTAGTTGGGGCGAAGAATATTCAGCGTTTTTGGAAGAAGGCCATCTGATTTATCAGGAAGAAGAAGCCCTGCTGGATTTATCGCTCCCCCGCATGCTAGGTGCCCATCAAATTGAAAATGCAGGGCTTGCCGTTGCCGCTTTGAAAGTGGCTGGCCTCGCCCCAGATGCAGACATTATTTCCAAAGGCATTGAACAAGCCTTTTGGCCAGGTCGATTGCAACGTTTGACCCATGGCCCCCTGATCGAACAAGCCCGGAAGATCACTGGCGAAGATGTCGAAATCTGGTTAGATGGCGGGCATAATGCCCATGGGGCAAAAGTCGTTGCCCGCGCCATGGCGGACCTTGAAGAATTGCGTCCTCGCCCCTTGGTATTAATTTCTGGCTTGCAAGCCAACAAAGATGCCGCAAGTTTTTTCGCGCCTTTTGTGGATCTGGCGGCAGCTGTCTTTACGGTGCAATCGACACAAGACGCAGCAGCCGATGCCGAAAAAGTTGCTGTGCTTGCGCAGCATGCCGGGCTTCCCGCCACTGCGACACATAGTATTGACGGTGCTTTTGAAGCGGCCCTGACCGCAAGCCAAGAAGGCACGCCGCGCATTTTAATCTGCGGTTCTCTTTATCTTGCAGGAGATATTTTGCGCGAAAATGGCTGATCCACTCTGGCGCGCGCGGCCGCTTTCCCATAAACAATGAGCATGACCAATCAAACGCCCCCCGCCCCCACTGTTCAGCTTATGCGCCTTGAAAATGGGGCGGATCTGGATTTACCAAAATATGAAACCAGCCTTGCGGCAGGTGCAGATATTCGAGCTGCCGTTTCGCAAGATCAGCCGCTAACGCTGAAACCCGGCGAACGATTTATGGTGCCAACAGGATTGGCCATGGCGCTGCCCCCCGGCTGGGAAGCCCAGATGCGCCCGCGCTCTGGCTTGGCAGCAAAACACGGCATTTCTTGCGTCAATGCGCCGGGCACTATTGATGCTGATTATCGCGGCGAGTTGAAAGTGATTTTGATTAATCATGGGACGGAAGATTTCGTCATCAATCGTGGCGATCGTATTGGTCAATTAGTGATTGCGCCTGTCTGGCAAGCAAACTTCGTCGAGGCCACGAGCTTGGACGACACAGAGCGGGGCGCAGGGGGCTTCGGCTCCACCGGGGTTTAAGTGGCGCTCTCCCCGGCTGACATAGAACGCTATCAACGCCATATTTTGCTGCCAGAAGTTGGCGGCCAAGGCCAACAGAAGCTGAAACACGCAAAAGTTCTGATTGTTGGTGCCGGGGGGCTTGGGTGCCCCATTTTACAATATCTTACAGCCGCTGGTGTTGGAACGATTGGCCTTTGTGACGGCGATGTTGTTGAGCTATCAAATTTACAAAGACAAGTTCTGTATACAGAAGAGGATATCGGAAAACCAAAAGTCAATTGTGCTATCCGCAAAATGAAGCACCTCAATAGCGAGACTCGCTTCTTGCCCTTCGCAGAAAATATCACACCAACACTTGCGCCTCATCTTATAAAATCCTTTGATCTTGTGATCGAAGGGATCGACAGTTTTTCAACAAGGTTCATGCTCAACAAAGCCTGTATGGATGTGAAAGTTCCCTTACTGACCAGTGCCATTGGGCGCTTCGAAGGGCAGGTTGCCCTCTTCACCCCATGGCGAAAAGACCAACCCTGCTATCAATGCCTTGTGCCCACGGCAGAGGATGCTGATGGCAACTGCGAAACAGATGGTGTGCTTGGTGCCGTCCCCGGCATCATCGGAAGCCTTGCGGCCATGCAGGCAATTCTTTGGTTGACCGGGTTACGGACCGAGACAAACAAAGTGACTATTTTTGACGGTCTGGCAGGCACAATGCGGCAAGTGACATTGCCGAAAGATCCGGGGTGTAGAGTTTGCGAAGGTTCGCACAAAGATTCTTCCTCTTAAGGAGAACACATCTTGAGTGATTTAAAACTTTCTTCTCCCTCCGTATGAACTTTAACAACGGCGGTAGCGGGAAGAAAATTTCGGAATAAATTTATGCTTTTATCAAATGACTCTTCGTCGCAAACATCTATTAGTGGCTTCATATTTGTTCAACCATCTTTCTAAAAATAGACCTTAATCTCACCATCAAATATACTCATTTTTTCGTGATTTGACCAAACATCATATCACCCTCATTATACCTTATGCGCTTTATATTTCTCTCCGCCTTTCTCCTCTTCGCCTCCGCCTGTACGAATCTGCCTGCGCCCGCCGTTAATGCAGAAGCGGCGGCTTTGCGAGAGGGGCAATATAAGCTTGATACTGCTCACGCCACATTGCTGTTTAAGGTCAAGCATTTTGGCATTTCTTCCTATGTGGGCCGGTTCAACACATTTGATGCAACGCTTGATTTTGACCCGGACAACGCCTCTGCCGGGCGCA
>CALLVA010000029.1 GCA_938010655.1 uncultured Parvularculaceae bacterium | reverse complement strand
GCAACATAGGCGTTGCTTTGGAATGACACAGTACGGCCTTCCGCCGCGCCGAAACCAGCATAGTGATTTATCGCCGCTGCATCATTTGATCCAAATGCGCCAATCAAGTCTCTGTAAGAGGCAATATATTGATAAACATTCGTCTCAAAACTTTGCGTTCCATCATCAAAGATCATGGTTTCAATATTTGAAACATCGTCAATTTCACTGCCTGAATTCAAAATGGAACGAGCACCGCTTGTGACATGCGCAAGATTTGCAGCATTATAATCAAAATAAGCTGTATCAAGTCCCTCGCCACCATCGATAATATCATTACCAATGCCGCCAGAAATTTCATCATTACCAACGCCGCCATAAATTTCATCAATACCGGCGCCGCCATTCAATACGTCATTGGCACCGCCCGCCATATCGTCAAAATCGAAATATGGAAGATATTCAGAGTAAGGCGAAGCGCCGCCTAGTTCATGCTCAACTGAGACTTGCAATTCATATGTGTCCCCAGCCGTCATAGCCACAATGTCGTCTGAATTGCCAGCATTGTCATATGAACCAACGACGATGTAATAGGTCCCCGCTGATGCAGGAGAAAATTGCAAGTAGGCATCTTGGGCAAAAGCACTGCCATTTCCGCCATAAGTTGTGGCAGCATCATCAGCGCGCTGAATAAAGTTCCCATTTGAATCCGTGATGCCTATAGAAGCATCGAAACTGCCATTGCCTAGGTTTGTAGAGGTGCGCCCAAAATCAATATCCAAAGTGATAATCGCATTGGGGTTATTAATATCGATACGGTAAATATCAATTGCATTTCCAGCTGTGCCTTGAATAGTCACATGCGGAATTTCTGTTGAATTCTCAATATTCACATTCGCCGCAAGCGAGAACGCGTTTGAAATATCGATCGAAGTTGCTCTTGTGGCATTATTCGAGTTTTGTCCCGCAACAATAACTCCTGATCCTAGGGTTATCCCACCGCCAAGCGTGGAGTCGGTTTCCAACAATCGGGCCATGCCGCTAAAATCGCCGATCAAAATATCGTTGCCATCATCGCCTTGCAACATGTCTGCGCCGCGCCCACCGATCAGAACATCCGCACCGCCTGCGCCGACAATCGCATTGTCGAGATCATTTCCAGCTAAAAAGTCGTCGCCAGAGCCGCTATTGATATTTTCAATCTCAGCATTCTGCGCAATCGTGAAGCCTCCATAAATACCATCTACATAACTCACCAAACCACCGCCGGTGGCAGATTCATCAATGGTCGCTTCTTCGAGGAAAATGCTCGCATCCCGCGATCCTGCATAATCAATGGAATCTGTGCCGCCTGTATCCCAAATGGAAGAGAAGAATGTTCCAGAACCATTGCTATCTAGAAGTTGATAAACATCATTGCCTGACGCAAATGTTGTGTTCTCTCCATAGATCGCCTGCATAGCAGCGATATCAAGCGCCATTGGCGTACCTTGCCAGCCATATGTCGTGCTGAAAGCCTCCAAGGCAGTGCCCGCCCAACCATCATTATAGGACATGGTCGTGTAGATGCCCTTATTTAGATTGGCGGCACCAAAATCATTAAATGGCAAAATGATATTCGGGAAAACATCCCCATCATGAGGGTGCTCAAGGCCAAGACCGTGACCAATTTCATGAAGCACGGTAACAAAACCATAGCCCCCCTGAAGCAGCCCAAGCGAACTCCAACCGGACCCCTCATAATTGAACTCACCATAAGACTGGGTCGTATTAAGGTCGTCTCGATCATTTTGGCCCGGGAAGAAATGGAACCCAAGATTACCATCGGCCGTGCCAACAGTTTCAATAATATTTGCTGCTGCAAGAGAGAAAACTTGTTCGAAGCTTATATTCGCAACATTGGACCAAAGTTCAAAAGCCCGGATAATGGCAGCGCCTGCGCCATTTTCATCCCAGTCATTTGTGTTGTTTTCATTGGCGTCGCTAAATTCCAAAAAGAATGTCACTGGCGCAGAATTGTCAAAAATAACGCCCCCGACCAATCCTTGCAGATAGTCGTTTGTAATCAAATTTTCGTTAAAAGTCGTTGCGACAGTCGCCATGTCAGAAACCTTTCAATTTGCCCTCATGTATAGTTAATACACTTTTTAATTGTCCCTTTAAAGCATTCAATTCAGGCGATATTGGGACGGGCCAGCGGGACTAAGAAAAAGTGAACCTAATCCTAGAGGTTTAACTGCTTGCTAAGGAAATTAGTGAATGAGTGTTAAGCATGTTGTTCTCCTGCCCCAATCTCAATATGCAAGAGAATAGGTAAGTGGGGCAAAGGGTCACCCGCCTCTTTTGAGCAAAGCTAAAGCCGCATGACATATCTATGGTCACACTTGAGAAAAAGCCTGAAACGTATTGATTTTTGGGGATATTCTACTTGGCTGATTTTCGCTGTTCAATATCGAAGAACCTTTTTCGGGCCGCTTTGGGCGCTGCTCAATCCCTTGCTCTTTTCTCTCGCCCTGGGCGCTCTATATGGCAGGGTGTCTGGCACACCGCCAGATATATTCATTCCCCATATGGTCGTCGGCTTGGTTGCTTGGACCCTGCTTGCTGAGATTGTCAATCGAGCATCGGGACTATTGGTCGCAAATAAGGGACTATTGCTGCAAGGCAACATCTCAAATACGGATATTATCTGCAAAGACCTGTTCTACTCCTTTTTATCCTTCGCCCATCAACTGCCAATCATTCTCGGCGTTTCCCTGTTTTTCGGACATCTGACGCTGACAGGCATTCTGCTGACGACTTTGGGCACTATCTTTTATCTGCTCAATGGCATTTGGGTGATGGTCGTCTTGGGCACAATCGCGGCCCGTTTTAGGGATATTCCCGAAGTTGTTTCAGCCATTATGCGCATCGCCTTTCTGGCTTCCCCTATCTTGTGGATGGCAAATTTGGAAGGTCTAAGAACTGGCGGCATGATTGAGGCTTATACGATTTACAATCCCTTTTATCATTTTCTAGAGATCGTCCGCGCGCCCATGCTGGAAAAAACCATTGATCCAATATCTTATCCTGTTGTGATCACCATAACTCTTGTGGGCTTTTTGATTGCCAGCGTCGTTTATGCCAAAACTTGGCGCCAAACCAATTTGTGGATTTAAGCTTATGGTTGCCCTTGCCCCTAAAGAAGACGCTCAACAAGTCCTCATAGGCGTGGACAAGCTAGGCCTTAGCATCCCTGTTAATACGGTGGATACGGCAAGGCTTTTGGGCAACCCAATGAATTATATTAAATCCTCTTACACCAAGAGAGGCAAACGGCCTGTTCGGCAAATTTTATCCGATATAAGTTTCTCGCTTCACGCTGGAGAACGCATCGCCATTACAGGCGGAAATGGTGCTGGGAAATCCACCCTGTTGCGCATTATCGTCGGCACGTACAAATCCTATTCCGGCACGTTAAACGTCAACGGTCAAATCTCCAGTCTTCTGGATATGAATTTCGGGTTGAACCTGGCGGCGACGGGCATTGAGAATGTCCTCCTGCGCGGTGTTCAAATGGGGCTTACCCTCAATGAAGTGCGCGCTGTCCTGCCCGACGTCATCGAATTTGCGGATATTGGAGACGCTGTTTTCGATCCAGTATCGACTTATTCAACAGGCATGAGATTGCGGCTAACTGTCGGATTGGTCACCGCGATCAAGCCAGATATTTTGGTATTGGATGAATGGATCGGCTCTGGGGACGCGGCGTTTAAAAGCAAAGTTGAAGCTCGGATGACAAGCCTGATCACTCAATCACGGGGGATGCTTATCGCGTCTCATGCCAGAAGCATTATTGAAAGCATTTGCACAAAAGAAATCGTGCTGGAAAATGGCCGCATTAAAGAGATTATAGAACTACAATAATCAGATCCGAAGCGTGAAATTGTCATGCTCATCGGTCAAATGCTGATTATACATTGGATCTGACTTGAGCGCGTCTTTCCACGTCTCCAACATATATGCCCGCTCTTTTTGGAAGCGCGTATCTTCCGCCTGATCTAAATCTCGCGTTGCTGACTCGTGATGATAAAGATCTGCAAATGTCGCGCAGACATTTTTATATCCCGCCTCACCAAGCTTCAGGCAAAAATCGACATCATTATAAGCCACCGCCAAATCATCAGCATTCATGCCCCCAACTTCGAGATATTTTTCCCGTGAGACCATCAAGCAAGCCGCCGTGACGGCAGAACATTCATGCGTTAAGGATGCCCGACCAAAATATCCATGATGACCCTTTTGGCCATGCTTATGAGCATTCATCGCGATATGATGAGGCGACAAGACAAGCCCAACATGTTGCAACCGCTCATCAGGATACCAAAGCCGTGCACCAACGGCGCCAATCTTTTCTTGAATGGCAATGGTCAGCATTTCTTCGAGCCAACCGGGCGATAAAACCTCTGTGTCATTGTTCAGAAGCACCACATAAGGGGCTTTAGTTTCAGAAACTGCAAAGTTGCAGATGCCGGAAAAATTAAAGGGCTTTTGATATTTCAAGATACGAACTTTCGACGATTCAATTTCTTTGAAATAGTCAAAGGTTTCTTTTTCCTCTGAATTATTATCGATAATTAGAATATTATAATTGCTATACGTCGAACGGTCTTGAATGCTCGTGATGCACTGCTTAAGAAGATCTACCCCATCTTTAGTTGGTATAATGATGGTTATTTCAGGTAACGGGGTTGGTAGGGCACGCCTGATCCGATATCCAAATCCGATCAATTCAGCCTTATGTTTCTCATCATTGCGTTTGAAATGCTCGTTTAAAGAGCGCTCACCAGCAATCATCGCATAAGGCTTTTCTTCAGAATCAAGCGCTGTGCTGCCGGGAATTTGTCGCCAATGATATAAAACTTCGGGGATGTGAACGATCTGGCTATGATCAATCTCATCAATACACCGAAGCGCGAGATCATAATCCTGCGACCCTTCAAACCCAAGCCTGAAGCCGCCAACCTTTTTGATCAAACTTGCCTTATAACAGCCCAAATGCGAAAACATATTTTGTGATAAGAAGAGGTGATAATTCCAATCTGTTTTAAAATAAGGCTCTTTGCGTTTACCGCTCAGATCTAATTTATCTTCATCTGAATATATCATCTGCGCATCAGGGTTTTGATCTGCATAGATAGCAATTTTCGCTAAAGCTTGCGGTGGGATTAAATCATCATGATCCAGCAGCGCGATCCAATCGCCTGTGACAATTTCAATAGCAGAGTTAGTCGCCGCGGATATATGGCCGTTTTCTTTTCTGTAGACGACCTTAATCCGGGGATCTTTCTTCTCCCACCGGGCCAAAGCATCTCTGGTTTCCTCATTTGGAGAGCAATCATCTGCAATACAGAGCTCCCAATTTTCATAGACCTGATCCACCACAGACTGGATACATTCATCCAGATAATGCACAGGCGTATTATAAGTTGGCATTACGACGCTGATCTTTGGTTGGTGAGCCAATGCAGCAATCTCAGTTCGCAAAGCCTCGCCATCCCTCTTCAAATTAAAATCTTTTTCCTCAATCCATTGCTCGTAACTTGTGCCGACTGGCCCTGCGACAGTTGGCTCTTGCACATTTATAAAATGAGGCTTTTTCAAAAATAGCGCATATTCGCGCCAGCGCTTGACCAATCTTTGAGGATCAGTTTTCGCAATATTGACGGCATATCCCGTCAAAAATTTCGCAAGTGACAGGCCCTGCAGGGGCTTGATTTCAAGTTTATGAATTTCGAGCGTTGTTGGGCCTTCTGATGGATCAAACCGAAATTGATCGCTATCTATCGGCAAGAAAAATGTCGCTGAAAAAGCGCCTGTTGTTTTGTCTTTTTTCAACCCCAAAGCATGAGCTTCGCTGAACCCTGCCCCGGTGTTCAGATAGACTTTTGGATTGTAAATTTTCTCACCGCCCAAATGCGCGTGAATTTGATACCATCCGCGTTTGCAAGGCTCAGCCAGCGAAAACACCATATGCGGTTTATCGCCTGTAATCTCAAAACCTGCAGCAGACTTCGACAGATCCTCCATCTCAGTATCTTGGTGCAAAAGGTTAATACTATTCATAGCTGGTTTATCCAAAAACGCATTTTTCGCCAAAAATCGCTAGCAAACGCCTCAAAAACATCAGGAATCTCCCCCTTTGTTCTAGCAATCTGCGGCTTAATTCAACGATTAAAATTTAAACTTCTCTGTTAACGAGATTCCTACCCTAATATGGTATTTTTTCGTCTTAAAAATACAGCAGACTTTTTTCAGGGCGAAGGCTTATGTTCAGGATTATCGCACTTACCACAGCGGTCATTATGTGGGTTTTTACCCTATACATCTCAAATGCCAGTTATGAACAAAAACAACGCCTCCCCCGCCCCCTTTTAAGCATGGCGGAAATTGGCGCTGGTATGGTTGTCGATATCTCAAATGTTGTGAATGAAACGGTTGGTATTCGATTGAAAAAAGGCATGGAGCGCACCAAAGGGGAAATCAAAGCCTATGCAAGCGGCCCCACGGCGACTGGCTCTGAAGGGGTGATTGGGGCTGGCGCAGATATGTCAGGACAAGATTTGACGGCAAAACTATTGGCTAATTCAATCTTCACCCGAGCCAACCTTGAAAACACCATCATGACCAAAACTTTTCTGCAAGGCTCACAGCTCGATAGTGCCACATTAGTGAATGCCAAAATTTCACGAGCCATCATGACAAATATGACAGCACGCGGCGCAGATTTTTCCAGTACCTTGATAGAAGATACGGATATGACAGGCATTCAGGCGCAAGGGGCCTTGTTCAAAGAAACAGAAATTTCAAACAGTATTTTATCCGCCGGACAATATAGCGGCACTGACTTTTCAGGTAGCGCATTCGTTGCGACTTATCTGGATCAGTCAATTTTCTTTGGAGCGAATTTTAACGACGTGACATTTTATGACGTCAACATGTCCCGCGCTAATCTTGAACAAGTGAGAGGCCAAGGCGCTGTTTTCGATAAAGTTGAGTTTTACAAAACCAAACTTGCCGGTGCGAATTTTAGTGGTGCGGATCTCTCAACCGCGACGGCTTTGACGCAAGAGCAACTGAGCTTGGCGTGCGGCAATGCTGAAACAAAACTGCCTGAAGGCATGACCATTCCAACATGTCCTGAAGTATCTGCGTTGCGCTAAGCGCCTGATGACGGCTTAAATCGAGCCGCATAATCTGCCCACGCTGCTTTATCCCCAACACTCAGCATGGGCTGTTTTTCATGGGGTTTGGGCGTATATTGCACACCACTTTCTAAAAAGGCTGTATGTCCGCCAGCCTCTTCAATCAACAATGTGCCGGGAGCATGATCCCATGGATAGATCATTCCCGTCAGTATCGCATCTAGCTCACCTGTCGCGATATCAAGATATGCAAAAGCCGAGCATCGCCCCCGGCGACAAGAGGCAGCTTCTTGGGTGACATGATCAAGCTGCTCGCGCCACCCTTCCACCATATAACGAGGAGAATAATCAATATTGCTCTTTTCGAACGATACAGCCGAACGCGCTTTCAATCGCTTGTCTTGAAAAGTGGCTCCAGCGCCTTTTTCGGCAATGGCACAATCGCCAATGATGGGCGGATATATCCAAGACATCACGGTTTCGCCTTGGACCACAAGCGCCACCATTGTCGCAAAACGCTCACTACCCTGAGCAAAGTTCCAAGTCCCATCCACAGGATCAACGATCCAGAAGACGCCTTTATCATCTAATGAGGCTAATAAGTCAGGATAAGCAGAAGCGCCCTCTTCCCCGATCACAATAGAGCCGGGCCAAAAGTCAGTTAAACGCTGAATTAAAGCGGCTTCAGCTTCCCTATCTGCAATCGTCACCAGATCTTCTGGACCTGTTTTCGTTTCAATATCATCTGCTTGCAAATTTTGAAATCTTGGCAAAATAATCTCTGACGCCACTTCTTCAAGAGATTGTGCGACAAGCAAAGGGTCTATATTCATCATTATACTAACTTTATGATACCAATTTCAACGGAACATCGGGGTATCGTTTCTCAAACTGCCCTGCAATTTTATCTGACATCCGCAACACAAGATGCATGCCATCTTCTTCATGGCCTTCTTCTGTAATCTCGCCATTGGCATAAAGCCAAGCAATTGCCTTACCATTCGCAGAAGGCACGATAGTGGCATAGGATCTATAGTCTTGCGTTAGAGCGCGGTCGATTTCACTGTATAGCCGCTCAAGACCAATCTCTTTTATTGCAGAAACTGTGACAGGCCATGGGTCTGAAAGGCGGCCAATGGCAACCTCTCTTCGGCGTTCTGCAATATCCGAAAGTTCTGTAACCCGTTCTTCAGACAAACAATCCACCTTGTTCCAAACTTCGATCACAGGTCGACTATCCGTATCATCAATCCCTAATTCGGATAGAACTTCCATGACATCGCGTTTTTGGGCGTCGCTATCTTCATGCGCAATATCGCGCACATGCAAAATCAAATCAGCTTCATTTACTTCTTCCAATGTCGCCCGGAACGCCGCCACAAGTTGTGTCGGCAATTGAGAAATAAAGCCCACTGTATCGGACAAAATGATCCGCGTTGCACTTGGCAAATCCACCGCGCGCATTGTCGGATCCAGTGTCGCGAAAAGCTGGTCCGCTTCCATCACAGACGCCGAAGTCATGCGATTAAATAAAGTGGACTTTCCGGCATTGGTATAACCAACTAATGCCACGACGGGGTGCGGTGCTTTCTTACGTTTAGCGCGTTGTAAATTACGGGTCCGGCTGACTTGTTCAATCTGCCCTTTAAGCCTGGTAATTTTTTCCGCCAAAACGCGGCGGTCGCTTTCAATCTGGCGCTCCCCCGGCCCGCCGAGAAAACCCGCCCCGCCGCGCTGGCGCTCAAGGTGTGTCCAAGACCGCACCAAACGGGACCGTTGAAAGCTAAGATGCGCGAGTTCAACTTGCAGCGTCCCTTCTTTCGTCTGAGCACGCGCGCCAAAGATCTCAAGAATCAAGGCCGTGCGATCTAAGACTTTGCAGTCCCACGCTTTTTCAAGATTTCGGTGTTGAACTGGCGTTAAAGCACTATCGACAATAACAAGAGATGGGCGCGGCGAAGAGCCATCCAACATCTCACGAATACGATCTACCGTTCCCTGACCAAATAAAGTTGCTGGGCGGCGCTTCGTCAGGCGCACTGATTCATGGTGGACAACCACAAGATCAATCGCTTCAGCAAGGCCAATAGCTTCGTTCAGCCGCGCCTCAGCCCCACGCAAATCCTTATTGTCTTCCTGCCGTACAGGCTGAATGACATAAGCATGATCAATTAATTTTTCAGTAGAATAAGTCTTATCGGTCAAATGGTTCTCTTCGAGCCATTATTCGTCATCAGGCTCGTCTTCATCGAATAAATTTACAGGTTGGGCAGGCATTATCGTAGAGATAGCATGCTTGTAAACAAGTTGCACCTGTCCATCTCTCTTTAAGAGAACACAAAAATTGTCAAACCATGTGACATTGCCTTGAAGCTTTACGCCGTTCACCAGAAATATAGTGACGGAGACTTTGCTTTTCCGTAATTGATTCAGGAAAGTATCCTGTAGATTTTGCTTACGCTCGTTCATGAATTTAGACCCATTTGTTCATGAGTTGCACTGAAGTTTTTTCAAATACACAACATTTCTTGAAAATGCCTGATGCTGATCGATATGACAACAGGCATATTGCGAAAATATTCAAAAAAATTAAGCCCTTAGGTGTATTGGCGAAAAAAAAGTATATTTGCACACATGCGATAATGAAAACGTTACACAGACCAAAAAGTTCGCCTGATGATAACAAGTAAAATAACAAGTTCAAGCCTGCCCAAAATCATTCCAAACGCAAGAATAATCCGCAAATGTTCTGAAAATAATCCGAAATCTTGAAGTCCCTCTCCTGCAAGAGAGAGTAAAGGCCCCGCATTGGTAATCACCGCCACAGCGGTTGTGATTGAGATTTCAAATGAATGGCCAAAAAAGGAGACCCCCAGCAATAGGACGGCTAAAATGAGTGTAAACGCAATAAAGTGAATCCAAATCGCTAGGATGTTCGCGGCTTGTTGCCCGCGCACGACCCCGTTGGGATGGCCCAACTTCCAGATTTCGACCCCCGCTTGGCGGAAAGTCACCATCCAACGCAAAATCTTGATTCCCCCGGCCGTGGACACCGCCGCCCCCCCGATCACCGCTGTGACCAAGGCAGGCACAAGCGCAGGTTTCTCCCCAATAATCACGCCATTGGTCGAGAGAATAGAGAGGGCATTAAACCCTTGAACAAGCAGACTTCTGAGCGAGCTGTCACCGGTTGCAATCCAAAATAAAACTGCGGCCAGAAATGCCCCCAATAGAAACGCAGGCGTTTCAGCATCTTCTCGGACACGCATTCGCCCATGGCGACGATAAAAAATCCTGACCACCACCACAAAATTAATGGCCCCAAGAATCAACACCAAAAGAAGCGGTCCAATCATTGGCGCCGGATAAGCACCAACATCACCGGGAACAAAACCACCGGAAGACACCAGCGAAAGCGCCATAATCACAGCATCAATCCCCGTCGCCCCCGCGACAAGAAACAAAATTGCAACTGTTAAAATGACGCCAGCATAAACCGGCGTAAACACTCGCAGTGCGCCGCCCATCGCCCGAAGATAACTGTCCCGATCCCCACGGGAAAAAGGCGGAATGACTGTCTCAATCCCAATGAAATCCGGGCGGATGAAAACAGCTGCCGCAAATACGAGCGACGCCAAGCCGCCGAGAGCCTGAAGCTCTGCTCGCCAAATCATCCCAGCAGCGCTCGCCCGCGCGCCTTCATATGACACCCATGCCCCTGTTGTAGTGATCGCGCTGACGGTTTCAAACCAGCTATCGACCAAGCCAAGTCCCATCAGAACAAAAGGCAAGGACGCGAAGAGAGGCACCATAAACCACCATGCCACCATCACAGCCAAGACTTCGCGCAAAGAACTTGCGCGCTCCGCCACGACATCATTTTTGTTAAATCCAATCAGCAAAGTCCCCGCCACCGCGAGACAGATCAATGCGGAAAAAAAGAACGCCTGCGCTTCCCCGATTCCCCCGTCCCACAACGCTAATAGCGCTGGCGCAACCATGGCCCCGGCAATGGCGATGATCGATCCTGCAATCCAGCGAAGAATAATCGGTATGCGCAAAAGAGCCTCTTACTCGCGCGCGCGGCGCGATCTAAAAATATTCCAAACTCACTCGGAACATTTGCTCGACATCTTTAACATGCTGTCTAAGCGACATAAGAACCACGCGGTCCCCGGCTTCAATAATCATATCGGCGCTTGGCAATAAGACTTCATCATTGCGCAAAATGGCGCCGACCATCACCCCAGCTGGCAATTCGGTTTTGCTCAATGGCTCTCCAACCAATGGAGACGTCTCAAGAGCAATAGCATCAATCAATTCCGCCTGACCGTCCAACAATGTATAGACCCCTTTAATGCGGCCCCGGCGCACATGTTGGAGAATTGTTGAAACCGTAATCGCTTGCGGATCCACAAAGCGATCCACGCCCAGCGATTCACTAAGTGCGCCATATTCAGGTTGGTTGATCAAAGCCAAAGCCCGGCGGGCCCCTTCTCGCTTCGCCACAACAGAAGAGAGAACGTTGACCTGATCAGAGTTTGTTACCGTCACAACTGTTTCAGCATTTGCAACCCCGGCTTCTCGCAAAATATCCCGGTCCAAACCGCTTCCATTCAAAACAATCGTTCGCTCCAACATTGCAGCCGCTTCTGCTGCGCGGTCTGGGTCCGCCTCGATAAGGCGAATTTTCATAGAGCCTAATTCTTCCAAATGTTTGGCGACATGCAACCCAATATTACCGCCCCCAACGATAACAACGCGCCGGGCTTGGCGTTTTTCTTCGCCCAAAATTTGCAGCGCCCGATCGACCTTCATTCTGTCTGCGACGAAATAAATCTCATCATTCTCATTGAGCTGATCATCCGCATGAGGCCTGAAAATTTTACCATCTCGGTGCACCGCGACAATCGTAATATTCAGATCCGGGAATAATTCAGCCACTTGGCGCAGCGGCGTATAAAGGATGGGACATTCGGGTTCTAGCTTGAGACCAATGGCCCAAATTCGCCCATCGGCAAAAGACTTCACTTCAAAAGCCGCTGGAGTTGAGAGCCGCTGAATAACAGACTCAGCCACCTCTTGTTCCGGCGAAATGATGACATCAATAGGAATATGCGAGCGACTGAACAAATCAGAATATTTCGGATCAAGATAGCTTGAGGCTCTAATTCGGGCGATTTTTGTGGGGACATCAAACAATGAATGACAGATCTGGCAGGCAACAATGTTGACCTCATCAGAATAGGTCACCGCGATAACCATATCTGTTTCGCGCGCGCCAGCTTCTGCAAGCACCTCTGGATAAGACCCATTTCCGACAATGCCGCGCACATCTAGCCGTTCTGTCAGGCCGCGAACCAGGTCTTTGTCCTGATCAATCACCGTGACATCAGCATTTTCTTTGGCAAGGCGTGCGGCGATCCCTTGGCCCACTCGGCCCGCGCCGCAAATGATTACCCGCATCTATCAGATTCCTTTGGACTTCTGTCAATATGGCTTTCTGGTAAGCCTTTGGCATCGCAAAAACTATACACCAAACCTGCGCTGAAGTGGTTAACACAGCGTTGATCATTTTTTGCGTGATTTTGGCTTAAATTACCCTGCTTCTTGTCGATTATGGGTGGAAATTCCGAGGGCTTTTAGCTTCCTATGTAAGGCGGAACGCTCCATGGAAATGAAATTTGCTGTCCGCGAGATATTGCCGCCAAAGCGGTTAATCTGGGCAATCAAATATTCACGCTCAAATTTCTCCCGCGCTTCGCGCAAAGGAAGCGAAATGATCTGCTCCAGGGTCTCCCCAACAGGCAAAGCAGGGCCAGAGTTCAGAATATCAATTGGCAATTGATCAATCGTGATTTCCGCCGAATCTTCCCGGCCCATTAAGATCAATGTCCGCTCCAGCACATTGCGTAATTGCAGCACATTGCCTGGCCACGCATAGGCTTGCAAAGCAGCCAAAGCATCCGCCGCCACAGTCCGCGGCATCAGCCCGCCATTGCGCGAAATCTTATCAATAAAGAAGCTGACCAAATCAGGAATATCTTCGCGCCGCGCCGCCAAAGAAGGGGCATTGATGGTGACGACGTTTAAGCGGTGATAAAGATCGGTTCGAAAATCGCCCTTCTCTCCTTCTGCCAATAAATCTTTTGCCGTCGAAGAAACAATGCGCACATCAACCTCTACAGGCGAGCGACCATTCACCCTCGTGAAGCGCTGATCGACCAAAACACGCAAAATCTTGCTTTGCGTTTCTTTTGGCATGTCGCCGACTTCTTCGAACAATAAAGTGCCCCCATGGGCTTGTTCCAATAGCCCAATCCGGCGCGGCGACCCATCTTCCCCTTCGACCCCAAACAGCGTTTCTTCCATTTGCTCAGGGGCAATGGAGGCTGCCGTTACAGTCACAAAAGGACGGGATGAACGGCTGGAATTGAAATGGAGTGATTCCGCGATCAGCCCTTTTCCAGCGCCTGCAGGGCCTGTGATTAAAACCCTAGATTTTGTATCAGCAACCCTCTCCACCAAACTGCGCACCTGCGCCATGATCGTCGATTTACCAATCAACGTCATAATGGAAGTGGATTTTGCTCGGAGCTCCGTGTTCTCCCGGCGCAATTGCGCTGCTTCCAACGCCCGATTTACTGACAAAATTAGCTTATCTGCATTGAAAGGCTTCTCGAGGAAATCATAAGCGCCTTTCTGAATTGCAGCTACTGCCGTCTCAATATTACCGTGACCTGAAATAATCAGCACAGGCAAAGTTGGGTGCAGTTCTTTCAAATGTTGCAGAATTTCAAGCCCATCAAGCTTGGACCCTTGCAGCCAAATATCAAGCACCACGAGGGCGGGAAGTCTC
>CALLVA010000028.1 GCA_938010655.1 uncultured Parvularculaceae bacterium | reverse complement strand
AATATCGTCGGTTCTTGTTTCCCAATCGCGAGAGCCAAGCACCGTGGCGAAAAGTTGCGCTTCAATGCCACGCCCTTGAGTTTCTACATCAATCCCTTCAAGGGTGCCGACTTGCGTAAAATCTGCGCCGCGTTTGGATTGGTCTACATTGGACCAATGCAAGCGTTCATTTTTGTGGGTGAGGCCACGGATGATTTGAAATCCCCAACTATCGGCATTGGGATCATATGAAATCGACCGAAACGGAATCGCGATTTCCGCAACCCATCCTTGATCCGTAATTTTCGTCTTTGCTTGCCAGAGCGCATCCCATTCTGATTTGAAATCGGCATTATTTTCTAATAATCCATCAAGTCTTGCCCCTGTGGGGGACACCCCAAAAAGATATCCGTCTCGTTCTGTGTTTAACGGATCAAGCGCAATGCGAATATTATCATCCCGGCCCAATCGTGGGTCACGGCGCATTTGGTTTGCTCTGATGTCACTCGGATTTTGATCATATGCATATATGCCAAAATATAAATTATCGTCGTCAAATAGAACGTATGCTGTTGTTTTTTCTGAAGGGAAGTCGCCATTTGCCGGGGACACTTCAAAAAAATCTGTAATGGGAACGGCTTGTTGCCAAACAGGGTCTGATAAATCACCATCTAATACAGGTTTTTCACCGGAGATTCGCGTGGCCGTCGCAACAGGGCGATATGTCGAAAAATCTGGCAGCGTCGTGCTTTGATCCTCGTCAATCGTTTGCGCGACGGCTGTTGATAGCGCAAGGCCTGAAAGACACCCCAACATCATCAGAGGGGAGCGCGAGATCATGCGCATGGTTCTGCGGCCGCCATTTGTCATTATCTTCCCCTAGGGCGCATGCCCCTCATCAATGCTACATACACGATTACGCTTGTAGTCTTGTATGGGCGAAGGGGTAAATATAATTTACCGTAATAAAGATTCTTATGCCGCTCAAATTGTAACGAAAGAGAGCCCTTGTTGATTAAACAAGGGCTCTTAATAATTTCATAAAAGAAGCGTGAGCGTGTTTAGCTCTCTGCTCTTTTCACATATTCCATCGTTTCTGTGCTGACAACGACGCGCTCTCCCACTGTCATATAAGGAGGGATCATCACACGCATACCATTGTCTGCCGTGGCGGGTTTATAGGACGAAGAAGCCGTCTGCCCTTTAACCGTTGGTTCTGTTTCAACAATTTCTAATGTGACATATTGAGGAAACTGAATGCCAATTGGTTTGCCTTCATGCATTTCAAGGGTCACTTGCATACCGTCTTGAAGAAACTTTGCGCGTTCCCCGACGAAATCTTCCGCCAAGTTGATCTGCTCATATGTTTCAGCATCCATAAATACGAGCATGTCGCCTTCGGGATAAAGATATGTATGCTCCTTTTGCTCAAGGCGGACCCGCTCAACTGTTTCCGATGATCTGAAGCGCTCATTCAGTTTTGAGCCCGTGATGAGGTTTTTCAGTTCCACTTGCGCATAAGCAGGCCCTTTGCCGGGCTTGACCGCCTCGGTTTTGACAGCAACCCAAAGACTGTTTTGGTGTTGGATGACATTACCTTGACGAATTTCATTACCGTTAATTTTCATGAGTGAGCCTTTAAATGAGCGATTTTCCGCCTTTTGCCATGGCTTCGATGAATCGGCAAGTATGGGGGTGATGAAGGGCGCTTGTTGCGGAAAACCCCCAATTTACCCATCTGAAGCCGCATGTGCCGCTAAAATTGTTGCAATGCAGCAACGAATGTGTGTTGCGGAATTATTTTCGTTATGTAATACATTTGTCACACAAAGTCCTCCGTCAGATGAGGACAGGTTTTGAGTTCGAGAGAAACGCCCTCCTTTATTGAAAGTCGGTCCCAAGGGACCGACTTTTTGCTTTTAAGGGTTCTTAAGAGCTTATGGTCTACCAATGATGTCTCATCCCGTTGGAGCCAAAATGACAACTTTTCTTTCCAAATTCCGGCAGATCAACCTTGTGCTAACGGGGGCAGGGGCGGCTTTATTTGGGTTCCTCTTTCTTTATGTGACCTTGGCGCCAGAAGATTTTGACCAGCGGACGCGGGCTTTTGCATTGGTCAAAATGGAAGGAAAAATCGATGAACAACTGGCCAATCTGGCAGGGTCATCAAAGTTGGAAAAGGTAACATCTTTTGCTGGAAAATATTCCGAGACATTAGAGCACAAGATGGAAGCCATGCAGGCCAGTCTTGATGGCGGCATTGCGCCTCTGCTGGCCGGCATTTTGGCAGACACATGTGAGTTGGATTGCGATCAGCGCGCTGCCGTGGAAGAGGCGATTACGGAGATTTATGAAAACTCTATTCTGAAATATGGTTTTGCTTTGGACCGTGTACAGAATTTAGTCGTTGGGAAGTATGATGAGACCATGTCGGAGCTGCGCCTCGATCTTCGTATTTTTACCGGGAGTAGTTTCGCAGTTCTCGCTTTTGCGTTTTTGCTCGCTCTTTTTAAAGGCCAAGCCGCAGCACATCTTTTACCCTTTTCAATCGTCTTGACCTTATCCACAGTTTTCGCCGCTTCATGGTATGCTCTGGGGCAAGATTGGGTGACGACAATTATATTCAGTAGTTATTGGGGTTGGGGATATAGTGTCTTGTTAGGTATTATTTCTTTGTTCCTTGCGGACATCGCCTTGTTTAAAGCGCAGATAACGACAAATATGATCAATAGCATTGGCAATATATTTGGAGAGGTCAATCTGTCGCCTTGTTAGTCATATGAGACTAAGCTGTTAAAAAAAGGCTGGGCGCTTTTACCCAGCCTTTCAATAATACTAATCTTCCCCGCGCAGATTGCCGACGCGAATATCGCCTTTTCCAGAAATCTTTGGGGTGCCTTTGTAATCTTTAATACGGATAGAAGCCGCGCGGCTACTTGTGGCGACATCCGGGTTTGTCGCCGTGCCATTGAACACCATATCTCCCGCGCCATTTACGCGCACTTTCAAGGCTGAGGCAGACCCTTCATCAATTTGGATATCACCAGAGCCATTAACCGTCGCTTGAATGGGTGCGTCTTTGAGGCGCCCAATATGAATATCTCCTGATCCGTTTACGGATAAAATAGATTTTTGCATCAAGCTATCAGCGGCTAAATCTCCAGAGCCTTGAACTTTGAACGTGGCGGCACCAGAAACGTCTTCCATTTCCAGATCACCTGACCCTCGCACATCCGCTCTCACATCGCCCGCCACATTGCCGACGAGCAAATCACCAGACCCCCGAACTTCAAGAATGCCTTCTGCAATATCGCCAAAACTCAAATCACCTGAGCCATTGACGTTCGCGTCTAGAGGGCCATTGACATTGCCAAAGGTCATGTCACCAGACCCGCTCAAGGTAATATCTCCCGTTTCAATATTGCCAAATGTGGCGCGAATTTTGACAAGGTCATCTACAAACACATCGCCCAAATCATCGCTATTGAGAATCGTCATAACATCCGTCATCTGCAAATCTGTTTGCCCCGGCGTTGTGATGGTGATTGTGGGGAAGGTGGCCATCAATGTTCCAAAATCATCGCGAATGACTTTGCCATTGCTTTTGATGTAATTCCAATTTTTCTTATAGTCTTTATAGTCAGGTCGACCCGGACCCGTAATCATCAGTACACCATCATTTTCAGAAACGGTAATCTCTTGGCCCTCGCTGCCTGGGGTGACGACAACTGTTGTTGCGGCGCCTTTGCTTTCAATGATTTTAACATTGGCAATAAAATCAGACAGGTCGAGTTTTTCGACACTGTCATAGTCTTTTGCGAAAGCAGGGCTGGTCATGAGCGCAATAGCGCTGACGGCGAGTAAGCTGAAATTCTTTTTGGTGATAATCGTCATGTCTCTTCTCCTTATGCTTATAAAACCAGCATAGTCGAAAAGAGGGCCAACACAAAAGTGTCAGATTGGTAAGTCTGACCCTGCCGCCTTTTAAGGGGCTATTTAAATACCAAGCCGCACTTAGCCAAGCGCAGCCATATCTTCGTCAGAAATATCAAAATTGGCATAAACGTTTTGAACGTCGTCCAAATCATCCAGCAATTCCATCAACTTCATGACTTTTTCAACTTTTTCCCCGGTCACGGGCACCAGGTTTTGAGGCTTCCAGATCAGTTTGACAGATTTGGGCTCGCCATATTTGGCTTCCAAGGCGGCGGCCACATCGTTCAAATCTTCCATTGCGGTATAGACTTCATGGCCTTCTTCGCTTGACTGAATATCATCTGCGCCCGCATCAATGCCCGCTTCCATGATTTCATCTTCCGTGGCGACGTCTGCGTCCAGTTCAACAAGGCCCACACGGTCAAACCCAAAAGAGACGGCACCCGTTTCCCCAAGATTGCCGCCATTTTTAGAGAATGTTGAACGTACTTCCGAGGCCGCGCGATTTTTGTTGTCCGTTAGGGCTTCCACGATGATACCAACGCCTTCAGGGCCAAAGCCTTCATAGCGCATTTCCATCAAATCCGCTTCATCCGCATTGGTCGCTTTGTTGATGGCGCGCTCAATATTATCCTTCGGCATGGATTGGGATTTGGCGTTCTGCACAGCAAGGCGCAACCGTGGGTTCATATCCGGGTCTGGCGCGCCCATTCTGGCGGCGACGGTGATTTCTTTGGACAGGCGAGAAAACACTTTAGAGCGGAGTTTATCCTGACGCCCTTTACGGTGCTGAATGTTTGCCCATTTGGAATGTCCTGCCATGATGACGCCTCGTTTTGCTAAGCCTTATAGTAAGTGTCAGCCTTTAGCGCGAAGGGGGGGATTAAGGCAAGAGGCCAATAAACAGGCTGAAAAATAGGGTAAGCGATTGATCGGATTGAGGGACCTATTTGACAGCGCTGCTCAATGCGCCGAAACTCTTTAAAAATGCGGGCACCCTCTAATATGAAAACGCCATCTTCTCAGCATCGCGCGCCAAGTGCGGGACGAACGCTTCTTCGATCGGCCTTGTTTGCGGCGATAGTCACCTTGCCTTTATGGTATTTCTTCAAGCCTTCTTCCACGGGCAACACGGCTTTGCCGAAAAATCCGCCAGCAGCAGGGACGTTGATTTCAGAAAAATGCGAAGATCAGGGCGTCGGGCGGCGCTGTTTTCGGCTTTATGTGCCTCAAGATCATCAAGATGCTTCCAGCCCAACGATTTCAATTGCGGCGCTGGAAATCATGCCTTTGGGCAAAGGCAAGAGCGATCAACCGCCTTTGGTCTATCTGGAAGGAGGCCCCGGCTATGCGGGGATCAGCCAAGGGGATGAGCTATACGGGCCTGATGGATATTTCAGGCAACTATATCAGCCTGTGTTGGAGACGGGTCGGTCTGTTTTAGTGATTGATACGCGGGGCCTTGGCAGCGCAGAGCCTGCCTTGCGATGTCCGTTGGCCGAGCGAGCAGCATGGGATGAGTTGAAGCGCCCGTCGGCAGAGCGAGATTCAGCGATCATTTTGGCGAAATATCAAGACTGCTTTCGAGGCTTTCAAGACGCGTCTATAGATTTGGCCCAGTATAATAGCGATGCTGTGGCCCGAGACGTTAAAATGTTGCGTGAAGCGATGGGATATCGCCAATGGCCGATTTATGGCGTTTCGTATGGCGCAAGAACGGCCCTGTCTGTGCTGGATGTCGACCGCGCCGGGGTTTCTGCGGCGGTTTTTGATTCGCCATCATATGCCCGGGATGATGTTTATGCCGCGGATCAAGCCGCTTTTGACCGGGTTTTAGGACTGATCCATAAAAAGCGCTGTTCTGAAGGGGCGCCAGATTGCGTTGAGAAACGATTGCGCCGCTTGGAAGCGCTGCTTGAAAGATTGGAAGAAGACCCGATCATTATTCGCAAAAACCCCTTTTCCAAGCCCATTCTCATTGACCACCGGGATGCCATGTATTTGCTGCATGATGCGCTTTATGGGGAAAATGGTTTTGAGTTGTTTTTGGCCATGATCGACATGATGGAAGGCAAGAAGCGCGGCTATTTTGCCAGTCTTTCCAATGAGAATATGGATTGGTGGGATAGTCTTTATTGGGGGTATCTCGATACAGCGTTTTCAGTGCCCGTGTCTTATGCCACGACGTGCCATGAGATGTATATTTCAGGACGCTTAAAAGACGCCCGGTTCCCGGTCTATACGCCGCTGGAGGTGGACTATCAAAAAGCACTTTGCGCCATCGTGGATGGCCCGCCTTATCGGGGGCCTTTATCAGCCCGTAAATTTCAAAATGTGCCGGCATTTGTCTTGTCTGGGGAGCGAGATGTCATCACGCCGCCTGCCTATGGCGAGGCGCTGGCGCGGGATATTGGCGGGGCGTGGCTATTGCATGATGGCGCGGCCCATGGGGTGGCCTTTTGGTCGGATGATTGCGTGACGAAGACATTGCTGGACTTTTTAGCCGGGGTGCAACTCACCGCCACCAAGTTTAACAGTTGCCGGGCTGCGATCACGGTTTTTGACGATGCTGTGTAAGCGCCATTCTGTGTCATTTGCGCTCTTTACTTGGTCCACAAATTGCTGCGAAGGTTAAGTTTAAAGCTATTCAAAAGACAAGGGTGAGCAGCGTTGGGTTTCGTTCACAGAATCATTGGTCTGATCTGTTTGATCGTTGGGGTTATTTTGGCTCCGACGCCCATTCCCATTGGCTTGCCACTTTTGGTCATTGGCCTTGCTTTTCTGGCGCCATATTCAGACCAAGTGCAGCGATTTATCCGTTTTTTACGCCGGAAATATCAACGACTTGACGCGCTTTTGCTCTCTTGGCGGGAAAAATGTCCCCCTGTAGTGCGGATCACCATCGACAAAACCGCTCCATAAGCTATCTTCTTTATATCGAACCTGGCGATATGGGCCGCGCTATTTACGCGTAAGTCTATAATTTCAGGCGAAAAATCGAAGACCTGAGGTTAATATGCGCGTTTTAAGATCCATTATTGTATTGGCATTTTTAATTTCGACTTTGGCCAGCTGTGCAACCGTCAACACGCTTAATACCATTGTCCCGAATGATCCCGGCGCAAAGCTTATTGGCGACAATATTGCCTATGGCACGGCCCCCCGCCAGGAAATGGACATTTATGGTCCTGAGAGTGGCGGCACGGATTTACCTGTTTTCGTCTTCGTCTATGGCGGCTCTTGGAAAAAAGGCAAAAAGGAAGAATATTCCTTTGTCGGCCACGCTTTTGCCTCCAGAGGCTATGTCACAGTATTGATTGATTATCGCTTGGTGCCAGAGGTCGCATATCCGACTTTTGTCGAAGATACAGCAAAATCATTGGCATATGTTTCCAGAAACATTGCTGCTTATGGCGGTGACCCGGATAAGATTTTCATCGGTGGCCATTCTGCAGGGGCTTATAATGCTGTAACGGCGGTAATGGATTCTCAGTTCCTCGATCAGGCCGGTGTTGAGCTATCGCAGATCAAAGGCGTGATCGGTCTGTCTGGCCCATATGATTTCCTGCCTCTTGATGTGGAAGCGACAAAAAAGGCGTTTGGCGCAGCGGATGATTTACAAAAAACGCAGCCCGTTAATTTGGCGCGCGCAGGGCTGCCCCCTTTCTTTCTCTCAACGGGCACAGAGGACGAAACGGTCTTTCCGAAAAATTCAAAGCGACTTGCTAAAGCCCTGCAAGATGAAAATATCCCCGTGACCCTGAAGCTTTATGAAGGGTTGGACCACGCAGAAACTTTGATGTCTCTAACGACGACCTTTCGCGGGAAATCCAGTGAGTATCAAGACATTTTGAATTTCATGTCGGATATTCTGAACGCGCCTGTGGCTCAAGGCGAGGCGCCCATTGTAGAAAAAAAAGTGGCCCAAAAAGAAAAAATCATCATCAAGCTAGACGAGCAAAGCGCGCTATATGTGGATGATCAGCCTGTCGACATGGCAAACTTGGCCGCGATCCTTGAAAAAGAAGTAAACCAGAACCCGGATGTTGATTTGGTCATTCGCGCGGCGGACAATATTGACAATGACCGCGTTTTAGAGATGGTGCGTGTTGTTCGAGCAGCAAAATCTGCTTCCCCAAAAACGCATTAAATCTGTCTGGAAAATTTCGTGTCTTCTTCCTCTGTTGACCCTCTCGCGCCGCAAATTGAGTGGCTTACTCGGCTTGTGGGATATGACACCACATCGGCTTTAAGCAATCTAACCTTGATTGATGATGTGGAAGCCTATCTGAAATCCCATGGGGTTGAAGCGTGGCAAGTGCCCAATGAAGAGGGCACAAAGGCCAATCTTTATGCGGTTGTTGGGCCAATGGTGGCAGGGGGCGTTGTCTTGTCTGGCCATACAGATGTGGTCCCTGTCGCAGGGCAAGATTGGCATACGGACCCTTTTACAGTTGTTGAAAAAGACGCGCTTTTTTATGGGCGCGGCACTTGCGACATGAAGGCCTTTTCAGCCATCGGTCTGTCTCTGGTGCCGGATATGATTGCGGCGGACCTCAAGCACCCTATTATTTTTGCCCTGTCTTATGATGAAGAAATTGGCTGCCTTGGAGCGCCAGATATGATCGATAGAATTGTCGCAGAAGTTCCAACCCCTGCCGCCGTTATTGTGGGGGAGCCCACATCCATGAAAGTGGTCGATGGGCATAAAGGCATTGCGTCTTATCATGTCGAGGTGACAGGCTTCACAACGCATTCGAGCCAAACAGACCGCGGTGTTTCCGCTGTGATGATGGCGGCGCGCTTGATTGTCTGGATTGAAGAAGAGGCAAAACGCCTTGCGGCGCAACCTCCAGCGAAAGGTGGCTTCTATCCACCTTATTCAACCATGACAGTGAATGTCGTCTCCGGGGGCACCCAACTAAATATTATGGCGGCACAATGTAGTTTCGATTTTGATTTGCGCACAGTGCCCGGCGACGACCCCGCAGACATTATCGCGCGGCTTGCGGCCTTCGCCGCAGAGATAGAAGCTGAGATGAAAGCCAAAGATGCAGGTTGCGGTATTACCATTACCCAAATGACCAATGCGCCTTGCCTCGCGCCAAAAGACCACAACCCGGCGGCAGATCTTTGCAAAGCGATTACAGGTCAAAACCATACAGAAGTTGTGGCCTATTGCGCCGAGGCCGGGCAATTCCAGCAAGCGGGCCTCAGCACCGTGATATGCGGGCCGGGCTCTATCGACCAAGCGCATCAAGCAAATGAATTTATCTCACGAGAACAGCTTGCCGCAGGCACAGATTTTATGCGGCTTCTGATTAAGCGACTTTCCGTGTAAGCTCATTAAGCAGCAACACCCTAGAAGAAACACTGATTGAAAGGCGATTTTATGAGAGTCATTGCTATCTTGTTGATTGCTTTTGTGGCGCTGGAACATGCCGGATTTTTGGTCTTGGAAATGTTTCTTTGGGAACATGAAATTGCGCAGAAAGCGTTTGATTTAACCCCGGAATTTACAAGCCAAACGAGCTTCATGGCAGCTAATCAGGGCCTTTATAATGGGTTTTTGGCGGCGGGCTTGGTTTGGGGCCTGTTGGGGAAGAAGCGCGATGTGGTTTTCTTTTTCCTGGGCTGCGTCATAATCGCAGGT
>CALLVA010000027.1 GCA_938010655.1 uncultured Parvularculaceae bacterium | reverse complement strand
TCTGACGGCAAAATTTAGAGAACAATATGCTGAAATTTTGGGACGCGCCCCATCGGATTTAGAAATGGACACTCTTTTAGAAGGGTTCATCAATGAACGTCGCAAACAGCGCCACACAATGACTGTTGTGCCCGGCACTATTGAGATGGCGCAACAAGTGACGGCTCTGCCGATTGCTGTGGGCGTGGCGTCATCTTCCCAAACGCATTTTCTGGAAGATAAGATGAAGCGCTATGATTTATGGGATATGTTCGCGCCGCATATTTATTCAGCAGACAGAGTGCATGCCGGAAAACCAGACCCGGCCATTTTTCTCTATACGGCAGAGCAGATGGGCCATGCTCCAGAACGGTGTTTAGTGATCGAGGATAGTACCCACGGCGTCACCGCAGGCATAAAAGCAGGCATGACGGTTTGGGGTTTTACAGGCGGTGGTCATTGCTTTGAGGGGCATGGAGAAAGGTTGGCGACGGCCGGGGCGAGCAAAGTTGTTAAAGATCATGAAAGTTTAATGTCTCATTTAGCAGTCTTAGTGTCATGAAAGTTGTGCTACTACCTGGCATGGATGGTGGTAGCCTATCCGAAAGCTTCTTAAAGCACTTACCAGACTATATTGAACCTTATCTTGTCCAATATCCAAACGAAGGTGATCAGAGTTATGAGCGCTTAACCAGTCAAGCTTTATCCTTGATGCCAGAGAAAGAAGAGTTTGTGCTCATTGCAGAGTCTTTTTCAGGACCAATTGCTGTAAGGATAGCAAATGCAAAATTAGAAAACCTAAAAGGCATTATTTTTGTAGCGTCATTTGTAAATGCACCTTTAAAGTTACCTCAGCGTTTCAGTAAAATAATTAAGTTGCCGCTCGTCAGATCAAAATTGTTTCTGCGAGGTGGGCAATTTTTTACTTTTGGACGTTGGACAACAAGCGCGTTGAATGATCAATTATATGATGCTGTAAATCAATCTCAACCGAATGTCATACAATCCAGAATAAATTCGATTTTAGCCCTAGATGACACAGTTAGGTTCATAGAAATAAGCTGCCCTATAGGATATATAAGACCAACGAGAGATAAGCTCATATCTAAAAAGTTATTGAACAAAATGCATGGCCTAAAACCCGAAATGCTGATCGAAAAGGTTGAAGGGCCACATTTCATATTGCAAACGAAACCTGTAGAATGCGCTAACGCTATTAGTAAAATCATAGATAAGATATTAAATTGAGAGAAGCTTTAACGCTAGCTTTCTATTTACTATCAACAATCAACTATCTACTCTCTTCCAATGCTTTTTACCTCTGATAATTGGGCTGGTGTCCACCCGAAAATTATGGATGCGCTTGTGGCGGCTAATGGCGGGTCTGTGCCGGCTTATGGCAATGATGATTATTCCTCTAAAGTGCGCCAGCAGTTTTGCGATATTTTTGAAACCGACTGCGACGTTTTTTTTGCGAGCACAGGCGGCGCGGCGAATGGCTTGGCCTTGTCGCAATTGGTCCCGCCTTATGGGGCCACTTTTTGTCATGAAGTGTCTCACGTGCAGATGGATGAATGCGCCACACCAGAATTTTATACGGGTGGCGCAAAGCTTTTAACAGTGCCGGGCGACCACGCGAAAATTTCGCCAGATGCGATTGATGAGGCAATGCGGTTTTATACCCCGCCTCAAACCCATCATGTGAAACCATGGGCATTAAGCCTGACGCAAGGTACAGAGGCAGGCACCGTTTATTCTGTAGCGGAGATGCAAGCCTTGGGCGAAACTGCCAAGCGGCACGGATTGAAAATCCATATGGATGGCGCAAGATTTTCTAATGCTGTGGCGACATTGGGGTGCAGCCCGGCGGATTTAACGTGGCGCGCAGGCGTTGATGTTTTGTGTTTCGGCGCAACTAAAAATGGGGCCTTAGCGGCGGAAGCGGTGGTCTTTTTTAACAAGGCAGATACAGAAGATTTTGCATGGCGTCATAAACGCTCTGGCCATGTGTGGTCTAAGGGCCGCTTCATGGCAGCGCAATGGTCCGCTTTCTTGGGCGAGGGCTTATGGCTTGAACTGGCGGCTCATGCGAACAAAATGGCCAAGAGGCTTTCAGATGGGTTAGCTAAAGCTGGGTGCAATATTGTTCATGAAACACAAATCAATGAAGTCTTCGCCGTCTTTCCCGAAGGCCTGGCCGATCGTTTAATATCTGACGGCGCGCAGTTTTATGATTGGGTCTATCCTGGAGATCAATGGGACGGAAAGTTAAAGCGCTTGGTCACAAGCTATGTAACAACAGTCGAAGAAGTTGATGAATTTATAAACCGCGTGTCTCAATATAAATAGATATTCGCTGATCATTAAGATATGAGAGGGTCATCCGCTTTGGAGGCTCTAATCTTTATTATTTATACTGCGCTGTAAATTGCAGTGTTTTTCGGCTCTCAGCGGGGACTGTAAATTCCCATGTGGGAATATCTTCATTTTTATCCAGAGAAATTGTCTCTTGTGAAATCTTGTAGCTATAGCCACTATCTCGCCCAAGCGTGATTTTTATGTGCGCGGGCATTGGAGAGGCATTGGTAATATCATAGGCCATCTCACGTATATAAGTGCTAGCGCCGGATAGGTTTCTATCTTGGCTTTGGGAAATTACTCTTGTTTCAAGAATGACATCATTTGCGCGCCCAGCCGTAATCTCAACGGGCAATCCGACCGCGAGATCTTTTTCATAATCCTGGCCCAGAAAAAATGCTTTATCATTTTCCATTTTCGTCATGATACGGAACGTGCCTTCAGGCAATGGCTCTGCAAGTTTGCCGTCTTTGTCATTGTCGAGATGATATTCGACAGAGGCGGGCAAAAATGATCCTTGATAATCTGTTGGTTGAAAAAAATGGAACGCGTATTTTTTTTCAAGTTCTACGCCTTCTTTTTTCAGAAAGCTAATTTGTTTGGTTTGTTGCGCCGCAACCGTTGTGAGGTTGGGAACGCGGTATAATTTATAATCTCCAAAATCTTCACGCTCTGCTTCTGTCTTCATGGAGCGTTGAGCGACGCCTTTATCGGCCAGACTTTCTGGCTCCATTGACATGGCGGCCGCAGGCGGAGCGAAATACGCTCTTTGAACAGTGACGGAAGTGTCATCAGCAACGTTTTTTTGCGATCCTGTTTTGGTGGAGCCTTGGGGCCAACAGGACGCATAAAAATAAGGCGCGGGGGCCGTATCTCGCCTTGTGCTGCTAAGCCGTCGTAAGTCGCCTGCAATAATTGCTGTCGGGGCATTTTCGAAAGAAATGGCCGTTCCATTTGTTAAGGTGAGCCAGCCCGCGAGGGATGCGGTTTGATGACCTTTGTCGTCAGGCTTCCCGTCTAAAGTCATCACATAATCAGCGGCCCATGAAAACCCACTGGCTAAATATGAAATTGTTAGCTCTTGTTCCCCCGCTTTTTCAGCATTCACTTGCAGAGATAGAGTTGGTTTCGCTTTCAAATTTTCGGGCATGTCATAAAAATCACCGCGTTCAGGCAGGCCAGCACATTTGAACGCTTCAATTTTGCCGTCAATTTCAAGCAAGACCCCTCGATCAGCGGCAATAATTTTCGCGGATATTTGCGTCACCCCGCCCTCAGGATCAGTCCGTGTCAGGAGAATATTTTTACCAACAGATTTGGAAAAGAGCGATTGCTGCGCCAAGAGATCGTAATCAAAATTGCGTTCAATCGTGATTGCACCAAATTCAGCCAGCAAGGCGGATTGCGCAATCATTTGGTCGGACACACCTTCAAATTCAATTTTAGACCGACCTTCAGGGAGAATAATTTTCCGGGTTTCAGTGATGAGGGCTAAATCATCACGATATATTGTGATCGCCAGATCGCTCGGCGCTTCAGATACGATAACGTTTTTTGCGCCGGTTATTTCTGCCGCGACAATCGGCGCAGCTTCTGCTGCTGCGGCAGCGCCGAACGCAGCAGGTTTATCCGTGTCCACCTGTTCTTTAGAACAAGCAGCAGCCGCAAAAACCATTAAGGCAATGAAAGAAGGAGCGATCCGCATCATGCGTTACCACATATATTTCGTACGCAATGTGAAAGTAAGGTCAGCCTCACCTTCCGCGGGAACAGGCACTTCCCAAACGATCATTTCTGCAGAGGGACGACGTGAGTTTATATTCTCCGAAGTGATTGAATGTTCAGCGCCCCATGCACTCACCAATTGACGTACAAGCACCGTTGCAGCTTCTGGTCTGGCATTGCTGATCGTATATTTCATACTGGTTTCATTTGTGCGTCTGTTGATCTTTTTCTTGTTCACCACAGTGGATTTAACGGTTACGTCAAACGCAGATCCAATCTTTAAAGAAACATCTGAGCCGCCTGGTGTGTGGCCTAATCTGTCTTCCCCGATAAATTGAGATCGCCCGCGCGCATCTTTGGCATAAACGCGCACAATACCAGCTGGCAAAGCTGTGCCCAGACCTTTTGCTTTCGCGTTAGAAAAGGCAATGCGAACATCAACATTTTGAGGTTGGCTAAAGCTGTTGAAACCATTTGTCTGATATTCGTAGACTTTTGCCGCGCCCGCGCCCAATGCATCTACAATGCTCACTTGCTTTGTTTGATTACTGGCGATGGTCGTCTTCCCCGGCAGCGGGTAAATATAATTATCCCCAATCCGTTCAACGGAACTTGCTTCCGCCCCGCCACTTCGAATGGAACTCCGTGGATTACGACTTCTGTTGTTACCTGTTTGAACATTGCCAGCTACAAGAGAGACTTCTGCGCCGTCAAATGTGGTCTCTGTTCGGTTGGTCAATGTTGCCCAACCTTGTAGATCCATTTTTTCAGATTCTTCATCGAATAATAAAACATAGTCAGACGCCCAACTCAGGCCGCCTGTGAGATAGGTGAGTGTTGCAGGTCTAACACCAGATTTGGCCGAGGTAACATCTACGGATAAGGTCGGCTTCGCGCGTAAGTTCTTTGGGACACCATCAAAGATAACCCGCGTTGGGAGATTGTCGTCCCGTAAAACTTCAATTTTCCCCCCTGCTTCGATTACCACACCATTATTGACGGAAAGAACTTTCGCCTTTTGGCGCGTTTCGCGGCCTGTGCCCGGATTGATGCGGACAATTTCAACAGTTTGCCCTACGGCTTTTTCCATCAATTTTTGCGGGGAGAGCAAATCAAAATCAAAATTCTGTTCAACAATATCGATCCCATCCGCCGTAAAGGTCGCGCTTGGGGCGATAATTTGCGAGGAAACCCCCGGCAGTTCAATTTTGGAACGGCCTGATTTGATGTCGAGTATACGTTCATCTTGCACCAAGGCACTATTGCTATTGTAAATTGTCACGGATAAATCATCTGCCAGCGCTTGTGTTGCGGCGCTAAGGCCCATTGCGCATATAAGCGCGCTGGCACTAATTGTTCTGAGCATCATAAAATTGCCTCCCATCTATATTTGTCAGAATGACATGAAAGGGAGAAAAAGGCGAGAGCTTGTCTTTTTGGTGGATTACGACAAGTTAAATAAAAAGGAGATGGCCTAATGGAATATCTACACACGATGGTTCGTGTCAAAAACATCGAGGCGGCGTTGGCTTTTTATTGCGATGGGCTTGGCATGAAAGAGATCAGCCGAACTGAGAACGAGAAGGGCCGCTTCACACTCGTATTCTTAGCGGCTCCCGGTGACGAAGCGACCGCACATTCGAAAAAAGCTCCCCTGATTGAATTGACCTATAATTGGGATGAAGAAACCTATAGCGGCGGCAGAAACTTTGGCCATCTCGCCTATCGTGTTGAGAATATTTATGACCTTTGCCAACGCCTAATGGATCAAGGCGTGACCATTAATCGCCCGCCCCGCGACGGGCATATGGCGTTTGTTCGCTCTCCAGATGGCATATCCATAGAATTGTTACAGCGCGGCGAAAATTTACCCGTCCAAGAGCCATGGGCCAGCATGGAAAATGTGGGAAGTTGGTAGCTTGCCAAAAAGGGGCGGGCACATATTTAAAGAGATATGGAACATATGAAACACCTCCCCACAGGCCACCCTACCGTCAAGCTCGGTAAAACGGGCATTTTGTTGATCAATCTTGGCACCCCAGACGGCACGGACGCCAAGTCTGTCCGGCGATATCTCGCTGAGTTTTTGTCTGATAAGCGCGTGGTGAATTATCCTCGCTGGGTCTGGATGCCTGTGCTTCATGGGGTGATTTTACGGGTGCGGCCGGCCAAAACGGGCCGGGCTTATGCCAAGATCTGGAATAAGGATAAAGATGAAAGCCCGCTCAGGACATATACGCGCGCGCAAGCCAAAGGGCTTGAGGCCCGTATTGGGGGCGAGACAGTGCTGGTGGATTGGGCCATGCGATATGGAACCCCCTCAATCGAAGAGCGCATCACCTTTTTGCAAGGGGAGGGCTGCGATCGGATTGTCATTGTCCCTCTTTATCCGCAATTTTCTGCGACAACCACTGGCACAGTGAATGATCAAGTCTTTCGCGTCTTGCAGAAAATGAACTGGCAACCAGCCATTCGCACTGCACCAGCGTTTCATGATCACCCGCTTTATATTTCGGCTCTCAAACAGTCTCTTGAAAAATTAGTAGCGCAGCAAAACCCTGAGAGAGTCATACTTTCGTTTCATGGAATTCCAGAGCGATATTTCAAAGCGGGCGATCCATATCATTGCCATTGTCAGAAAACCGCCCGTCTTGTTCGTGAAGCCATGGGCTGGGACGCCGACTTTGCACCATTAGGGTTTCAATCGAAGTTTGGTCCCGAAAAATGGCTCGGGCCATCGACAGAAGATTTGGTGATTAAGGCGGGGGAAGAAGGCCTCAAAAATATTGCCGTAATCGCGCCTGCTTTTGTATCGGATTGTATTGAAACGTTAGAAGAATTGGCGATCGAATTAAAAGAGACTTTTCTAGAGCATGGCGGCACGGATTTAACGGCCGTGCCCTGTTTGAACGACTCTCCTGAAATGTTTGATTTGCTTGAAGACATTGCGCAACGGGAAGCTGCGGGGTGGTTGCCAGAAAGGCCCGTTTCTTTGGCGGCTGAATAATGCGTTTTTTTTATTCAGAAAGCTTCACTTTGCCATTGCCGCAAGGGCATCGATTTCCTGTTCAAAAATATGAAATGCTAAAGGCGTCTCTTCTTGCGGAAAAACTGGTTCCGCAAGACGCGTTGCATATTTCACCTCGCGCAGAAGACGAGTTTGTGTTTCAGGCGCATACGGAAGACTATGTGCAGGCTTTAACTGATGGGTCTATTGACCCAAAGGATATGCGTCGCATTGGGTTTCCTTGGTCAGAGCATATTGCAGAGCGTGGGCGACGTACAACGGGCGGTGCTTTAATGGCGGCGCGCATGGCATTGAAAGATGGCTTGTCTGGGCAATTAGCGGGCGGCACACATCACGCTCATGCAAGCTTTGGGGCGGGCTTTTGTATCTTTAATGATTTTACGGTTGTGGCCAAAACATTGCTGGATGAAGCTGTGGTTGATCGCATCGCGATTATTGATCTTGATGTTCATCAGGGGGATGGCAATGCCGCCATTTTAAAGGATGATCCTCGTATCTTTATTTTGGATTTTTATGGGGAGAAAAATTTTCCGTTTCGTAAAGTTCCGGCAACACTTAATGTCCCATTAGCTGATAATATGGGCGATGCGGATTATTTAGCAGAATTAGAAAAATATCTCCCAAAGGTCTGGGCGTTCCAACCGGATATCGTTCTTTATCAAGCGGGTGTTGACCCTCTAAAAGAAGATGCATTGGGCCGGTTGGATCTAACTCACGAAGGATTGATGGATCGTGATCATTTGGTGCTAAAAGGCTGCTGGGAGCGGGGAATACCTTGTTCTATGGCGATTGGCGGTGGATATGCTAATCCGATCGAGCCAACGGTCATGGCTTACATGAACACTTATAAAGTTGCGAAATCAATTTATGGGTTTTAATATTAGACTCTCATTATCAAAGGGGCCGATATGAAAAACTTACTTTTACCTATTCTCATCTCTATGAGCTGTTTCTTTCATCCTGCGACCGCAATGGATGCACCTAAGGTCTATGCGGTTTCTTTCACAGCGGATTGGTGCCCGAATTGTAGGGTTTTGGACCCCGTCTTGGATCAAGCTTTTGCGGACCCTGATCCAGCAATAGAGCGCGTTGTTTTTGACATGACGAATGATGCTGAGCGGGAGAAGAGTTTTCTTCGCGCAGATGGGACAATTCTTGGCAATGTTTATGGCGACTATTTGGGCGTGACAGGTTTGGCGATTTTCGTGGCGGCAGATAGTGGTGAAACGCTTTCTTGTGCTACGCGCTTGCAAACGCTTTCTGAAATCAAAACATTGGTGCAGGCATCATTAGTTGCCGCTCAAGACCAGCCTGGCGCGCGGAAGGTTGATTTAACAAATTGTCCTGAAGCGAACGAAAAAATCGCTTATGAGCAAGTGCCATAATAGTTCTTGGTAAAACGACAATATTCCAATGTTGTACCAGAGGCGATCATAAGTTCATTAATCTCTCGTCCATCGGGCAAAAAGCAACGCCCAATAATGCGGCCATATTTATCCGTGGTGACTTGAAGAACTTTTAGAGTTTCGCCTTTGGCAAATTTCACCAATGTCTTTGTGGCCTTGGCATAATTATTTTCATCAACTTCTGGCGCGTCGACGCCCCAGAGCCGAATTTGCGTTTTCACGCCGTCAATATAAAGACTATCTCCATCAATCACGCGATAACATTTGCCGATATATGTCTGGCCCTCATTGTCAGATCCATGATGGTGTTTTTCTTGAGGGCGGGTTTTTGATTTAAGAAAATCTTTTAACCCTATGCGGATCATATCCCCAATGAGATTGATGATAAATTTCTTGGCCATGTCGCTTTATACAGCACCAAACATTTTTTGATAGCCTTGATCGAGGCGTAAAAATTCATTTTCCCAATTATATTTTTCCAAAATAGCCTTTTGCCCATTTGCCCCCATTTGCGCGGCTTCTATTGGGTGGGTCAAAAGCCAATCAACCGCTTCTGCAACAGCATCATTATCCAAAGGATCAACAACAAGTCCGCACCCCGCATCTTCCACGATTTGGCGCCATAAGGGAAAATCAGACGCAACAACAGGTAAGCCTGAAGCCATATATTCAAACATTTTAACGGGAAAAGCCTCTACGTAATTTGCAATCGGCTTCAGGGTTACCATGCCTACTTTGGATTTTCGCAAAACATCAACAACTTGGTCGCGGCTTTGCCAGCCACGAAAATCCACATGTTTCCAACCGGGGCTGGATTGGCAATCTTTCATGAGTTGACTTTGATCTTGCAATTTTCCGCCAAGGATCAGTTGAACAGTTTCATTTCTAAGCGCTGCCTTTTGGGCCACTTTCTCAATGGCATCGATCATGATAATCGCCCCACGATCATGCGAGATGCCCCCAATATAGGTCACCAAATCTTCACGATCTTCCCACTTTGGCAGCACTGTCAGGTCAAATTCCGTCAAGGAAGGATAATTTTGTACAAGGGTGACATTTTTTGTGCGTGTAAAACGGTCCACCAATTGTGGCTCTGCCGCGACGACACCATCTAACATTTTCGCCATGCTCATTTCAGCGAAATTGATAAATTTGCTAAGGGGTTTGCGCAAAGCTTTTGGCACCCATGGTTTATCTTCAACTTGCTTGGGAAGATGTTCGTGTACGTCATATAAGACACGAACCTTTTTGCCGCGAATAAGCTTCAACGCTACGCCGATCGGTAGCAGCTCTGGGTCATGGAAGTGATAGACTTGCCCTTTCAAGCTCAAAGCGGATTTAAGCATCCGCCATGGAAAAGCGAGGATGCGTACTAGGCGGTTTTTGGGCTTCCGCAACCGGATTACTTGCACGCCATGGGCTTCTTCGCTGCCCACATCTTCGTCAATGCCATTGGCCAGGAGTGTAACATCATATCCATTATCTGCGAG
>CALLVA010000026.1 GCA_938010655.1 uncultured Parvularculaceae bacterium | reverse complement strand
GGCGAGGATGAGTTGGCGTTTTTCGATGCGATTGCGCCGGTTATTTTTAAAGACTCGATCAATTTCGATATTGCTTGGATGCAGTCTCGTTATGACAAGAAAGGGCCGGGGGGCGACGGGGCTGATTATATCAACCTGCCTTTCACTGAAGAAGAATATAACGCCTTTATAGATGCATTATTGGCGGGCGAAAAAACGGACTTCAAAGAATGGGAAAAGAACACGCCTTATTTTGAGGGCTGTCTGCCAGTGGAAGTAATGGCCGAGCGGGGGCGAGAAACATTGCGCTTTGGTCCCATGAAACCTGTGGGATTAACAGATCCGCGCACCGGATCAAGACCTCATGCAGTGCTTCAACTTAGACAAGATAATGCATTGGGAACACTATATAATATGGTCGGATTTCAAACTAAATTGAAGTACGGTGCGCAAGGCGATGTATTCAAGAAAATTCCCGGCTTAGAGAAGGCTAAATTCGCGCGGATGGGCGGGATTCATCGAAATACTTTTCTCAATAGTCCGAAACTAATTGATCAAACATTTCGGTTGAACCAACGACCAGCTTTGCGTTTTGCGGGGCAAATTACAGGTGTTGAAGGCTATCTTGAAAGTGCGGCAACGGGGCTTTTGGCTGGGCGCTTCGCAGCGTTAACGACCCTTGAAAAAGACGTAACTCTCGGCGTGCCCCCTGAGACAACAGCCTTTGGCGCATTGCACCGCCATATTACGGGCGGTCATCTCTCCCATGGAGCGGGCGCGAAGGGCACTTTCCAACCTATGAATGTCAATTTTGGATTGTTCCCCTTTATGGAAACACCAAAAGTAGACGCAGAAGGCAACAAGATTAAAGGCAAAGAAAAAGGCTTTGCTCGCAAACGCGCCATGTCTGCAAGAGCACTGCAAGACTTAGAAACATGGTTAGGCAAATGGCAGCAAGCTGCTTGAATTGAATAATATAAGGGATCGTATTTTGGGCGATCCCTTATTATGAGGCTATTCAGATTTTTCGGTAAATTGATCGCCCAAAAGAGAGATTGCCTCTTGCTTATAGCGGCTATCATTCTCGCCATTTGCCAAGCGCATTAACAAAATTTTTGCTGTGCCTTTGTCGCCAGCTTTAACTTTTGCTTTGGCGAGATGTAGCGTGATTTCTTCGCTTTCATATCCAGAAACATCGAAGGCCTGTTGGAGATATTGAACTGCCTTATTGTTCTCGCCTTGGAGGAAATGAATCCAGCCAATTGTATCCAGCACGCTAGCATTGCCAGGACGAAGCTCTAACGCTTTTGTTGCAAGTGCCAAGGCACGGTCCATTTCTGTGTTCTGAGAAGCATAGAACCAAGCCAGCTGGTTCAGGGCGGCATAATTGGTTGGTTCCAAAGTCAAAAAGCGCTCATAAGCCTTTTTGGCGAGACCAGTCCTGCCAGACTGATCTGCGACGAGACCTGTTTTAAACACCAGATCAGGCACTTCTTTGATCATGAGGGCAGCCTTATATCCGTTCAACGCCGCGTCAATGTCGCCTTGACGCAATGAAAGTTCTGCCCCTTCCAGATGAGCCGCGAAGAAAGAAGGCTTTTGCGCTGCTGCTTTTTTATAAAGCTCAATCGCTTGGTCATTTTGGCCTTGATCCGCGGCATTCACAGCTTTGATAAAAGGAATAAGCGCTAGATCAGGGTCAGATTTTTGTGCCGCTTCCAGCGCCTCTAAGGTTGGTGTTTTCAGGCCTCTGGCAAGATAGAGCAGCCCCAAAGCTATCTCTGCTTTGGCGGGAGATAATGCGATTTGCTGCATGTCTTTTTCAGTCAACCCGGCAATATCAAAGCCGGGCAAGAAGCCATTTGTTTCTTGAAATGTCTGCATCTCTTGGTGGTACAATAGTTGATAGAACGCGCCAATAGGCGCTAGAGTCTCGCCAGTAAGTGCGTTTTTGTTCGCAATGGGCCTGTCAGTCGCTGTGCTAATGGCGGCAATTGTGAGAGTTGTGAGCGGCGATGCGTCTCCGTTTTCTTGGGCAGATTTTGCCGTGGCAAGAGCAGAAGACAAGTCGCCAGTCAAAGCTTCCGCAATGGCGCGCAGACTGGACGGAGATTTAGACTGATCGTTAGCATCAAGGATCGTGAGCGCTTTAGCGCCATTTCCGTGACGCAACGCCAATTCGACGGCCATAGCTGACTGTGTGGCAAAGCGATCGCCATAAGTGTCGAGAATTTTCTCAGCATCATCCAGTTCTCCAAGATCCAAAAGCGCGGCGAAATATGCATAGGCTGCATCCGTGTTTGTTGGATCTTTTGAGAGGCAACTATCAAAAAGGGCTTTAACTTTCGCCGTTTGGTGAAGTGGAAGAGACAAGCGGGCGAGGGGGACTGCTACGGCGCAATTACTGGGCGCTAGTTTAGACGCACTGGTCAGGCTGGTCCTGGCGCCAGCAATATCACCCGTTACACGCTGCATGGTAGATAGGTTTGTAAAATACGGGACGCTGTTCACTGTAAGGCTTGTTGCTTTTTCCAGCAGCCGGCGGGCCTCAACAGGATCGCCTTTTTCAAATGCAATAATGCCAGCAAGATTATAGCCATAGGCGAATGTTGCATTGGTTTTCAAAGCTTCATTGATATAGCGCTGAGCAATATCCAGTTTGCCTTCCCGGCGCGCAACCATGGCCTGCGCGGCAAGACGAATATGGCTCGGTTTTGCTGTTTTTAATGGCGTTAGATTAGCGAGTTGTGCCTTTGCCGTTTCCATATCATTGGCGGCGGCGCTCGCTAAAGCATAAATTTCTATCGTTGGTTGGTGCGACGGGAGCGCTTCCAAAATGCGGGGCGCTTCAACCAATGTTGTCGCAATATCTCCATGGTCAGAAAGGCGGTTTTCCAGAATGGTGACAGCATAATCTAATTTTTGAATACCGAGGTCGCGTATAATATTTTGAGCGCCTTCTAGTTCTAGCGTATTCCTATCATCACCGGAATTGAGGTCAAACTTATCGTAAGCTTTGTCTTGCCAATCCAGCAAAGGCGCTGCCTGCGCCGTAGTTAATAGTAATGCGGCACATGCGCCTGCGCATAATGCGTTGCGTAAAATGGATTTAAAATTCTGTGTCACAAT
>CALLVA010000025.1 GCA_938010655.1 uncultured Parvularculaceae bacterium | reverse complement strand
GATGCTTGGCACCGTAATTGACACGCTCATCGTTTGCACCATCACGGCTCTAATCATTCTGACATCAGGGATCATTCCAGTAGATTGCTTCCCAACACCAGAAAATGCGGGCGAGTTCCTGAAAGGTGTTCAGCCTGCCGGGTGTGACACTGGCGCTCCGCTAACTGTTGCGGCATTCAATTCAGTATTGAGCTTTGGCGGGTTTGAGCTTGGCAAACACATTGTTACCATCGGTCTGCTCATCTTTGGTTTCACCACTATTCTTGGTTGGAGCTATTATGGCGAACGATGTGCCGGGTTCTTGTTTGGCGAAAAAGTAAATCTGCCTTTCCGTTTTAGCTGGATCTTGGTTGTCTTTGGAGGAGCTGCAGTGCTCGCCTTTGAAGATAAGGTCGGCAATATTGTGAACTTATTCTGGCTCGTGGCAGACACATTGACTGGGCTTATGGCCGCGCCAAACTTGATTGCGCTTTGTTTGCTCTCACCTCTGGTGTTTAAGCTCACCAAAGAATATTTTGCCAAGCGCAAATCTTAAACCTTCAAAAGGCGGGCCTAGTGTCCGCCTTTTTATTGCCAGACACGCCATTGCGCTCATTCAGCTCAATCTTAGATGCTATGTTCAGCCGCTTCAATTCTATCCTCGAAAACCTGCATTGGGGGAATTGATGCATCGCAATAAAAGGGTTAGGACACGGGCCAATGATTTTCTGAATTGATTAACACCCTCATAAAGGAGACCTCCATGGCTCGTAAAAAAATTGCGCTGATCGGCGCTGGCATGATCGGCGGCACCCTCGCCCACATTGCCGCTCAAAAAGAACTTGGCGACGTTGTTCTGTTTGATATTGCTGAAGGTATTCCTGAAGGCAAAGGCCTTGATATTGCGGAGTCTGCCCCTGTTGATGGCTATGACAGCAAGCTCAAAGGCACGCAGGATTATGCTGATATTGCTGGCGCAGATGTTTGCATCGTGACGGCAGGTGTCCCGCGTAAGCCGGGCATGAGCCGGGATGACCTTGTGGGCATCAACTTGAAAGTGATGAAGTCAGTTGGCGAAGGCATCGCGAAACATGCGCCAAACGCTTTGGTCATTTGTATTACAAACCCACTTGATGCGATGGTTTGGGCGTTACAGAAATTTTCTGGTCTGCCAAAAAATAAAGTCATCGGCATGGCGGGTATTTTGGATAGCTCCCGCTTCCGTCACTTCCTCGCAGATGAATTTGACGTATCTGTCGAAAGCGTCACAGCCTTTGTGCTTGGCGGCCATGGGGACACAATGGTGCCGCTGGAGCGCTATTCAACTGTCGCCGGTGTGCCATTGCCAGATATGGTGAAAATGGGTTGGACAACACAAGCAAAAATCGATGCGATCATTGACCGGACCCGCAAAGGCGGCGGCGAAATTGTCGCTTTGTTGAAAACTGGTTCCGCTTATTACGCACCGGCGGCTTCAGCCATTCAGATGGCGGAAAGCTACCTTAAAGACAAAAAAGTTGTCGTCCCTTGTGCTGCGCATCTTGATGGTCAATATGGCGTCAAAGATCGCTATGTGGGTGTGCCTATTGTGCTTGGAGCAGGGGGCGCAGAACGTATTCTTGAAGTTGAATTTACAGCGGAAGAGAAAAAGATGTTCGACCACTCTGTGGCGGCTGTCGAAGATTTGGTGGAAGCCTGTCAGAAGCTTGAACCATCTTTGGCGTAAGCTCTCTATTTATGCAGTTTTAAAAACGGGGCCTTTGCGTAGAGCCCCGTTTTTTATATGGTCATCTTTTAAGGTGACCCCATGACTCCAGCATTACAGCAATTTCAAAATCATATGCAAACGGCAGATGCCCATGCAGCCAAAGGTGACGATCGCGCGGCATCATCTTTTTATATGGCGGCGATCAAAATTGCGATGCAAGCCGGGCAATTGCCGCCACCGCTTCTGGCAGAGGCCCGCCGGGCAGAACAAACGGTCAAAGACTATTCTCAAAAGTTTGAAATCCATATCCAATCGGAAGTGACCGCAGTTGGCTTCGATGCAATAAAAGATATACGCTTTGCCCAGAGCATGGACATTCTCTTTGGTCGCAAACAAATCTTTCCCCAAGCGCCGCGCATGTTTTTTTACCCTGAGCTGCCGCATGTTCAATTCTACGATCGAGAGCAGTTTGATTGGGTGCCTAATTTGGAGGCCCAAACTGCGCCGATCCGCGAAGAAGCATTGGCTGTTTTTGCGGATAACGCCGCATTTAAGCCTTACCTCATTTCAGACGAAAATCGACCGCAAAATGAGCATCATGAAATGCTCAATAATGATGATTGGGGCGCTTTTTATCTCTGGCAAGATGGGCAAGAAGTCACCGCAAACACAGCCCGCTGTCCGGCAACTAAAGCAGCGCTCGCCCCACTTTTCGAGAACACCATCTCTACTATCCCAAACCGCTCGCCCAATATTCTTTTCTCCCTTTTGCGCCCTGGTGCAAAAATTCCGCCCCACAATGGGCTGATCAATGCTCGCTTGATTTGTCACTTACCCTTAGTTGTACCAGACGGCTGTGGTTTCCGTGTCGGCAATGATACGCGAGCATGGCACGAGGGGGAGATGTTTTTGTTTGATGATACGATTGAGCATGAAGCATGGAACAATTCAGACAAACCACGCTTGATCCTATTGTTTGAAATCTGGCGTCCCGAACTCTCCTCTAAAGAGCGCCAATTGATTTCTGCGATGCTTGCCGCAGTCGATAAATATAATGCGCCTGCTCAAACATAGGACTTTTAAGTTATATCGAGAATTGGTCCAATTTCACCCATTTCCTAATACATTTACATTTTGAACCAATGTGAAGGCCCTTTGCTCTACGCGGTAATAAATAAAATTTGCAAAATTTGCGTGAGTAACAATAACACGGCACCAATCAAAAATGTGTTGGTAGACTTTGCCACCGCCGCATATTTCTTTTCCGCGATGGTGGAGATGTTAAATGTGTCTTTTGCCACACTTTCCGCAATGGCTAATTGATCGAGTTTTAATATCGTATCTGCGTAGCTTTGGGGGGTCTCCCAATTACGATGTATACTGCGGAAATATAGGATACTATCTCCCTCCCCCACGCTGCGGGGCAAAATACAAAACAACGCATAGAGAAAAGAAAATACCAACATGATTGCCGCAATGACGCAAACCGCCAGATAAAACATATCTGAGGGGGACCAAACCACAGCTTCATTGCTGAAAAACACATCCTTGATCATGATCACTACTGGTTGCCGCACCAAATACACCAATCCAGCCGCGCCCATGCCTGACAGAATCGATGCTTTCGCATCCAGATGCCCTAAAGCTGAACCCACTTGGTTGTGAATATAAGCAACAGTGCCCGTATATCCGTCGAGATCTGGCGTATCCATGATATAACCCCCATATGTTTTTTTTAGCAGTCTATCGCAGGATTGTGAGACGACAAAGCCTCAATCGTAATGCTAGTGATCTAGCGCACGAACCTTTTAGCTGGAGTATTGTTCATCATGTCTATTTTTTCTTTTTTACGCCGAAAGTCAGCGCTTTATGCTGTGATGTCGAGCCTGCTTGCCTTTGGTGCAACGGCCAATGCCGCCATGCCCGCGCCAGATGGGGCCGAAAATTCAACCAAAGTGGCACCGGCTAAATCAGACTTAGGACCGCCTATTGGGCGCGCCGTCCCTCATGATTTATCGCTTAATGACAGCCCGGATTTTGCCGCTCTGCGGGGAGAAAACGGCATGGCGTTGATTTTTGTCCGGTCGGTTGATTGGTGCCCCTTTTGTAAAAGACAAGTGATCGATATTTCAAAGAATGAGGCGCGCTTTGCCGCTCTTGGTCTCTCCCTTGTTTATGTGACCAATGACAGCCCTGAGAAACAAGCAAAATTCGCTAAAAGACGCGACATTCAAGGCACCTTCATTGCTGACGAAGAAAGCAAGATCATTGATGCTTTTGGCCTTCGAAATGAAAATCACAAAGAAGGTGAATTTGGATATGGCATCCCTCATCCCGCTGTTTTCATTATTGATACGGATCAAATTGTGAAAGCAAAGCTATTTGAAGAGGATTATGCCACCAACAAAAAAAGCTATGCCAATCGCCCAGAAGTGGAAACCATTCTGGATGCTGCCAAAACAGCCATGATGAGCGAGCAATAGATCTCTCAAAATATTCTCATTAGCCCCTCGACTTGAGGTATCATTTAAGTCGGGGGTATTTTACGGTCATGAGCGCTCCCCCGCCGCTCAAGCGCGTGCCAAAAAGCCGATCAACCAGCGATTGCTAAGCGAAAAACAATCCAGTAAGAGGCTCTTATTGTTTTGCAATTTGGCGCATTGGTCTTCATGGCGACCCAAGAAGACCCTAAGGGGACATGGCATTGAAAATTCTCTATAGCCACAGGACAAAATCTGCCGATGGTCAGTATGTCCACATCCGTGAATTGACGGACGCCCTAGATCGCGCGGGCCATACGATCCTTCTTTCCGGTCCTGAAGGCACATTTCTCAAAAAAGATGAAGATGCGCGGTCTCTTGATGCGGAAGAAGGCGAAAGCAAAGGCTTGCTCGACCGACTGCCCCGCTTTGCTTATGAGTTTGCCGAACTGGTCTATTCTGTTCCTGCATATCGCCGCTTGAAAAAGGCCTGTGACGAGATCAGCCCGTCTGTCATCTATGAACGGTATAATCTGTTCTATCTGGCAGGCCTTTGGTTGAAAAAAAGAACGCGATTGCCCCTAATTATTGAAGTGAATGCCCCTTTGCGCACGGAACGGGCAACCCATGGGGGATTATCTCTAAAGTGGCTCGCCGCTTGGGCAGAGCGCAAAGTTTGGCGCGGGGCGGATGCGCTATTGCCTGTGACGCAAGTCTTGGCCGATGACCTGTTGGCGTCTGGCGTGCCTGCAGAAAAGATCACTGTTGTACCAAATGGCGTTACGGATCTCTGGCTGGAGCCTGTTGACCCCCTCCCGATGATCAAAAAGCACCAGTTAGAAGGCAAGCTCGTTTTAGGCTTCACTGGCTTTGTCAGAGATTGGCATGGGGTTGATAAAATTCTGGACTATATGGCCGCAAGCCCTGAACACCGATTGCATTTGCTACTGGTGGGCGATGGACCAGCCGTACCGGACTTGCAAGCCCAGGCAAAACGCCTCGGATTGGAAGATCGTTTTACCGTGACAGGCGTCGTCCAACGTGAGGAAGTGCCCGGCTATGTTGCGGCGTTTGATATTGCGCTGCAGCCAAGAGTGACGGATTATGCATCTCCTTTGAAGCTCACTGAATATATGGCCCTTTCCCGCGCCATTCTTGCCCCGGATATGCCGAATATCCGCGAAGTCTTGACCGATGGTCAAAATGCTTTGCTGTTCAAGCCGAAAGATGATGTTGCCATGGGCCGAGCGCTGGACCGATTGGTTCATGATCGACAGCTTTGTGAACAATTGGGCCAGAAAGCACGGCAGACAGTGCTTGAAATGGACCTGACATGGGATGGCAATGGCCGGAAAGTTGTGGCCTTGGCGAACAAACTCCTCGGGAAAAGCTGAGTCCCATTGGTTGAGATTTGTCTTCTCTTATGGGACACTGTGTTTAGAATAATTATAACTTTAGAGAGTCTTCCATGATCAAGCAATCTATCGCTAGTCTTCTCGCGCTCGGCCTTTCTGCGGCATCTTTCGCCCACGCCCAAACCGCGACACCATCCCCCAATCAAGACGCGACAACCTTGGCGGGCATTTCGCAAATGCCTGACGAAGAATACACGATTGACCCAAAAATTGAGGCAACGGCGCATAAATTGATTGATGCCGCGCTTAAGGATGATACCGGCTATAAAGTTGTCGAAAGTCTGACCACAGAAGTTGGGCCGCGCCTTGGCGGCAGCGAAGCTGAGGCGCGGGCCAGAGCATGGGGTGTCAAAAAATTCAAAGAGCTTGGGTTCAAAAATGTCCGTATAGAATCTTTCGAGGTGCCTTATTGGGAACGCAAATTTGAAAAAGCGCAAATCATTTCGCCTTTCCCACAACCTTTGACCATCACCGCTTTGGGCAATTCTGTTGCAACGCCAGAAGGCGGCGTCATGGGCGAAATCGTGCGGTTTGAAACGCTGGAAGATTTGGAAGATGCGCCGCTCACCGGGTTTGAAGGGAAAGTCATTTTTGTTGATGAAATGATGCTGAAAACACAAAGCGGCGCAGGCTATGGCAAAGCCGTGCGCAAACGTTCCGGCGCGGCCAATGAAGCAGGCAAACGCGGCGCCGTTGCCGCCTTGATCCGCTCTGTAGGCACACAGCATCATCGTTTCGCCCATACAGGCACAATGCGATATGCAAAAGACGTAAAACAGGTTCCAATTGCGGCGCTCTCACCGCCAGATGCAGATCAATTGGCGCGGGCGCTCCAGCGCGGCAACGTGAAGGTCAATCTTGAAATTGATGTAGCAACGCTCGCCAAAGCGCCTTCTGGCAATGTTATTGGCGAAATTCCGGGGCGTACAGACGAAATTATTGTTATCGGTGGCCACCTTGATAGTTGGGATCTGGGCACGGGCGCGCTTGATGATGGCGCGGGAGTTGGCATCACTGTCGGCGCGGCGCATCTGATCAAGAAAATGAAACTAAAGCCAAAACGGACCATTCGTGTTGTGATGTTTGGGTCTGAGGAAATTGGGTTGTTCGGCGGGTTTGATTATGCCAGGGCGCATGCAGACGAATTGGACAAACATATTGTTGCCGTCGAATCTGATTTTGGCGCGCGCAAAATTTGGCAACTCCAGACCCGTTTTGGCGAAGAGCATCAAGACAAAGGCGATGCTATGGCACGTGTGCTTTCTCGCCTTGGTATTTCGCGCGGCGATAATAATGGCACTGGTGGGCCAGATTTGGGTCCCATTCGTCGACAAGGCGTTCCTGTCGTCACCCTGAAACAAGATGGCTATGATTATTTCGATTTTCATCACACCCCCGATGATACATTCGATAAAATTGATCCAGAAGAGTTGGCACAGAATGTTGCGGCTTATGCGGCCTTTGTCTGGATGGCTTCTGAAATGAATATTGACTTCCGTGGAACCGATCAAAAATAATTAGGAGACTACCCATGTTGCGTACACTAACAATCGGCACAGCGTTATTAACTTTATCCGCCTGCGGTACAATTTATGGACCGGACACAAAGGCAAAAATCCCCCTGGCGCCGCAAGCAGAAGTGCGGATGCCAGCGATGGGCGCAAAAGAGTTGGATATCTCCAAGCCTTTGACGCGCATCGCCCTTGGGTCTTGCCTGAGTGAAAATGAAAACCAGCGCATTTTCACTCATATTGTAAGCGAAAAACCAGATCTGTTTTTGTTTCTCGGTGATAATGTCTATGGCGACGCCAAGGATGATGATCCCCGTTTCTCTGAACCCAATATGCCCAAAATGATGGAAAGCTATACCAAACTTTCTAGAAGTTGGCCGTTTGCCCAATTGCGCAATACCACACCGATGATGATAACTTGGGATGATCATGATTATGGCTTGAATGATGGGGGCAAAGATTTTGTCTATAAAGCCCGCGCTCAAGAACTGTTTACCCAAGCATGGGACTTGCCGTGGGAAGATATGCGCCGCCACCGCGAAGGGGTTTTCACCTCTAAAATTATTGGGCCGGAAGGCCAGCGCGTCCAAGTTATTATGCTGGACACGCGGACCTTCCGCACAGACTTGACCAAAACCGACGACTATGGTGCCCCCGGCAAAGAACGATATATACCGTCTACAGATGAAAGCGGGACAATGCTTGGCGAAGAGCAGTGGCTGTGGCTTGAATCTGAATTGAACAAGCCTGTTGATTTGCGTATCATTGCCTCCTCAGTGCAAGTGCTTGCTGATGGCCATGGCTGGGAAGCATGGCGCACTATGCCCCATGAACAAGAACGCTTGTTCAACATGTTAGCCGCAAAAACCACAGGCAATACTATTCTTGTTTCTGGGGATCGCCATCTCGGCGCGATTTATCAGCGGGACAATGTTGCCCCCTTCCCAGTTGTGGAAATGACTTCTTCTTCGCTGAATCTACCCGCAAGCAAATGGCGCGAAGAGCGCGGCGAGACCAGCGATGAGGCTGGCCCATATCGCATTAGCGAGATTCAATATGAGAGCAATTACGGCCTGATCGACATTGATTGGACCGCGCGAAAAGCCAAATTGCGACTGATTACGCCTACTGCTGATAATCTGGATATCGCCGATACGAGAGAGGCTGAGTTCTCTTTCTGACAATATTTTCAAGCTGTTAACCATTTCATCTACTTATTCTTAACATAAAGCTGCTATTTGTAGCTTTCAGTTGGGTAAATTGTGAGTGGGGCAGATGTCAGCAGTATTGAAAGAACAAGGGCCAATTTTTACGGCGAAGGAAAAAGCCGCACGGGCTTTTACGGGTATTTTCAGAGAGTATGGCTATGAAGGCGCGAGCCTTTCTATGCTGTCTGCTGCGTCTGGGCTGGGCCGGTCCAGCCTGTATCACCATTTCCCCAAAGGCAAAGTAGATATGGGCGCGGCGGCGCTTGCGGATATGCATGGCTGGTTCCGTGTTAATGTTTTCGACATTTTGTCGAGCAAAGGCAGCACACAACAACGCTTGTACCGGGTGGCCGATAATCTGACCAACTATTATCAAAGTGGTAAATCTCCTTGTTTGATGGAAATTTTTTCCCGGGGGGAAGCGCGCAAACTTTATCGGGCGGAACTTCAGGCCTTTTTGGCCGAAATGCTGGAAGCCTTTAATACGCTTTATGGCGATACTGGCCGCTCCCCGGAAAAAGCCATGCGTCGATCAGAACAAATCTTGATGCGGATGCAAGGCGCGCTGGTGATGTCTCGCATTCAAAACCGGTCTGTGCCTTTTAATGGCTTCATTGCGACACTTCTGGCCTCAGCTTAAGAATTTAGAAGTCTCCTAAAATTGTGATACAAAGGCTCGAATGAATTTCGTAAGGAGCCTTTGCCCCGTGACTAATTTTCTGATCACCTCGCTTATTGCCTCAGTCATTTTAACGCTCGCGCTCAATTTGCTGCCTATGCTTTTTCCAAAGACTGCGGCAAAGGCAGAACGTAAGATGGTTGAGAAAATGCAAGAAATGCATGCTGATAGAGTTGATCCCAATACGCCTAACGTCAAAGTCTTCTTCCCATGGAAAGCTATGCTTATTGCATCAGTTGTTTTGACAGTGGTGATCAATTTGGTTGGATTATTCGCGCATTAAAAAACCCCAAGCTCGGCGCGAACCGGAGATTGGGGTTTTTGTAAATTCTGTAGGCGCAATATTTACTTGCGTGTGTCCTGCTTCTTCTCAGCAATACGTGCAGATTTACCCGTACGGCCACGAAGATAATACAGTTTCGCACGGCGGACTTTACCGCGGCGAGCCACTGTGATGCTCTCTACCAAAGGAGAGTAAACTGGGAAAACCCGTTCAACGCCTTCCCCGAAGGAAAGTTTGCGTACTGTGAATGTTTCGTTCAAGCCACCGCCATTTCGAGAGATGCAGACACCCTCAAAATTTTGAACCCGTTCGCGTGTACCTTCTCGCACTTTCACGCCAACGCGGAGCGTATCGCCCGGGGCAAATGTTGGAATCTCTTTGCCACTTTTCAGCAGCTCGTCCATATGCTCTTTTTCAAGCTCTTGGATAATGTTCATCGGTCGTCATCCTTTTTAGGTGTCGGATTGGTCCTCGCTGAGTGAAGCTGATCAGACAGCAAGTCAGGACGTCGCGAACGTGTAAATTTTAGTGCCTCATCTCGCCGCCATTGGGCGATTTTGGCGTGATCTCCCGACAGCAAAACTGGCGGAATCTCAAGGTCTTCGAAATTTCGAGGCTTGGTATATTGGGGGTATTCCAACAGACCATCTTCAAAACTCTCTTCCGCAGTCGAAGCGGAGGCGCCTAATACACCGGGAATGAGCCGAACGCAAGCCTCTACAAGGGCTTGTGCCGCAACTTCGCCCCCCGCCAACACAAAATCCCCGAGGCTGACCTCTTCGACATTCCGCGCCTGCAAAAACCGCTCATCAACGCCTTCAAAGCGCCCGCAGAGCAAAATGACGCCCGGTCCGGCTGCCAAATCTTTGACTTTTGCTTGATTGAGCGGCTTGCCTCTTGGGGATAGATAGATGATTGGTCGTTCTGCTTTCGAAACGCTATCGACGGCACTTGAGACTACGTCTGGCCGCATCACCATGCCGGGGCCACCGCCAGCAGGCGTATCATCCACCGTCGCATGCTTGCCCACTGCGAAGTCCCGAATTTGAACAGTCTCCAACGCCCATAGCTCTTGGGCTCTGGCCCGCCCCAAGATCGAGACATCCAGCAATCCCGGAAACGCATCCGGGAACAGGGTCAATATGGTGGCGGTCCAAGGCGGCTTTTCGTAGGTCATGGAGAGGTCTTTCGCGCTGCGCTTGGCTTAAGTCAAGCTATTCGCGCTCCTCATAAAAATCACCGTCTTTGCCAAACTCTTTTCGGTGTAATTTCAAGTTCTTTGTGCTGGCGCGAAACGCGAAGTCGAACCAATCCCCGATAAGGGGAATGGCGCCAACCATCATATCGACAATCACATTCCCCACCATCGCGGCCAATATACGCTTGCGAGCCCCGCGTTTTAGGGCGTCTGCAATAATCAAAGAAGACATTGCCCCCGTGAACACATCGCCCAAAACGGGGATAAGGCCGATTAGGGCATCAAAGCCAAATTTGAAATTCGTACCAGGCAAAACGAACTGGGAATCCAAAAACCGCTCCAGCCCCACCAAATGATGCTCTCGCAGAAAGCCCGTTTGCGCGGGCCTCTCACGGCCCGTATCTGGCCCTTCTTCTTGTCCGGGCGGGAAAATCTCTAACTCGTCTTCTGTATAATCCATTTTATCCAACAGCCTTGGTCATGCTATTTGTTGCACACTGCTCCATGTGGTCAATTTGGCCTCACTTTTCAAGGAACCGCTCATGACTGCCTTCATAGACCCCGACCGCGACATTTTTGCCGCTTATGCGAAATCGTCCATTCAAGGCCCTGTTCAAATGCTGAACCTGCTAAAGTTTCAAGAAAAAGCAACTTATGAAGATGGCACAGCCGCCACAGGGCCTGAAGCGTATAAAACTTATGGAAAACTAAGCCAGCCTTTCTTCGAAAAAAACGACGGCAAAATAATTTGGTCCGGCGAGCCGCAAGCGATGGTTATTGGCCCAGTTGATGAATGGGATGCCGCGTTTATAGCGGAATATCCGAGTAAAGATCATTTTTTATCGATGGTATTAGACCCCGATTATCAAGCAATAACCTTTCATCGAAAAGCAGCATTAGCAAATTCCCGATTATTATGTCTGACGCCATTAGGCAACACGAAGACATTTGCAGGATGAAGCAGTTTACCAAACCCCCTCGCCAGAAGCACTAGAACCAAAATACTTCAAACACTTCACTATCGATCTTCGTCCGGCTCCGGCGCGCCGCCTTCTTCTGGCAATATAACGGTGATGACGCCCTTCTCAAAATCCAAGACGGGCACAGCTTCCTTTGTGAATGCCACCATGACCGCCCCTTTGCGGCCCGGCACATTCATCAATTCCAGAATATCCCCTGCCCCGTGGTTAGAAACGGCTTTGACTTTTCCCGCTGATGCGCCTTCTTCCGGTACCGCTTTGAGCCCCACCAAATCCTCGTAATAAAATTCGTCCTCATCTGGCGGGGGTAACATGTTGCGCGGGACAAGCAGGTTCTCGCCTTTAAGGGCAATTGCTTCTTCGCGTGTTTTGATCATTGGTGTGCGGATGATAAAAATGCCGGGCTTTGCCTCTCGGCCTGGCTTGACCTCATAAATTTTGCCTGATTTTTCTGCGGTCAACGGCCCATAGCTGAAAACATCTCTGGGCACTTGCGTAAAGGAACGTAATTTAGCATCCCCTTGTACGCCATGGGCACCAGCGAATGCCGCGACACAAATCATATTCTTTTTGTTGACCATTGATTTATCATTTCCCGGAGTAATATAGCTCCGCTTGCTCTTTCACATGCGCTCTATTTAGGGTAAGAATAACTCTTTGTAAGGAATAAGAATTACCCATTTCGTGGGGACAGTACGCATCTTCAAATACCAATTCAGGATAGATCAAACCATCATCAATGAAAGATACAGAAATAGTATGAAACGAAAAACAGTTATCTTTATATCGCTTCGGAGTTCTATGCTCCAAAGATTGGAGATATTTTTCTAATTTATTTGCTTCATCTTCGGGAAATTTTATTTCTTCCTTCATCCAAAGTGGCAAGTAAGAGCTTGAAAACCTTCCCTGCTTTATTTTAACTTTAAAGTCTTCCAGCATCCAGCAGTGGCTTTGGCACCCGTCCTCACTTATCCTATCTTGATAATGAATTATAACTTCCTGACCAACCTTTAAATCCAATACTGAATAAGCTTTTGGTTCCGCATATGCAGGGAAAGCCCCTCCAAGCCAAACTACCAAAACACTAAATATTAGACACTTCACAACCATCAGGTAACTAAATCACTTCTATACATTTTTGTGAAGCTATGCAGCTCAAAAAAAAGCCCCCGCATTTACAGGCGAGGGCTTATCAATTCATTTATGTAAAGCTTAGCCAGCCATCATTTTGGCCGCGAGCTTTTTGTCCACATCTGCACGTGGCTCTTTGCCGGAAATCATTTCCTGCGCTTGCTCTTTCCATTCTTGAGACTTGTATTTGTCGCCAGCACCCACTTTTTCAGAAAGGGCCGCCAAATCTTCGTCTGACATTTCTGCCAATTGCGTGAGCTTGGTCACGCCTTCTTCTCTGAGCTTATCCGCTGTCGCATCGCCAACGCCGTCCAGAAGAACAATATCATCAACCTTGTCGGAGAATTCAAAAGCGGCTTCTGGTGCAGCTGCAGCTTCTTTTTCTGCTTCTGCAGCAGCCTTTGCCGCTTCTGCAGCTTCAGCTTTTGCTGCTTCTTCAGCCTCTTTGCGATCTTGCTCTTTTTGAGCTTGCTCAGCCAAACGCTCTTGTGCTTTTTTGCCCGGCTTGGCTTTGTTCGGGTTCTCGCCCGCTTTCCAATCCACAAGGCCAACATTTTTCAAATAGCGTGCAACGCGGTCTGTTGGTTGTGCGCCAACGCTGAGCCAATATTTTGCGCGCTCTTCATCAACGTGAAACCGTTTTTCGTTGTCTTTTGCAAGAAGAGGATTGTAAGCGCCGATTTTTTCAATGAAACGACCATCGCGCGGGCTGCGCACATCTGCCACAACGACAGAATAATAAGGACGTTTCTTTGAGCCACCACGGGCCAATCTGATTTTAATAGCCATTTTCGTTTATTTCCTTTAGTTAATCAGTGTTCAAATTATTTTTTCTTTTTGGGTCCACCTAGACCCGGAAGCCCACCGGGCATCTGGCCCAATTTGCTTAAATCTATATTTTCCATGCCAGGAGGCATAGCGCCGCCCAGCCCTGGCATTTTGCCACCGGGCATCGCGCCCATATCGGGCATACCGCCGCCCATGCCAGGCATGCCCCCTTTGCCGCCCAACATGCCAGCGAGGCCTTTCATGCCGCCTTTGCCCATTTTCTTAATCATGGTCGCCATTTGTTGATGCGCTTTGAGCAAGCGATTTACTTCCTGCACGGAGGTTCCAGAACCAGCTGCAATGCGCTTCTTGCGTGACGCGTTAAGCACTTTTGGATTGCTACGCTCTTTCTTCGTCATGGAAGAAATAATCGCTTCTTGGCGGAGCATTTCTTTATTATCAACGCCGCCAGCTTGATCCATGGCCTTCTTCATCTTGCCCATGCCGGGCATCAACCCCATGATCGCGCCCATGCCGCCCATATTGCGCATTTGCTTGAGCTGTTCAGCCAAATCATTCAAATCAAATTGCCCTTTTTGCAGTTTCTTCTGCATAGAGAGGGCTTTGGCTTCATCAATTTCACCCGACGCTTTTTCAACCAGCGCAACAATGTCGCCTTTGCCCAAAATGCGCCCTGCCATCCGGCTCGGGTCAAACACATCCAGCTCGTCAATTTTTTCGCCGACACCAATAAATTTTATAGGCGCACCAGTAACAGCTCGCATTGAGAGCGCTGCGCCCCCGCGGCCATCGCCATCAATCCGCGTCATCACCACGCCAGAAACGGGGACACGCTGGCGGAATCTATCCGCTGTTTGAACCGCATCTTGGCCTGTCAAGCTATCCACCACCAACAGCGTTTCCGCCGGGCTTGTCTGGGTATGCACATCGGCAACTTCAGCCATTAATTGTTCATCAATCGCAAGGCGGCCTGCCGTATCCAGCATCACGACATCAAAACCGCCCAAGCGCCCGGCTTCCATGGCGCGTTTGGCAATATCAACTGGGGTCTGGCCTGCCATGATGGGCAGGGTTTTGACGTCAATCTGCTCCCCAAGGATCGCGAGTTGCTCCATCGCCGCAGGGCGACGTGTATCCAGCGATGCCATCAAGACTTTCTTTTTGTCTTTCTGTGTCAGGCGCAAGGCAATTTTTGCCGTTGAGGTTGTTTTACCGGACCCTTGAAGGCCAACCATCAAGATCGCCGCAGGCGGGGTGACGTTCAGGGTCAGCCCTGTGCTTAAGTCTTTGCCGCCCAGCGTTTCAATCAACTCATCATGAACGATCTTGATAACTTGCTGGCCCGGCGTGACGGAGCGCAGCACATCTTGGCCGATGGCGCGTTCTTTGACCTTGGCGATGAAGTCTCTAGCAACAGGCAGCGCAACATCTGCCTCAAGCAAGGCAATCCGCACTTCGCGCATGGCTTCAGATACATCGGCTTCGCTCAGCGCGCCGCGGCCTGTCAGCTTGTCAAAGACACCGCCAAGTCGATCACTCAGGGTTTCAAACATCACTCATCTCCTCGCGTCTGGTTGCAGACCTTCATATAGGGTCATACGACAAATGCCGCCATGAGTGTGCGACACCGATGGCGGGGGATCCCCGACCTCAGGCTCATATAAGATAAGCTTTCGTGTCGGCAGACGGTAAAATATCAGCTTTTTGGTAAAAGCGAGATGGTCTTAGGCTGGGAAATAAGCGCTGTCAATTGCTGCTAGGTCAAAGTCTTATGGCGCTAAATGAGGCGATCAATCAATTCTGCATGGAGCACTTGCTGGGCCGGCGTTGCCTGACCCCCGATCAACTTCAGCCGCCCTAAGCGACGCAGAAAATCTTCCAACTCCGCCTCGCTCACTGCTTGTGAGAAGAGCGGCTGAATGAGAGCTGATAAATCGTCTCCGGCAGCCATGTCGCGAATATGGGTTTGGGCCGCGGCATAAGTAGTAGCCGCATCCGCAGGGGACACCCCAAAACAGACTTGCATCTCTCTGAGCAAAAGATCCCGATCATGTTTTTCAGGCTCTTGGTTTTCGCATAGCATTTTAATCATCAAAGCAGTCGCCGCTTCGCGCGGGTCGCTGATCGACGTTATCGTCTGTTTGCGCTCTACAGGCCAAAACCGAAGCCAAGCCAAAGCGCACAACAATCCAATACTTATACTCATTAAAAAAACCATACCTCACCCCTGAGTTGTAAGGGTAGCATGGCGGACAACCGCTTTATAATCTCTTAATAATTATGGCAGCTTGGTTAATGTCGCTTTCAAGCAACAGTTTTTGCCAATTCGCTCGGCGCGTCGGACCTGGCTTGTTGTTCCAGAAAGGCCTTTACGACGCCAAAAAACGGTGTGTTTGGATTTGTGATCAAGTTAATCGGCACGTCAGACACATATCCCGACATCTTGCCCTTCGCCTCAACGGCGGCGCGGACTTTATCAAATTGCCAGTCCGTACCAATGGTAAACGCCATATCCCCGGCAATGAAAATACCGTCATTGGCTCCGGAATATAGCGCAACATCGCCAGCAAAAGCGCCGATCATGCCCATCACAATTTCCAGAGCTTGGGTCGCATATTTATCAGCATCTGATTGGGCATACATGATAATTTCCCGATAATTCAAATCGAGAGATTTTGCCTCTTCCAGCTCAGCCAAAATGCCATAAACTTTTTCCAAGCCCCGGCACGACATCAACATTTCGTTGCTGACAAATGTATGATCTTTACGTAATTCTTTGAAAAGCACCATCTCAATGTCCGTACGCGGTGCATATCCCGCATGGGCGCCTTCTGCTGCGTAAACCCGGCAACTTCCATCTTCAGAAATGACAAGTTGCGCTAAGCCAATTCCGCCATTCACAGAAACAAGCGTGTAACGGCCTTCATTTCCTACAGGGAAGACAAAATCTTGACCAGTTTCGGTTAATACGTCTTTTGATTTTAAGAAGGGCAAGGAAAAAGCGGTTGCCATACTGCTGTTTCGCGCAAACCAGCTTTTAAATTGAAATTTTTTGCAAATTTCATCCAAATCAATGAGCCATTGCCGATGGACAAAATTCACAAGGTTTTCTTCGCGCGGGCCCGCATGGCTCATCACGAGAAAATCTGGCGGTATCTCAAGATTAATCTCGTCCATATATGTTCGCAAGCCAGACTCAAAATTAGAGACTTCCTGAGAAGAATATTCACGGTGATATGCAACAGCGTCCCCAAATATATCGCCCGCAATAAGCCCAAACCGGACATATTGAAAGGATAGATCAACGATTAAAGCTTGATATTGCTGTTTCATAATCTCTTAAATGCCTATTTGAGCAAAAACAATGCTGCTCGTATGAGTATATATAACCGTATACTGATATATTAAGCGGCAATCTCCATTTCGTGTTGAAGATAAGCTTGCACTGCCCCAGTCATTGGTGCTTTCGCGTTCTTAAGGGTAAAGATTGGCACGCCCGCCACAAAAGAAGACATACGCCCTTTTGCTTCAAGCCCTGCACGGCTAATATCCAAGCGCCACCGATCACCTATCATAACGGGCAAGTCACCGACAAAATAAACACCTTTTTTCGCACCCGTAAACAAAACCGCATCCCCCGCAAAACTGCCGAGCATTGCCATGAGCATATTCACGGCTTCAATAGAGGCAGCATCGTTTTTACCTTTTGATGCCTCAATGATTTCCTTATAGGTTTTTGCCGTAACAGGTTCATCTCTCAGTTTCTTCAAGGTCTTGTAAATTGTCTCAAGCCCGGCACATGACATCAGCATTTCGTTGCTAATATAATTATAATCTTCACGTAATTGCTCAAAAAGCTCAATTTCTAACGCTGTTTGAGGAGAGTAAGCGGCATGTCCGCCTTCTGCCGGGTGGAACAATAAGGCCCCGCTCTGCGTGACTTCCAACTGACAAAGCCCAATCCCACTGCCAGCAATAATAACTAAATACCGACCGGGTACGGATAAATTGATAGACTGCGTCACGCCTTCTTCGGCTACAATACTGCTTGCATCCAAATTCAATAAAGAATGTGCTGATGCCACCACATCATTTCGCGCAAAAATCTCGTGGAAACCAAATTTTTCTTTGAGCTGCTCAAGGTCGGTTTCCCACCCAAGATGGGTACTGTGAATTTTGCCCTTCAATAAGGGGCCTTGATGGCTACAGATAAGGGTTTTTGGGGCTGTCTGTAGGCTGACTTCTTCTAAATACGTTTCTAAGACAGTGGCAAAGTTTGGAAAATTCGCACTTGAATAAGCCCGATAATGCCGAAAATCGCCAGTCGTATTTTGATCCTGGAGAATGCCAAATCGCGTTGCATTTGCTTCGCAAGATACAACCAACACCTCGTCATTTTCGAATTTACCCATGCTAATTCTTACCTAAACCTCAAAACCCACATGAGAACTAGAGTAAAATAAAGCTATTAATATGAGATAAACTAAAAACCGGCTGAAATCACCAAGTGGTATAGAGCTTGTCTCTTAGTCGAAACGACCTTCTGTTTCATTTTTATGAAGGTCTTGCGCCTTGAAAACACGCCCATTCATGACGCCATAGACGCCATTCGGCAAAGTTTGGGCCGCGATAAGGGCACCGCCTAAGTTAAACCCGCCATCAGAAAAACTTAATGAATAGGGCCGCATGGCCCCAGTGAGTACAATCGTTTTATCAAATTCTGCTTCCGACAAGAAGCGCGCTGTCTCTCCCATCGTGCTGGTGCCATGGGTGACGACAATGGCCGTCTCAGGCGCGCCTGTGATCGCCGATGAAATTTCGGCACGGTCATTATCCGTAATTTGAAGACTGTCTTTTTGCATCACGGCTTGTAAGCGTGGATGGGAACAGCGACAGACTTTCAAAATTTCCGGCAACTGAGACGTTTCATCTGACGGAAAGCCTATCCCTTCCGTCAGTGGATCGTGAATTTTATCCAGAGTGCCGCCTGTCGTCAGAATTAAGACACTCGGCTGTTGAGACATGGTTTAGACCTCAGTTGAAGGCGCGCGCCCACGGAAAATATCCTTATCAATCGCGTCTTCCCAATTGGCAACTGTTACAGCAACAGCCGCATCCCCGGTGACATTTGTCGCTGTGCGCATCATGTCTAGCAGACGGTCGAATGGGAAGATAAAGGCAATAATCAAAATGGCTTGCTCCGCCGTTACCCCGAATGTCCCAAGAACAGTGAAAGCCAAGAATAAACTCGCCGACGGAATGCCCGCCGCGCCGATAGAGACCAATGTGGCCGTAGCAGCGATGGCGATATAATTTGCCATCTCAAGTTCAATCCCCAGAGCCTGCGCAGCAAAGAGCGCGACAATGCCAAGATAGATCGATGTCCCATCCATATTGATCGTTGCGCCCAATGGGAGAACAGAGCCTGCAATCTGTCTTTTGACACCAAGGTTTTTTGAAACGTTTGAAATCGTCACTGGCAGCGTCGCGGAAGAAGATGCTGTTGAATAAGCAGTTGTCATTGCATCTAATATGCCCCGGAAGAACCGGTTCACGGGTAAATTATTCACGATACGAATGATACCGCCATAAACAACGATGATATGTACAAAACAAGCCGCATAGAGGGCAAGAGCCAGCTTGCCGAGATTTTCGAGAACACCAAGGCCTTTATCCCCGATGACAAAAGCCATGAGAGCAAAAACACCATAGGGGGCTAATTCCATAACGAATTTTGTGATTTGCAAAATGGCTTCTGCCGCCGCTTCCATTGTGTCTGCAACCGCTTTGGCGCGGTCGCCTGCTGCGATAATGCCCGCCCCAAAGAACAAGGCAAAGACAATGATCGGCAGAATGTCGCCATTGACCATTGCCGAAACTGGGTTTGCTGGAATGAGATCAAAAATCTTTTGCCCAAAAACGGCCCAACCTGACATGTCTGAACCGGCAGCTGCATTTGCTCGGTCTAATCTGTTCGAAATTTCTGCAATAGCATCTGCGCTTGCTGCGCCATATTCTACACCGACACCAGGTTGAACCAATATGCCAAAGCCAATCCCGATTGAGACAGCAATGACAGTTGTCATCATGTAAAGAAAAATAGTCTTTGCGCCGAGGGAGCCGAGCCTCTTGGGGTCTCCCATAGCAATTACACCTGCAACCAAAGTCGTGAACACTAAGGGCACGATCAACATACGGATTAGTTGAACGAAAATTTTGCCGACAATTTCAACAGATGTGGCGGTTGCTCCCAAAAAATGCCCCGCAATCGCGCCAAGGGTCATGGCAATGATCACACGCAACCAGAGCGCAAGCCCCAGAACTCGCCCCAAAATGAAAAGGCCAAAAAAGACCGCGGCGCTAACGCCCCAAAAGGCATAGGCCCCAAATTCACCTTGCAAAATCTCCATGCACATTTTCCTTCCGCTATCACAAAATACAAAGAAGCGGGACAATGCCCCGCTTCCTTTTCGTTCTACTCTTTATCTCTCAGTTTTTGGGAGAAATAAACATATTGCAACGCCAAACGTTTTGCGAGCTGATCTTGATTAGCGCTCGCCGAATGGCCGCCTTCCATATTTTCATAATAATAAAAAGATTGGCCATATTCTTCCATCTTCATCGCCATTTTTCTGGCGTGGCCCGGATGAACACGATCATCCTTAGTGGACGTAAAGAAATAAACCTCAGGATAATCGCCCTCTTTTTTCAAGTTATGATAAGGCGACAAGGCTTCCAAATGAGGCCGATCTTCTGGCTTGTCAGGGTCACCATATTCCCCAACCCAACTCGCACCCGCTAATAGCTTATGGTAGCGGAGCATATCCAACAGCGGCACACCGATCCCAATGGCATTATAGAGGTCAGGACGCTGCGTCATGGCAACCCCCATGAGCAAGCCACCATTTGAGCCGCCCAAAATACCAAGTTGATCCGGCGTCGTGATGCCTCTTGCAATCAAATCTTCCGACACAGCATAAAAATCATCATATGCCCGCTGACGGTTTTCCTTCAATGCAGATTGGTGCCATTTTGGCCCAAACTCGCCGCCACCGCGAATATTAGCGATCACATAGACACCATCATTTTCAAGCCAGAGTTTGCCAGTTGTGCCCGAATAATTTGCTGTGAGCGAAATCTGGAACCCACCATAGCCATATTGAATGGTTGGCGCTGGGCCTGCTTTTAAAACCTCGTCTTTCGCCGTGACAAAATATGGCACTTTCGTACCGTCTTTACTTACAGCCTCAAACTGGCGCGTGACCACACCATCCGCCTTAAAGAACGCTGGTGTTGAGTCCAAAGCTTGTGGCTGAATGCTATCGCCCGCCACGAAATAAAGCGTCTCAGGGGTGGATGGGTTTTCAAAATAGACAAACATATCCCCTGTTTTGCCATCCATCCCTCCAATAGAAACGACACCGGCATCTGGTAAGTCAATTTTTGTTGTTGACCATCCATCATCACCGGCTGTCATTTTAAGAATTTTGCCTTGGATATTATCCAGCACATTCAAGTAAATTACATTTTCCGCCGTCGACACACCATTTACGGCTTGTCTTGCGGTTGGTAAAAAGAGGAGTTCTGTCGCTTCGGTTTCAGGATCCATCGCGATAACTGACCCTATCTTATATTCTTCCCAATCTTGATTGAGCGAAATGATCAGTTTACCCGCAGAAATACCATTGAAATCCACCAAGGCAGGAAGAGAGAGTTGCTTAAGCTTACCATCTTCTTGCATCATATAATATTCAGATTCATAAAATGTCACGGCACGGACGACACCTGCATAAATCTTACCTTGAGATATTGAGGAGAATGGCCACACCCCTACATCTGTCTGTTGTCCTTCAAAGATGACTTCTGCGTCTTCGATTTTTTGACCACGCTTCCAAAGCTGTGTCTTTCGAGGGTAACCACTGTCTGTTTTACTGCCCTCGCCCACATCTGTGCCGACCAGCATTGTGTCTTGGCTCAACCATGCGGTGCTCGCTTTGGCCTCCGCCAATTCAAAACCACCTTCAACGAAAGATTTAGATGGAATATCAAATTCACGGCGCACAGACGCATCAGAGCCACCTCTGGATAATGTCAGCATACAGCGCGTATAATCTGGCTCCAGGCAGTCAACGCCCTTATAAACCCAATTTTCATTTTCGTCTTCTGCAAGCTTATCAAAATCAACAATGACATCCCATTTTTCTTTGCCCGCAATATAATCGGCTTTGGACATTTTGCGCCAGAGGCCGCGCGTATTGTCTTCATCTTGCCAGAAATTATAAACATCATTCCCCCGCAAGCCGGGATTAGCAATGCGCTCATCTGAATTTAAAATTGTCTTGGCTTCAGCCAAAAATTCTTCATAGAGAGGGTCAGCTTCAAAAACTTTTAATGTACGCTTGTTCCATGCACTTACAGTTTCCAGCGCTTTTTCGCCTTCAACTTCTTCAAGCCAAAGATAGGGGTCTGTTGCTTCTGTCATCTTGCTTTCTTTGGGTTGCTCCGTTTCCTTCATCGGCGCGGAGGTGTCGTCTTGCTTTTCTGATGCGATGTCTTTTTCTGTCGCTTGTTTTTCTGCGCACCCGGTCAGCAATAAAGCCAAAGCGGCGCTGCCGACAAGCAGTGTCTTTTTCAAATCAAGTTTTATCATTTTGATGACCTCTCAAAAGGCAAGAAAACAGACGCATAGGCCTGTTTTCTGCCATAGGGTTTGGAACCAATTTGTAAACGTCTTTATTGATCACCGCGATCGATAAAGCGTTCCAGGTTTTCACGCACTTCACCTGCATTATACGCGGATGCATCTTGCGGCTTGTCGCCTTTATACATCACGACATAAGCAATGGCGGAATATCGGCGAGACTCCCGAATATCAAGATCATATCTTGGGCCCCAGCCATACCCGTAGCCGTAATACGGAAACGGTCTGCCGCGCCCTAAAAAGACAGGCGCCGAGGAGCTATAGCTTTTAGCCACTTCCGTATCGTCCGCCACGACCACAAAGTAATCATAGCCTTTTTTGAGTGTCAGCTCTGCCGCGCGATAGAGGAGATAATTCTCCACTGTCGCTCTGTCCGTCGAGGAATTGCCCCGAAATGTGATGCGATAGCGATTGCTCTCTATTTTTTGCTCTGAAAAACCATAGCCCCGGCCCGCATCTGAGGGCCCATAAGGGGTTTCGGTTACACAAGCCGAAAGCGCCAAGGCGCCTAGCGAAAGACATAATAATTTCAAGACCTTCATCAGGATCATCTCCTTTTGTTGAAAGAGGCAATAAGCGCCCCTTCTTGATACAGAAGTAGTCTAACGATTAAGTCTGTCCAGACAAGTCCGCAGCTTTTGTCGCATTTGCCGGAGATTCAGCCAACTTAACACTGTCCATTTCACCCGTGGCAGGCAGGGATTTGATATGAACATCGCGCTGTGGAAATGGAATTTCGATATCTTTTTCAGCCAAGGCTTGCCAAATCGCCATCATGACGTCGCTGCGCACATTGGACAGCCCGTTTTGCGGGTCATTGATCCAAAAGTTCAATTCATAATTTACAGAATTATCCCCAAAACCGACTAAGTTACAGCGGGGTGGCGGCGATCTTAAGACGCGCGAAATTTCTGCCGCGAAGTCCTCTCCCAGTTTCCGCACCATCTCTTGATCTTTGATATTATATGTTACACCATATTCCACGCTCACACGGACATTCCGGTCCCCATATGACCAGTTGATGACCCCTTCATTGACCAGCATATCATTTGGAATGAGGTGCTCAGTACCGTCGCGTGTGCGCACAGCGACATATCTCGTATTCATGCGGGTGACCCAGCCATAACTATCTCCCACTTCAATTGTATCTCCCGGCTTAATCGATTTATCCGCCAGCAATGTGACGCCAGCAGCGAAGTTTGAAATCACTTTTTGCAGGCCAAGACCAATACCAAGACCAATTGCGCCAGAAAATATTGCCAAGCTTGCCAGATTAAACCCAACCAATTGCAGCGCAATGATGATGGCTAAAATCGGCAGGACCAAATCAAGAATTTTGCCAACCAATGTTCGAAGGGACGGGTTGATTTCTTTAATGTCGTATAAACGACGGGTCAGGAATTTGCTGAGAGAATTTGCGGCGACGAAAAACACCGCGAAAATCAAAATCGCTCGAACAACATCTAATAAAGACAAGGAAGCTGCTGGCGTTCCTGTCTCCGGGTCGGCAGGTTGCAATGTCACAGACATCGCGTCCAATTGCTCTGTCACATTGTCTAGCAGCCCAAAAACTTCAAGCGCGGCAATCGGCCAAACCGTATAAAAAGCAACTTTGGACCAGAATGGCGAGCGGATCACCAAAGTCACCAATCGAATAACAATCCATGCCAAGATCAAACTGCGCATGGCCTCGAGGAAACCTGTTTCAATCCCGCCTGCGCCAAGGACGATAATGAATATCGTCACCGTCAGATATAATGCTATCGGCACAGAAATCGTTGCAAAAGCAGACGTCAATCGCCGCAAGAACCCGTCAGGCATATGTTCTGTGATTTGACGATTGATAAATTGCTTAAGCTTAGGCGCAAACATATAGGC
>CALLVA010000024.1 GCA_938010655.1 uncultured Parvularculaceae bacterium | reverse complement strand
CATGGGCGTATTGCCCCTCCAAAATCATATATTTTATAAACAATGCGCGGCGAGCTGGTCATACCAAGGCTGGCAAGCGGTAACGACTGAACGCAATGTTTCATCCAGCTCAACGGCAGATGTTGGCGGCCTTTTAAAGCCATCAGAATCTTCGACAGCTTTATACCAATGCGGTGCCCAAACCCCATCACTCATGCGCCGCCCCTTTGGCCATGCCAACATAGTATGGCTAAAAGGTATGGCCAGATTATCGCACAGTTTTCTAAGGCTTTCTTCGGGGGCTTTTAGAATATCTGTGGCGTCTAATACCGCAGGTGTTTTTCCTGTAAGATTTTGTATTTCTTCAAAAATTCGAACTTCCTGCGGCAAACCCACTGCTTCGGGGGAAGCCTCGCCCATCCGGTTTGCATAAGATGCAATCATTCTGGCTGGCTCTCTGATCAGAAAGAAATGCTTAAAGTCTTTCATGAAAGACAATTCAATTTCTGAGGTAATATGGTGGGTCATATGTTTTTGAAAAAACAAAGGCGCAGGTTGCTGTAAGAGCTGATCTCGCACTATCGTCCAGTCAGAAGATTGCGCCGCTAAAATTTCTTCCTGCATCGGGTGTGTCAGGCCAGTATGGCTTAAATAATGCGCATAGAAAGGCTCATCTATAACTGCGCAATCAGGCCTGTTCTCAAAGGCCCGCATCATAGTAGTGGAGATGTTGCGAGGCCCTGACCACATGACAATTTTGGTCATTTATGCCTCCTGCTCAATCCGCGCTTTATAAAGCTCTTGCAAACGCAAACAGACCGGGCCACGCGCGCCGTCGCCAATGATACGCCCATCAATATCCCCCACAGGGGTTACCCCGGCGAATGTCCCCGTAATAAAGCTTTCCTCTGCCCCATAGACATCTGTTAGGGAGAAGTTCTTTTCACGCACAACAATGCCAGCATCGCGCGCGACTTCGAGAATGATACCGCGCGTGATCCCTCCCAAGCAGAAATCACCAGTTGAGGTCCAAAGCTCCCCTTTGCGCACAATAAAGAAATGGGTGGAGTTACAGGTCGCCACAAATCCATGGGGATCGAGCATTAGGGCTTCATCCGCCCCTGCTTTTGTGGCCTGAATGCAGGCGAGGATACAATTGATCTTTGAATGTGAGTTCAGCTTTTGATCCTGCACATCTGGATAACCTCGGCGCACATGAACCGTCGCGAGGCGCAGGCCTTTTTGAGAATGCTCTTTTGGGGGATTTTTATATTCCGGGATAATCACAATCGTTGCAGGAGAGATCGTGGCTCGGGGATCTTGATAAGGCGTGGACTTCTCGCCTCTTGTCACCATGAGGCGGATATGAACACCCTCATGCATCTGATTTGCTTTTAGACAATTATACAATCGCGCGGTCAGCTCTTCTCTTGTGGGGCCAACTTCAAAATCGAGGGTTTTTGCCCCTTGGTACAGTCGGTCTAAGTGACGCTCCAAAAAAGCAATTTTGCCTTTATGAACGCGTAAGCCCTCCCAAATACCATCCCCTAAAATAAAACCACTATCAAAAACAGAAACCTTGGCATCTGCCCGTGGATAAATTTGACCATTAATGTCGATCAGAATTGTTTCATTACGCGGGTCTGACCCATGGGCGTGAGAAGAACCAGTATCAAGCATATCTATTCCTTTTGCTGGAACGAACCCTATATAGCCTGCTCGAAGGGTCAATAGTGGAATGACCTTCGCGCATATCTTCTCATTTCGATATCGAACGGACCCCTTTCATTATTATATCTAGCCTTAATCAGAGACGAGCGTGACTGTCCTCTTCTTTGAGTAAGAAAATCGCAGGATACATTTGCGGACATGACCTGATCTTCGAATATTGGATGAGGTACAATTTTAATGTGTTGGAAATTGCCCCAAACTAGCGCATAGGTTGTGATGTATTTCTACCTATGGATGTGAAACATGCTCCCCCGTCTTAGCCTGCACTGCTTATTATTCGCCATCCTGCTTCAGTTGTTTTGGATGACGCCCACGGCATTTGCCAAGGATCGTTTAGCAGGGCCCGTCCCGGCGGTGGTGCAACGCGTCATTGATGGGGACACATTGGAAGTCAGAGCACGCATTTGGTTAGATCAGGAAATCTTGGTGAAAGTTCGGCTCGCCAATATTGATACACCAGAATTGGCGCGTCCTGGCTGCCCTTCTGAACGGGTGATGGCCGAGGGGGCCAAAGCCCTTGTTGAGCAGATGGTTGGGGCAGGCGCGATTACCTTACATGATATCCATTATGGCAAATATGCTGGCCGGGTTGTCGCCCGCGTTGAAACAAAAGAAGGAGGCCTCGCGCCTGCTTTAAAAGCCGCGAATTTCGATGGCAGATCGTGGTGTTAGCCCCTACATTGGGACTATGACCAAAAAACATTCTCAGACTTTCGATATTGCCATTGTTGGCGGCGGCCTGACCGGGCTTCTTGCTGCGCTGACCCTCGACCATCAAGGCTTTACATGCGCTTTGATTGATAGTGGCCCTGCGCCCAAGACAGGCTCAAAAACACCCATGAAATTTGATGGGCGCACAACAGCTCTTGCCTATGGCACGAAAAGGCTTTTGGCGAATATTGGGCTTTGGCAAGAACTTGAGCACCACGCCTGCCTGATGAATGATATTCGTATTTTTGATGGCACCCCCACAGATCGTTTCCGCCAAGGCACGGTCAGCGAAGGGTCATTGCATTTTCAACGGTCACAAGAAGATATGACGCAAGCGCCACTTGGGTTCATCCTTGAGAACAAGCATATGCTTGCTGCGTTTCAAAAAAAACTGCCCAAAGCAAAAAACGTCACCTGTTTTTGGGGTGCTCAAATGTCTTCTTTTACACCGCAAAAAGCAGATGCCAAACTCAGCTTAACCGATGGGCAAAATATTTCTGCCCGCGTCGTATTGGCGTGTGACGGCAGACAGTCTCGCTTACGCGGGATGGCAAATATAAGAACGACGCACACAGATTATAAGCAAACGGCCATCACATGCTTATTGAATATTGAAAAAGCGCATCATAATACGGCTTATCAATATTTCCTGCCGAATGGTCCCTTGGCAAGCTTGCCGATGAATGACAATAAGGTTTCCATTGTCTGGACCGAAAAATCCACCTTAGCGCCAGCCCTCTTGGCACTATCGGATGATGCATTCATACACCAGATTGGTAATCGCTTCGGATCTTTACTCGGGGATATTAGCCTGGAAGGCGAGCGTTATAGCTATCCTCTTAATCGCGTTCTCGCGACGCAATTCTTCAGTGAACGTCTTGTTTTAATTGGAGATGCTGCCCACGGCATTCACCCTATTGCGGGGCAAGGTTTTAATCTTGCGATTAAAGATATTGCTGTTCTGGCCGACGTTCTGACAGAAATGCGTGAGACAGGCCTTGATATTGGTCATGGCAGTGCTCTTGAAAAATATAATGACACTAGACGCTTTGATGGCGCGCTCACGAGCTTTGGGTCGAGTGCATTCAACATGCTCTTTTCGAATGAGAGCAAATCATTTCGGGCTTTGCGCAGTCTTGGAATGGACCTCTTGGCCAAAACACCTTTGCCCCAAAGCCTCCCTAAAATTGCAGGGGCAGATAAGGGGAGCCTACCTTCTTTAATGGCAGAGGATTAAAATGTTTGAGAAGAAAATTTATCTCGGCTCGTAATCTTGTTGGCTATTGCTTGCGCCAGGGTCACGTCTGTCGCCAATTGATTGATCCACATCTTCTAACGGGTGGCTTCTTCCGGGGCGAGGGTCGGGCTTCGCGATCTTGTCTTCTTCCACAATCGTCGCTTCAGCTGATACCGCTTCTTCTTTTGCCCAATCAGGTTGCAAGTTTTCTTCTGGGTCTTTGGAGGGAGATTCCGCTGCGTTTTGTTGTTCAAGACGCGCTTTTTCCATTGCAGGCAAAACATGTTGAATGGCTTGCACACCAGCAAGACATAACACTGTAGCGAAAACTGCCCATTTTAAATGTGGATGCATCTGCTAGCTCCCATAACCATACGGCAATATAGGAGAACGAGCTTAACGCTTGGTCAAAAAAGATCGTTAATGAAACATTTATTCAAGATCCAAGAGATCGCGCATCGTATAGAAACCGGGTGCTTGTGTCGAAAGCCATTGTGCTGCTCTCAACGCACCTTTCGCAAATAATGATCGGTCTAACGCGCGGTGAGAGAGGGTCAGAATTTCTTCTTCCGCGCCAAAACTGACATCATGATCGCCGATAATACCGCCGGACCGCAAAACAGAAAAACCAATCGCCCCTTTTTGGCGCGCACCTGTAATACCATCCCGCGCGACTTCCTTATTCTTATCTAAGGGAATGTCTCGTCCTTTTGCTGCCGCATTGCCTAATAAGAGGGCTGTCCCTGACGGGGCATCAATTTTATGTCGGTGATGAGCTTCAAAAATTTCAATATCAAAATCATCCCCTAATTTTTGCGCTGCCTTTTCAACAAGAGCGGCCAATAAATTGACACCGACACTCATATTGCCAGACATCAAAATGGGAATATTTTTAGCCGCTTCATGAATATCAGCTTCTTGCGCCAAGCTATGCCCCGTCGTGCCGATGACCAATGGCGTTTTATTGTCAGCACAAGACTCCAACCAAAGAGGCAATGCATCCGGGACTGTAAAATCAATCACGACATCTGCTTGATGCAACGCCTCTTCCTGAAAACGATCATCATGCGCCATCAACCCTGCGATGGCGGCGCCCATACGTCCTTTTTCTTTTCCAGCAATGGCGATTTTTAGAGGCATTAAATCTTCCGTTCCCAAAATTCTTTTGCCCGATCGAAGAAACCTTTTGATTCAGGGCACGTATCATCGCCGCCTGCCTTACAAAACTCTTCCAACAATTCGCGCTGACGCGCGTTCAAACCTGATGGCGTTTCAACCCGCAGCTCCACAAACATATCTCCGCGACCTTTGCGTCGAAGAATACTCATGCCCTTGCCTTTAAGACGGAATTTTTTACCCGTCTGCGCGCCTTCTGGAATTTTGATTTTGACGCGGCCACCATCAATGGTTGGCGCTTCAATCTCTCCCCCAAGCGCAGCGGTTGTCATGGGGACATGCGCTGCACAATAAAGGTCTGGGCCATCGCGTTCAAAAAGTTGATGATCTTCAACATGCACAAAAAGATAAAGGTCACCAAAAGGACCACCGCGCACACCGGCCTCGCCTTCGCCCGCGAGGCGAATGCGTGTGCCATCTTCAACGCCAGCTGGAATTTCAACAGACAAAGTTCGATCCGTCCGTACACGCCCTTGTCCGCCGCACGCTTTACAAGGGTCGGTTATAACCTGTCCTTGGCCATTACAACCGGGGCAAGTCCGTTCCACAGTGAAAAACCCTTGGCTCGCGCGCACGCGCCCAGCGCCGCCACAGGTGGAACAAGTGCTCGGCCCAGCCCCGGGTTCAGACCCTGACCCTTCGCAAGGCTCGCATGCTTCGGATGATGGCACTGTGATGGTGGATTTTTTGCCTTCAAAAGAATCCCCTAATGAAATGGATAAATCATATTTTAAATCAGCGCCTCGTCCGGGGTTGCGCCTGCCGCCACCGCCGCCACGACCGCCGCCCATAAATTCGCCAAAAATATCATCAAACACATCGGAGAAAGCAGAGGCCGAGAAACCGCCTTGACCGCCCATGCCGCCAGCACCAGCGCCGCCGCCATTTTTGAAAGCCTCATGACCAAAGCGGTCATAAGCTGCGCGTTTTTGATCATCGGACAATACCTCATAGGCCTCGCCAATTTCTTTGAATTTTTTTTCTGCTTCCGCATCACCTTGGTTACGATCCGGGTGATACTGCATCGCTAATTTGCGGAAAGCCGATTTGATCGCCTTTTCATCGGCATCTTTTGCGACGCCCAGCATGCTGTAATAATCTTGTGCCATAGCACCCTGTCAAACTGTTAGGTTACGTTTTATACGCTGTAATATGAAACGGCGCTTTAGCCAAACCAGAAACTTCGTAGAAATTTCAGGCTGGTAAAGCGCCGCATCAATTTAAAAAGACAACGCCTTAGCTCTTGTCGCCGTCAACTTCTTCATAGTCAGCATCAACAATGTCAGCTTCTTCAGCTGCATCTGCCGCGGCATCGCGTGCTGCTGCGGCTTCCGCATCATCATCACCGCCGCCATACATGGCTTCGCCCATTTTCATGCTGGCTGTTGCAAGCGCTTGCACTTTTTCTTCAAGAGCTTCTTTGCCAGCATCTTCATCGTCAAGCACAGCGCGCAAATCTGCGATGGCTGTTTCAATGCTCTGCTTGTCATCAGCACTCACCTTGTCGCCATGCTCAGAAAGCGCGGTTTCCGTTGAGTTGATCAAAGCTTCGCCCTGATTCCGGGCTTCGACTTTTTCACGGCGTTCTTTATCTGCTTCCGCATTTGCTTCAGCATCTTTCACCATGGCTTCGATATCAGCATCAGACAGACCGCCAGAGGCTTGAATGCGGATAGACTGCTCTTTATTTGTCGCTTTGTCTTTCGCAGACACATGGACGATACCGTTGGCATCAATATCAAATGTCACTTCAACTTGCGGCACGCCGCGCGGTGCTGGTGGAATCCCAACCAGATCAAACTGACCCAGCTGCTTATTATCCGCAGACATTTCCCGCTCGCCCTGCGCCACGCGAATGGTCACAGCAGACTGGTTGTTTTCAGCCGTCGAGAAGACTTGAGACTTCTTCGTTGGGATGGTCGTATTGCGATCAATCAACCGCGTGAACACGCCGCCCAATGTTTCAATCCCGAGAGACAATGGTGTGACGTCAAGCAACAACACATCTTTTACATCGCCCTGCAGAACACCCGCTTGAATTGCCGCCCCAAGAGCCACAACTTCATCCGGGTTCACGCCTTTATGTGGCTCTTTGCCAAAGAAGTTTTTCACTGTCTCTTGAACTTTTGGCATTCGGGTCATCCCACCAACTAGGACAACCTCGTCAATGTCATTCGCCGTCAAACCAGCATCTTTCAGCGCGGCTTTGCACGGATCGACAGTGCGCTTGATGAGATCATCCACAAGGCTTTCAAACTTTGCCCGTGTCAGCTTCATGTTTAGGTGCTTTGGCCCAGAGCTATCCGCCGTAATATAAGGTAGGTTCACTTCATATTGCGGGGCGGAAGACAATTCTTTCTTCGCTTTTTCCGCTTCTTCTTTCAGGCGTTGGAGCGCCAGCTTGTCACCGCGCAAATCCATGCCGTTAGATTTTTTGAATTCATCCGCCAAATAATCAACGATGCGAAGGTCGAAATCTTCACCGCCGAGGAACGTGTCACCATTGGTGGACTTCACTTCAAAAACACCATCGCCAATTTCGAGGATGGAGACGTCAAACGTACCACCACCAAGGTCATAAACCGCAATGGTCTGGCCTTCATTTTTGTCCATACCATAAGCAAGAGCGGCAGCTGTTGGCTCGTTGATGATCCGCAAGACTTCAAGACCAGCAATCTTACCCGCATCTTTTGTCGCCTGACGCTGAGCATCATTAAAGTATGCAGGGACCGTGATCACAGCTTGTGTCACTGGCTCACCGAGATAGGCTTCTGCTGTTTCTTTCATCTTGGTCAAAGTGAATGCTGAAATCTGGGAAGGGGCAAATTTTTCGCCGCGCCCTTCAACCCAAGCATCGCCATTGTCGCCTTTGACAATCTTATAAGGCACCATCTCGATGTCTTTTTTCACTGTTGGGTCTGTGAAGTTTCTACCGATCAAACGCTTAATAGCGAAGAATGTATTTTCAGGGTTGGTCACCGCTTGGCGCACAGCCGGTTGGCCGATCAGGCGTTCGCCATCTTCTGTGAAAGCAACAACAGACGGGGTTGTCCGAAGGCCTTCTGCGTTTTCGATAACTTTTGGGTCGCCGCCTTCCATGACAGCCACACAAGAGTTCGTTGTACCGAGGTCGATACCAATTACTTTCGCCATTTTAGTCTCCATTTTCGCAAGCTTGCTTGGGCCGCCTTTAAAACAGCACGAACCCGGATAAGCTCCTGAGGGGTGATTGTTAAAGCGGATATAGGCAGGGGCTTATACACCTGCAACAGGTCCTGTCAGGGAAAATCCGCATAATCTGATTTTTTTTTACATTCCAGCCCCTGCCGCCCCCAAAATAGCTTGACCAAAAGCTTGAGAAGCGACATTAAGCGATAATGATAATCATTCGCACTATGTGGCCGCTCTTTCCCGGCACGACTAAAGACGCGCCGCGAACAGCAAACGCGTTGACGCTTTATAATAAGCAATCAATCAAACCTCATCAGAAAACACCTCGCGGGCAAGGTCTGAAAAAGTCGCGCAATAAACCCTTTGATGACAAGCCTATCGGCTCTTCTTTTAAAGGCGTAAAAAGTGACGATAGATGATCGATATTAATGCATTTGAAAGACTTGCTTAAGCGTTCTTTCACTCTGATTTGCTAAACCACCTCTCAAGTAACAGTCTTAAAGGAGGGGTCATGCAGGCTCTACGTTCAATTTTTTGCGGCTCAGTCGCCGCTTTGGCTTTAAACGCGTGTGCAGCTTCTGGCGGCGGCGGCGTTGCCGGGTTAACGACCCCAGCTGTCGGCAATGATGGTGTTGTGGCTCCTCGTAAAAACCTCGTTTTGACAAATATTGGTTATCTGCACCCAAGTGCAGCGGGCGACCTTTCAACAGGCCTTGGCGCTGTTGATGAAACTTTCAACACGTCTTTTGCTGGATTGCGGGTCAACATTGAGCCAAACGAAGCGCTAACTGCGATTAGTATTTCACAGTCTAACTTCGGCGAAGCGGGCAATATCGTTTTCGACAATGAGCTAAACACATTGACATTTGATATTTCAACACCGCCAAACGCGGAGGGCGAAAGCGTTTCAGTCAATGAAACTTTTCAATATATTCTAATTGACGATCCTCAAAATAGCTGGCGCCCCAACGACGTTGTTTCAACAAGCGCTTTTGGAGAAGTCCCTGTTGGTCGCTTGACCATTTTGATTTCACATAATCCTGAAGCTTTTGGATTTGATCCTTCCTTTGCTGGCGATCCAGATGCGGTTTTAGCTGTCTTGCGTGACCCTAATTCAGGTCTGGTTCTGGCAGATCTTGAAAGCGCTGCAGATCAGTATACTGCTGGTGCTTTCATGGCTTATCGTTATGGCGCAAATAATGATTCCGTCATGCGCATACGTGATATGACCAGTGAAACCCCAACAGTTTATTCAACGATTGGCTTAGTATTCCAAGATAATGGTGGCACACTAGATTATGGCGCATATGCCTTTGGTGTACAAACACCTGTCTTCGATATGCCTCTTGCGGGTACTGCTTCATATGAGGGGACACTCGGGGGCTATTTGCTCCGTTCTAATTCTGTGAATTACTTCACAGGCGGTGTACAGATTGATGTTGATTTTGGAACAGGCAGAGCTGACTTTGCGATGACCCCTGCGGTTCAAGAAACTGACTCTGAAGGCAATGCTGTGTTCCAGCCTTACGAATCTTTCGACGGCATTCTTGCCATTCAAGATAACCGCCTTACCGGTGATATTGTTGGTGTAGAAACACCTTCCCTTACAGGCGGTGTTCAAGCTGGATTTTATGGTATTAACGCCGAAGAAATTTCAGGCACTGTGAATTTTGGCAATGCAAATGTTTCAGGTGTTGGTGCCTTTGCAGCGCCATTGGATGGCGACAGCCGGAACGGCGGGAACTAATCCGCGCCACTTCACCCTAATTCATCATAAAAAAGGCCACGATCAAGAAATTGATCGTGGCCTTTTTATTAAGTTTTAAGAAACGCTTAAAAGTTACGCGTTAGGCCAAATTCAAAACTATGTCGGTCAAATTCTACCAGCGATAAATTAGAACTCGTCTTAGCATAACGATAAGTGAAAATTGGCGCAAAACTTCTAACGCGCCAATCTCGCTTCGTCAGGCTGATTGATACGCCATAGTTTTGATCCAACTGTGTCTCTACAAGGCCCGTTTCAGTATCTGTCAAAAATGCTTCATTGGGCGTTTGGTAATCTCTATACGTATAATAGGGAGAGACCTGCGCCGTAATTGCCAAAGGCAATTCTCGCGATAAAGAAAGCCCAAGCGTATAACGCATATTTTCTTGCACGCTATCTTCAGTATTTTCCTGCGCCACATCAAAACTGATAGCGCCAAATGTTTGCTGATCCAAAGCTCGCGTCACTGTTGCGCCAACGGAATATAAAGTCCCATCACGATTATTTGTATCATTGTAATCAATGTCACTCGCTGACACTCTAAACGATAATCCGGTACGACTCGTAAGAGGTGTCCTGATCAATAAACGTGCACCCTGAGATGTTGAAAAATCATCGTTGGACAATTGGCGTTTAGAAAAATTACCAAGGGCTGAAACTTGAATACGTTTTGTCCGAATACTAGGCCCCAACTCAATATACTGATAAGCCGTATCAAACTCAGCACCGCTATAGTCCGTAAGGGAGAAGACTCCCCTTGCTTCAGCCCAAACAGAGCCAAACAAACGCGGCGTATATGT
>CALLVA010000023.1 GCA_938010655.1 uncultured Parvularculaceae bacterium | reverse complement strand
TTCTCCAAGACAGGTTTCAAGAACTGTCCTGTATAGCTGGCTTTGATTTTGGTTAAATCTTCTGGCGTGCCAGCGGCCACAATTTCCCCGCCGCCATCGCCGCCTTCTGGGCCGAGATCAATAATCCAGTCCGCTTGTTTGATGACTTCCAGATTATGTTCAATGATGATCATGGAATTGCCTTGCTCGACCAATTCTTGAAGAACGCCCATCAGCCTACGGACATCTTCAAAATGAAGGCCTGTGGTTGGTTCATCCAGAATATATAATGTTTTGCCCGTAGCGCGTTTGGCGAGTTCTTTGGCAAGTTTGATCCGCTGGGCTTCGCCGCCGGAAAGCGTTGTCGCTTGTTGGCCAACTTTGATATAGCCAAGGCCCACTTCATTGAGCTTCGTTAGTTTTTCGCGGATTTTTGGTACAGCTTTGAAAAATTCTGCGCCGTCTTCAACGGTCATATCCAAAACATCGGCGATGGATTTGTCTCTGAAAGTCACTTCCAAGGTTTCACGATTATACCGTTTCCCTTTGCAGGTATCACAGGTCACATAAACATCTGGCAAGAAGTGCATTTCAATTTTGACAACGCCGTCCCCTTGGCAAGCTTCGCAGCGTCCGCCTTTGACATTGAATGAAAAACGGCCAGGCTTATAGCCCCGCGCTTTACTTTCTGGCAGGCCTGCGAACCATTCCCGGATCGGTGTGAACGCGCCCGTATATGTTGCAGGGTTGGAGCGCGGCGTTCGGCCAATGGGGGATTGGTCGATATCGATCACTTTGTCCAAATGCTCAAGTCCGGTAATATCCTCATGTTTGCCGGGAACGGTCTTTGCGCCATTTAGTTTGCGTACGGCGGATTTATATAATGTTTCAACAGTGAGCGTTGACTTGCCGCCGCCTGAAACGCCGGTGACGCATGTCATGACGCCCAAAGGAAATTCGGCAGTTACATTCTTCAGGTTATTGGCTTCGGCCCCCGTGATTTTGATCATACGTTTCGGTTTGATCGGGCGGCGTGTCGCGGGGATCGCCACTTCGCGGCGTCCAGTAAGATAGTCTCCAGTGAGGCTTTTTTTATTCGCCATAATTTGCTTCGGCGTGCCTTCGGCAATAATTTCGCCGCCATGAACTCCAGCGCCGGGGCCAATATCGATTACATGGTCTGCTGTCAGAATGGCATCTTCATCGTGCTCCACAACGATCACTGAATTACCAAGGTCGCGCAGGCCACGAAGAGATTCGAGCAGGCGTTCATTATCTCGCTGGTGCAAGCCAATGCTAGGCTCATCCAGAACATAGAGGACGCCGGTTAAGCCAGAGCCAATTTGCGAGGCAAGGCGAATGCGCTGGCTTTCCCCGCCAGAAAGCGTGCCAGAATTGCGGGAGAGTTGCAGATAATCCAAGCCGACATTATTCAAGAAATGCAATCTGTCTCGAATTTCTTTTAAGATGCGTTCGGCAATTGAAATTTCTCTTTTGCTGAGTTTTTTGTGAATGGTCGAAAACCATGCCACTGCTTCTTTAATAGATTTAGATGTTGCATCTGAAATCGTCAGGCCGCCGATTTTGACGGCAAGCGCCGCAGGTTTCAGGCGTTGCCCATTACAAGCATCGCAATGTGTGATGGCTTGGAATTTTTCCATATCTTCGCGGACCCATGTCGAATCCGTTTCGCGCCAGCGGCGTTCCAGATTTGGGATCACCCCCTCAAAGGGCTTAACAGTTTCATATCGGCGCAGACCATCATCATATACGAATTGGACATCTTCCCCTTTGGTCCCGTACAGAATAATATTTTGCTGCTTTTTTTTCAGAGCTTTCCAAGCATCAGTAATTTTAAATCCATATTGCTCGCCCAAAGCTTTGAGGGTTTGGGTGTAATAGGGGCTTTGCGTTTTTGACCATGGGGCAACTGCGCCATTGGCGATTTTCAAAGAAGGATCCGGGATTACCAAATCTGGGTCAAAATACATTTGCGTGCCAAGGCCATCGCAAGTTGGGCAGGCCCCGAACGGATTATTGAAGGAGAAGAGCCGAGGCTCAATTTCCTCAATCGTGAAACCGGAAACGGGACAAGCGAATTTGGCGGAAAACACATGGCGGATGGGATTGCCGTCTTCGTCTTTATCTGTTGCACTTTCGGCAATGGCAAGGTCGTCTGCAAGCATCAAGGCTGTTTCAAAACTCTCGGCGAGACGAGACTCAATGCCTTCTTTAATCACCACCCGGTCGACCACAACGTCAATGTCATGTTTCAGCTTTTTGTCGAGTTTTGGGGCGTCGGCAATATCGTAAAAACTGCCATCAACGCGTACCCGCTGGAACCCTTTTTTCATGAGGTCGGCAAATTCTTTGCGATATTCCCCTTTGCGCCCTCGGATCATTGGGGCAAGCAGGTAATACCGCGCGCCTTCTTTTTCCGCCATCAACCGATCCACCATTTCGGAGATGGTCTGGGAGGTAATGGGCAACCCAGTTGCCGGAGAATAGGGGATACCCACCCGTGCCCAGAGGAGGCGCATATAGTCGTATATTTCCGTCACGGTTCCCACAGTCGAGCGTGGGTTGCGGGAGGTGGTTTTCTGTTCAATGGAAATCGCTGGAGAGAGACCATCAATCTGGTCCACATCCGGCTTTTGCATGAGCTCTAAAAACTGCCGGGCATAAGCGGACAGGCTCTCGACATAGCGCCGTTGGCCCTCAGCATAAATCGTATCAAACGCCAGCGAAGACTTGCCGGAGCCGGACAAGCCAGTGACAACAACCAGCTTGTCCCGCGGAATTTCAACGGTCACATTTTTCAAATTATGTTCCCGCGCCCCGGCGACGCGAATGGATTTGAGAGACATGGGCTGGCCTTAGTAATCTATGGAATGAATTGAGATTTGTTATCACGACATAGGCCTTGAGTCTTCCTTGACATCAAGAACAAATTGTGAACATGTATCATCCAGGCAAAATGGTTAATGATTGTGGAAAAGCATTCCTTGGGGTTGGGCTTTGCATCTTTATGGTGTCTGCAATTGTGATTTTATTTGGAGAAGACGTATGGCGGGTTCAATTAATAAGGTGATCTTGGTTGGCAATTTGGGACAAGATCCCGAGGTGCGCCAGTTTAATAATGGTGGCTCGGTGTGTTCTTTTTCTGTCGCGACAGGGGAGAGCTGGAAAGATAAAAATACCGGCGAAAAGCGCGAAAAAACGGAATGGCACCGCGTGTCTATTTTCAATGAAGGCCTCGTGCGGGTTGCGTCCCAATATTTGAAAAAAGGGTCTAAAGTCTATTTGGAAGGCCAACTTGAAACCCGCAAATGGCAGGATAAAGATGGCAATGACCGTTATACGACAGAAGTCGTTCTTAAAGGCTATAGCAGCAATTTGACCATGTTGGACGGTCGCAATTCAGGCGATTCAATGGGCATGGGCGGTGGTCAATCTTATGGCAACCAAATTTCTGGCGGCTCCGGTGTCTCCGGCGGTATGAATGGCGGCGGCATGCAGGAGAGCGGCGGCGCCCCAAGCTATGATCTGGATGATGAAATCCCGTTTTAAGCTGAATGCTTGAGCGGAGAGAGTAATGTCTGCCACATTGAATTATATTGAACTGCCGGGGGGCGATTTAGCCAAAACCAAAGCCTTTTACGAGGCTGTCTTTGGCTGGGTTTTTACTGATTATGGGCCAAACTACACTGCTTTTGCAAAAGCTGAGGCGGGTATGGATGGTGGTTTTGATTCCACGGTGAGCGCCCAAACCCCGGGGGCATTGGTCATTTTTTATGCTGAGGCACTGGAGGCCACTCTGGCGAAAGTGCAAAAGGCGGGTGGGGAGATTGTACTAGAAATTTTTGATTTTCCTGGCGGTCGCCGCTTTCACTTTAAAGACCCGGCAGGAAACGAGCTGGCTGTCTGGGGCGACGCTCAAGAATAATTATTGGCTTATGCTGTTGCATTATCGTTGGACATGCAGCGCCAAGCCATTTTGCGGCTAAAAAAGCGAGCCCTGCCAAACCAATTGGTCTGGCAGGGCTGCGGCTTCCTCTCCCCCGAGATTGAGCGGGTCAAAACTTAAGTCGCCATGGGTCAATTCACCTTAGAAGAAACTTCTCTTCTGGTCGTTGATCTATGTTAAGCCAATAATTGGCTGAGACTCCCATCTCTGGCGATGAATCTTGCATTCAAGAGCTTTTAAGTATTGATCATCCCACATGGCGAAAATCATTTAATTCTGGACTGTCTTCACAGATCACTGTTTTTAACTGCCGATTTTCTGCAAATGCTGCGCAATGCACCGCGCGCTCTACAAAATCTGTCGGCATTTCTGATGGCTGATAAGTAGACACACCGATAAAGCACGATTGTTGAACCTCAATATGATCTGTATCGGGATGGCCATTTAAAGTTTGTGGGATCAGGGCCGCTGCGGAGAATGCGACCCTGATCTTTTCCCCCAAAATGTCCGCAGCAGCAAGCCGCGTCACAGGAAGGACGATAGAGAATGATGTTTCATCATATCGATGAAGCCAATCGCTCCCTTTAATATTATCATTGAGAATGTTCGCGGCTTTAAACATAACATCAGACGTTACATTCTCATCAAGCACAGATAACCAGTTTTTGTTCATCTTTATAATGATGATAGAGAGTTTGCGTTGTGCTTTCCCCGCTTCATAAGTCCAATCAGTCAAGGATTGATCAAATCCAATACGACTGCCAATTCCGGTTTGGACATCAAAATGGACATTCGAATTCGACGTGTTTTTCAAACGCCGTAAAGACGTAATCGTCTGACGAGCATCCTTTGTAAGGGTCGTTAAGGCCTCGTTTTCTTGGCGCAGGCTTTGTGCCAAACATGATAGTTCTTGAAGAACCTTCTGAAAACGTGCCTTTTCGGCAAGGCGGTCCAAACTATCAGATGAAGCATCTTCTTCCAGCGAGACGGAAGTCTCGTAAATCTTGTCATTCACATTTTTCAATAAAGCCAATACGCGACTGCGTAATATCTTTTCGGCTTTTTGATAAGGAAAGTATTTTTCATGGAGTTCCGTGCAAAGAATATCTGTCAGCACGCCACCGTTTCTATAATGCGCTGTGATGTCCGCCGAAAGCCCGGCATAGTCGCCGCTCAAATGCGCTTGCCATAGTTCGATATTTTGTGGTGTCAGCGAAATCTTGGCTGCGGCAATTGCCCGCAGCACTTCTTCCAACTGTTGAACGTCCTGGCCCAAGATATACCCCTGTGTCTAACCTCTTGAAGATCACAGTTAGGTCACAGGTTTAAAAAAAGGTCTAACGCGATTATGCAACTTTGAATCAAATTTTTTGTGATCGATGAAAAGAAAAAACTAGAAAATTAGATTTTGAAAAAATGCTTTAATAACAAATACTTGTGGGTATAAGTAGGGTGAATGGCTGGTTTACCAATCTCAGGAAAAACACAAAAAAAGTGAAAATTTTTTTCAAGAAACATCTTCAGGTTGCTTTTTCAAGAGTGCAATCTGCTACTTTTGCCTTAATACCGTCATGTTTATTCTTTGGAATTGTCCGTATATAGAATGAAGTAATGCCAGTTTACTGTCCTTGATATGGATATTTGCGCAAAACTATATTCCTGGCACTTTCGCTTCTAGTCTAAAGGTACTTGTAAGAAAGCCGGAACGTGGTCTCCAAGGCCGACGACTTTGTTTTCGCCAAGATCGTCTTTATAGCGCCGTTTGGGCGGTTCGCTTTGTTGGCCGATCCCCGTGACGGCGCGTCTTTGCGGCGCTGGTTTGCGAGATTTGGCAGGGGCCTGTTCTGCAACTGCGCTCTCTGGTGAGGTTTCTGGCGCTTCTTCTTTTCGGCTGCGACGTTTGCGTTTTGGCTTTTCTGTCGCTTCACTATTTGGTTGTTCGGTGTCTTCTTTTTTGCCTCTAGCAGATTTGCGATCATTGCGCGTGCGCTTTGGTTTGTCGCTGGCTGCTGGCAAGTCAGCAATAAAGGTGCTCAAATCTTCTTCTTCAATTGCATCCATATTGATGGTTTTAAGAACGCTTTCATATGCGCGCTTATCACCTGGCGTGACGAGCATAAAGGCTGCGCCGCTGCGCCCCGCGCGCCCGGTTCTACCGATCCGATGAACATAATCGTCGGAATGAATAGGCACGTCAAAATTAAAGACATGGGAGACTTCTGGAATATCCAAGCCACGGGCGGCAACGTCAGACGCGACAAGAAGGCTCGTCTCGCCGTCTCTGAATTTTTGCAAAGTCTCCATTCTGAAAGACTGCGCCAGATCACCGTGGATGGGTCTGGCATTCAGCCCATGCTTCTGCAAAGACTTGGCAACAATATCGACGGTCTTTTTGCGATTACAAAAAATGATACCGTTTTGAACTTCTGTATCAGCAATCAATTTGCGCAACACATCGCGCTTCACTTTATCGTTGCCATTGGGCAAGTGCACCACTTTTTGGGTGATCGTTTTCGCTGTTGTCGCAGGTTTGGCAACTTCAACGCGCACGGGCGCTGAAAGAAATTGCTCTGTTAGCCGTGTAATTTCCGGGGCCATTGTTGCAGAGAAAAACAGCGTCTGGCGCGTGAAAGGTGTAAGATTAAAGATCCGTTCAATATCAGGGATGAAGCCCATATCCAACATTCGGTCAGCTTCATCAACCACCATGATTTGGACATTGTTGAGCAGCAATTTACCGCGCTCAAAATGGTCCAGAAGTCTTCCCGGCGTTGCGACCAGAACATCGACACCACGCTGTAGCTTTGCGTCTTGGTCTCCAAAGGAAACACCGCCAATAAGCAGGGCCATGGAGAGTTTGTGATATTTACCGTATTTCTCGAAACTTTCCGCAACTTGTGCAGCGAGTTCGCGAGTTGGGGTAATGATCAAAGAACGGGGCATGCGCGCTTTGGCGCGCCCTTTGGAAAGGCGATCAATCAACGGTAAGACAAAGCTCGCTGTTTTGCCGGTGCCCGTTTGTGCAATGCCGAGGACATCCTTGCCTTGAATGGCATGTGGAATAGCTTCGGCTTGTATGGGGGTGGGGCTATCATAGCCCGCTTCCTGAACTGCTTTCAGGACTTTCGGCTCTAAGCCGAGATCTTCAAAACGCATATAAATTTATGTCACTTTATAACTGGGCAATGTGCCCGATAGACTAGGTGGCGGGGGGTTAAGGTCTGAAACGCAAAGTCACTCCCGCCAGGGTCAGTGATGCGTCATGCATCCGGTTTCAATAAAACCGTTCGGGGCTGCTAAACGTCTTATAGGGACTGACAGATTTGTCAGCTCGCATTTGGCGCACGCCGATATGTGGGACGTACTCAGATTGGCGTGGAGAGTCAAATAATGTGTGGATATCTGTCTTGCCATTTACAATAAAGAAGGGGCCAAGACGAAAGACGTGTCTGATTTGCTGCGAAAATAGGCCTTTCAGAACTGCATCTTGAATAAGACATTGCCTGAAAACTCTGGCAATACAGTCCTTATGAGCACTGAAACAATTGATCATTCAATGAGCCATGTCGTCGATCTGCCGGCCATCGTGGCGGAGAAGCCAACCCGCCATCAGGTCAATCATGGGGGACTTCTCTTGTCCTATTTGATCTGGGGGGACACAGCCAAGCCGCCTGTCTTGCTGCTCCATGGGGGCAAGGACCATTGTCGCAATTGGGATTGGACGGTCGCGCAGCTTTTGCCAGATTATTGCTGCATCACACCAGATTTGCGCGGTCATGGCGATAGCGCTTGGCCAACAGGGACGGGGTATGAAACTCCCTTGTTAACGGCAGATTTAGCGGCGATTGTAGATAGTCTACCTCAGCACGGTATTGTCGATAAACTCGCCCTTATTGGTCACTCTTTAGGGGGGATCATCGTGTTGAATTATGCCGCTATTGCCCCGAAAAAAGTGCGTTCAGTGATTGCGATAGAGGGCTTGGGCGCCTCTGCGGAAACTTATGCAAAGCATCAAGCTGAACCGCCCGCCACGCGTTTGAAAACCTATGTCGAAAAGCTCGTCAAAAGCGGCAAAAGAGAGCCGCGCTATTATGAGGCGCCAGAAGATTTAGTCACCCGTATGTCAGGGGTTCATAAAAACCTGTCCCCAACGCAAGCGCGTCATCTCGCGCTACATGGAGGTCGGCAATATAGGGATGGCTGGCGGTGGAAATATGATCCGATGATGATGTTTGTCTTCCCGGTGTGGATGACGTCACCAGATCAATATGGAGAGCTGTTTGCTGCTATTGAAGCCCCGACATTATTGATGCGCGGTGAAGATAGCTGGGCATCAGACCCGCAAGCAGATGGCAGAATGAAAGCTTTTCAAAATGTGCGGTTCAAAGCGTATCCACAGGCTGGACATTGGCTACAACATGACCAATTTGAGTCGTTCATAGAGGATGTAAAAGCCTTCTTGATCGATCATAAAGGCTAGGTGAGGGCGTCCCATGACAGTGAAGCGCAAGAATAAAAAAAGGCAATATTGGAAGCTTGGTTTTGCGATTATCATAGACCTGGCTGACCTGACGATTGGTCGATATTTGGGCATGGGCATGATTTTTGACGTTTTGGCCGTGTTCGTTGCCTATCTTCTCTTTGGGAAAAAGGGCTTATTGGCAGTCTGGGAAATGCTCTTACCCGCCGATACCATAGATGGTTTTGTGCCGACATTTACGCTTCTGGCCCTGTCCGATCAGCCACAATTCGCCTTAAAAGCGAAATAAACGAATTATTCGCCAAGTTGACCAAAAGCTCATTTTGACCTTACGGCACAAATCGTTACACTGTCCAAGCTACAGAAATTGAACATTAGGGGCTTAAATGAACTCTTTTCTAGGAGGACTATCTGGCGGCGAGGCGGAAATCGATTATCACGACTCAGATATCGACATTCGCAAACCGGGCGCTTTTGTTACATGCGCGATCACAGGGGATAAAATTGGGCTGCAGAATTTGCGCTATTGGAGTGTGGATCGCCAAGAGGCATATCGCGATGCGGCAGCTTCCTTGGAAGCCCATCAGAAATATTTAGGTCAGAAATAAGCGCTGGAATTGTCTAGTACCAAATTTCAGACACTCATTTGAATAAGGAATATTGTAATGCGTCATTTCGTTTTATCCGGCTTTGTTGCTGCCCTCGCTTTGGGCGGATCAGCTTTTGCTCAGAGCAAAATTGAAAATGTGCCTGTCCCCAAAGTTAAGCCGGGGCTGGAAGCATCAGCCACGCAGATGGCCGATGCGGCAACGCCGAAAACAGCCATGAACGCATCTAAAATTGCTGCGGTCCAAGGGATCGACAAAGAGGTCATGACGGCGCTCAAAATAGAGCTGGATGGTAATTTTGCTCAAGGCGGAATGGTCATTGGTCGTGCGCCCCTTGGTACAAAAATCTTTTTGGATGGCGCCCGGGTTCCAACCGCGCCAGACGGTCAGTTTGTCATTGGTTTTCACCGAGATCACGGGCCAGTTGCAACCGTCGCGGCAGAATTTGAAGGCGGTGACCGCCAAGAAGAAACGCTTCAAATTGCCTCGCGCAATTGGAAAATTGAACGCATCACATTGCCCGAAGGTCAGCCTGTCAAACCGAATGAATTTAGTGCTGAAGATCTCAAGATAATCAAAGCGTCTACTGCGAAGAAAAAAGAAGCACGGGCAATTAGAACGAGCGAACCTTATTGGCAGAGTGGTTTTGATTGGCCTGTAACAGGGCGTATTTCTGGTAATTTTGGTTCTCAGCGTATTTATAATGGCACCCCAAGACGGTTCCATTCGGGGGTGGATGTCGCTCGCCCCGCAGGCACGCCGATTTTGGCCCCGGCGGATGGCGTGATCACCTTGGCTGATACGGACATGTTCTTCGAGGGCGGTCTTGTTTTGATGCAGCATGGCCAGCGCCTAGAATCGGCCTTTATGCATATGTCTAAAATCGATGTTGCTGCTGGTGACATTGTTAAAAAAGGCGACAAAATTGGCGAAGTTGGCAAGACAGGCCGGGCCACAGGCAACCATTTGCATTGGAGCCTAAAATGGCGCGACCGCTTGCTAGACCCTGAAACTGTTGTCCCGGAAATGCCTTAACGACAAACAAGTTTGAGCAGAAAAAGGGTGATCTCTTATGAACCGCATACTCATCATTTTGAGCGTTCTTTTTCTCTCGGCCTGTCATAACGATATAAGCGATGCATCGGCGGGCTCTAAAGCGCCCGGCGAACTGAATATGTCAAAAGCTGTTCCAACCGGGCAGGTCTGCGGCACAATTGCGGGATTATATTGCGAAGCCCCAGACGATTATTGCCAAATGCCAGCAGGCAGTTGCAATACGCCTGATATGGCCGGAGTCTGCGTCACAGCATCTCCAATGTGCACAAGGGACTATCGCCCTGTTTGTGGATGTGATGGCAAGACTTATGGTAATGCCTGTACAGCGGCGGCGGCCAAGGTCAATATTGACTACCAAGGCGAATGCGAAGCCTGATCGAAAACTATACGGGCGCGGGCTGCGATTCAGCGAGCCTGCCGCCAACCCGGATGGGTTCAATAGATTTGGCAAGTCCCGTCTTATCGTCTGTCACCACATAAACACCGCAAACAGTGCCGGGCCCAGAGGCTGGCGCTAATCTTGGTCCCGGCATTTTTGTGACGAAACGCGAAATCGGGCCTGATTTTTCCATTCCTATGACGCTGTCATAATCCCCGCACATGCCTGCATCTGTTTGATAGGCTGTGCCGCCGGGCAAAACTTGCGCATCTGCGGTGGGGACATGAGTATGAGTGCCGACGACGAGGCTGGCTCGGCCATCCATATAATGACCGACACAATATTTTTCGGATGTGGCTTCAGCATGCATATCAACGATAACAGCATCGGCCTCTCGGCCTAATTCAATTTGCGCGAGTTCTCGCTCCAGGCTGGGGATTGGGTCATCCATCGGATTCATAAAGCGCTGGCCATGAAGATGGACAACCAAAACTTGGCGGTCATCATGGGTGCGGAAAAGCCCTGCGCCTTTCCCGGGGTTACTCGCTGGGAAGTTGGCTGGGCGGAGTAGTCTATCCTCCCGATCAAACAAGGCCAATTCTTCGCGCTGGTCAAAGGCGTGGTTGCCTGTGGTGATCACATCCACCCCAAGATCAAAAAGATCGTCGCAAATTCGGGCGCTAATGCCAAATCCACCCGCCGCGTTTTCAGCGTTCACCACCACAAAATCCAGCGACAAGCGTCGCCGTAAGCGCGGCAAATGTTCCGCCAGCGCATGTCGGCCAGAGCGGCCCATTACATCCCCAAAAAACGCCAAGCGCATGGTTGTTTCTCCTACAAGCTGCCCTGCATAGAGCCGCTGGAAAGAGAGTGCAATGGGGGGCACCAAAGACATGGAGCACGGTTTTGCGCGAAAAGTCTCATTGGCTTGCAGCCATTAGCTCGCTGGCCCATTACCTCACAGGCCCATTACCTCTCAGGTAAGTGTTTTTCTCTATGGCTGTGATACACCTGTCTCAGAAAATAGGAGACCATCATGGAATTCGGTCCATTACTGAAAGATTGGCGGCAGCAGCGCCGGATGAGCCAAATGGATTTGGGACTCACGGCGAATGTTTCTTCCCGGCATATTTCGTTTTTAGAAACAGGTCGGGCAAAACCCAGCCGCGTTATGGTGATCCAACTTTCAGAGACACTTGGCATACCGAGAGATCAACGCAATCGCCTTCTAACCGCAGCAGGATATTCCGCCGCTTATCGCGAGCGGGCCTTAACCGATTTGGAAATGGAACCCGTTCTCAAAGCGATTGACTGGACATTAGCACGGCATGATCCATACCCTGCAATCGCTGTGGATCGGCATTGGACGATGAAAGCGGCGAACCGAACAGCCGCGATGTTGCATCGCCAGCTTGGGGTTCATGTCGGGGATAATATGCTTGAGAAGTTGATTGATGAAAATCAAATGCTCGATGCTTTAGAAAACCCTGATGATGTTTTATCTTGCATTATTTTGCGCTTACGGACGGAAAGTGTGCATCTTGGGGGAGATGATTTTCTGGATAAAGCCATTGCAAAACTTGAGGCAATGGTCTCGCCCTCTGCGCAAAATATTTGTGACGTCATGCCCGCTTTTCTGCCAGTGAAATATCGTGCTGGCGATATGCCGATGTCATTAATTTCAACTTTTGCCCAATTTGGGACAGCCCAAGATATTGCGCTGGCAGATTTAAAGATCGAGCTCATGTTTCCCGCAGATGACGAAACCAAAGGCGTCTTGGAAGCTCTTGGCGGGCAACTTGATGCATGGTGACAATAAGAGCAGGGCAGCTTAGCATGTGGCTTAGATGAGAGGTCTTAGTTATGAAAAATTTATTTAAAACCACAGCGACACTAGCAATCATTGCAGGACTTGCGGCCTGTAGCCAATTACCCCTTGGCGCGAATAGTAATGAACTGGTCACTGCAGCGGCGAAAGCCAGCCTATCTTCCAAGGCAGATGCTGAATTTGAGGGACTACTCGACACGCATTGGGCTTGGGCATTATCGCAAAGTCCCACTTTCGCGACCAGTGTTGGTGTCCGCGATTATGATGATCAATTAGGCGATTATTCCCTTGCTGGTTATGAAGCCTCCATCGCGAAACAGCGTGAGATGCTCGCTTCTTTTGAAGCTATAGATGTTGCTGCTCTATCTGCAGATAATCAATTGAACCATGCGCTGATGGTGCAAGAATTGAAATACGATATTGAAGCGGCGCAATATGGCGGCAAATATATGTTGATCACCAATCGTGGCGGTCCTCATATGAATTTAACGCGGATGCCCGGCTTGCTGCCTTTCTTCACCAAGGCAGATTATGAGAGTTATGTGACGCGGCTTGGCTTAGTGCCAGATGCATTGGCGGGAGCGACAGAGCGCCTTCGCACGGGGCTAGCCGCAGGGTGGGTCCAGCCATGCGCGCCGATGCAAGGCTATGAAACATCGATTTCCACCCATATTGTTGACGTCAAAGACAGTGTCTTTATGCGTCCGTTCTCGACGAAACCAGCTTCTATGAAGCAAGATGATTTCGAGCGATTTAAAGCGCAAGCGAAAAAG
>CALLVA010000022.1 GCA_938010655.1 uncultured Parvularculaceae bacterium | reverse complement strand
AAAATCTGAAAAAATACGTTCCCTGAATATAATTGATTATCTGGATGCTGTTGTTGATTGGCATGAAGAAGACATTATCCCCGTCAATAAAGAATTACGAACTGATCCCAGATGTCAGTTCACAAGGGGTGATTTTTTTGCCATTGCAGCTTCTGAAGCGGGGTTCGATAAGGATCAACCTGCCCGTAAATATGATGCGATCTTGATTGATATTGATCACTCCCCAGACTGGTTGCTGGATCAGGGGAGCGAGGGCTTCTATACGGAAAAAGGTTTTCGCCAAACCAAGTCGCATTTAAAGCCGGGCGGGGTGATGGGGCTTTGGTCCGATGCTCAGCCGGATGCTGAGTTTGTGGCACGGCTAGAAAAAGTGTTTTCTGCGGCAAGCGCAGAGCCAGTGACCTTTGCTAATCCTTTGCAGGATGGAAAACCATTTACACAGACTGTCTATTTGGCTTGGAACTAGATTTAATATTCTTATTGCCGTTATTTTGAAGGTCTCAATTTAGATTAGAAGATTATTGCCCCACCAAATTTGGGATCAATTCTTCTCCAGCCGCTTGCTTCGCTTCAATCTCTAAAATACCTGCTTGCGTGGCCACGACACGGTTTGGTGTTAGGGGGTGGGTATATTTTATCCAAGTCGATGCGGGGCTTTCTGTGGCGAAAAGATCAAACGCGTTTCTAGCAGCGGATAAATTGCCGCCAGCTCTGGCAAACATATAAAGCCCTAAATAATCCGCTTCAGCTTCAAATGCAGCAGAAAAAGGAGCAGTGGCAGCGAGCGCCTTGCCGGAAAGTTTTACCGGATTATCACTACCTGTCAGGGGCTTTAGGGTATCGCCAATATTGCCTAAAGCGATCAAGACAGGGCCATATATCACGGCGCCGCTCGAAACGAGATTGCGAATTGTCTTGCCCTGATGGTTCGCAGCAATATGGGCCACTTCATGAGCGATAATAAATTGCACAGCATCTTCATCCAAGCGGGCAAGCAAGCCCCCATTGATTACGATTTGTTGGCGAAACGCATATGCGTTTAATATGGATGACTGGCTCATTTTTACGGCGATGTCACAAATCTCAGTACCCTGAAGGTTATAAGACTGGTCTTCAAAACCGAGGGTGACTTGTTGTGTTTCTTTCAAGCTTTCGGAAATAGGTTTGAGGGCTTTGCTGAGTTTTGCGTCAGTAGCAACTGCTTCGCCGGAAACCGATGTGAGTTTCATGCCTGGCGATAAGCCAGCCATGGCGGCGGGGCTGCCTTTCATAATGTGGACTATTCGAATACCGTCTTCGACACCAAGATCGGCAAGCTGCTCGTCTTGTAAGCCCCCAATGAGCTTGGCGAGATATTTGGGGTCGGCCATGACAATACCAGTGGAAAAACGCGTTTCTTGGCAAAAGGCCGTATTTTCCGACAAAACGGGCCATGCAAGATCATAAAGTTTGCTCCGCCGGGCGAGTTGAACATCCATGGCATTGCTTTGCAGCTCTTTCGTCGCAGCCTGAAGCGCCACGTCATTTAATAAAGGCGCTTGATATTTGGGGCCGACACATCCGCCAAGGAGGGCCATATGGGTAGCTGCCAAAGCAATGGCGGCGCAGATCTTCCTGAAATTTCTCATAAAATGAGCATATGTTGCGCAGGCGAAAGCAGCAAGAGTGACTTCTGCTACCGCGCTAGCCTGTTGATATTGTAACTTTACGCGAGAGGCGAGGCGGGCGACATTGCATATAGTTAAGAAAATGAGAGGGGTCTCCCAATGAAGAAGAACATCATGCAGATCAGTAAGAAAAACAACAAATTGAAAATTTTACTCGCCGCTTCCGCGCTGGCGCTCGCGACCGCCTGTACGACCACAGGCGATATAATGATACCAAAGGTAGAAGTCGCTGGTGTCACAAAAGTTGATTCCGCGTCCAAGGTTGAGGGCGAAATCTCCATTCCTTACAAAAAATATGTCTTGGATAATGGGCTGACCGTTGTGCTTCACGAAGATAAATCCGACCCCTTGGTGCATGTGGATGTGACATATCATGTCGGGTCTGGCCGAGAAGAGCCGGGCCGTTCTGGCTTTGCGCATTTCTTTGAGCATATGCAATTCCAAGGGTCGGAAAATGTTGGCGATGAAGAGCATTTCAAAATTATTTCAGAAGCTGGTGGCACGCTGAACGGTACGACTAACTCTGACCGGACAAATTATTTTGAAACCGTGCCGGCGAACCAGTTGGAAAAAATTCTCTGGCTCGAAGCGGACCGGATGGGCTTTTTTCTTGATGCGGTGACGCAAGAAAAATTCGAAGTTCAACGAGAGACCGTGAAAAACGAACGGGGCCAACGGGTGGATAATCGCCCTTATGGACTTCTCTGGGAGAAACTGGGTGAAGCCATGTATCCAGAGGGGCATCCTTATTCTTGGTCAACAATTGGCTATCTGGAAGATTTGAACCGCGCTGATTTGAACGATTTAAAACAGTTCTTCTTGCGCTGGTATGGCCCGAACAATGCAACATTGACCATTGGCGGCGATTTTGATGAGCAGGAAGCTCTTGAATGGGTCACAAAATATTTTGGCTCAATCCCAACTGGACCCGCTGTTGATAAACCAGAAGTTCTTGAGGTCACGCTCGAAGAAGATCGGTATATTTCATATGAAGATAATATCGCGCTTCCTTTGATTTATATGGCGTGGCCAACAGTGAGTGCGCGCCATCCTGATGAAGCGCCGCTTGACGTTTTGATGAATATTATGGGCGTCGGCAAAACGTCGCTTCTCTATAAGAACATGGAAAAAGAAGGGCTCGCCGTTCAAGCGAGTGCTGGTCATAACTGCCGTGAAATTCACTGCATGTTTAACGTCTTGGCTTTGCCGGATCCATCTTCCGGCGCAAGCTTGGCAGACCTTGAGCAAATTGCCAGAGAGAGCTTCGAAGAATTTGAAACCAGAGGCGTGCTTGACGATGATTTGACCCGTGTGAAAGCGGATATCGTTTCCGGCATGATTTATGGTCTCGAAAGTGTCAGTGGTAAAGTAAGTCAATTGGCTGCTTATGAAACTTATGAAAGCAATCCAAATTATATCGGCCAAGACATTGCGCGTTATGAGAATGTCACGAAAGAAGATGTAGTCCGGGTTTATAACCAATATATCAAAAATAAATCTGCCGTGATTTTGTCTATTGTGCCAAAGGGTAAGCCCGAAATGGTGGCGAAGGAAAACACTTGGTCTTTCCCAGGTCGAACACTTCCTGATGTTGCTAGCATGAAGCGCGAAGAATTGCCGTTGCGTGTGGCGCAGGATGATTTCGATCGTTCCGTTCAACCCCCTTCAGGGCCAAACCCGACCATTAAAGTGCCGGATATATATGAAGCCAGCCTGAAGAATAATATTGATGTGTTGGGCGCGATTAATGACGAAGTGCCCACAACAACCATCTCCTTGCGGATTAAAACAGGCCTGCGCGCCGACCCGCTAGACAAAATTGGTCTAGCAAGCATGACAGCGGGCATGATGAATGAGCAAACGACCAAATCTTCCAACGAAGAATTGTCAAACCGTTTGGACAAACTCGGTTCATCCGTTTCATTTAGTGCAGGGGATGATTATACAACTTTGTCTATTCGCTCGCTTACGGAGAATATCGACGAAACGTTGGCAATTGCTTTTGAAAAATTGATGATGCCAAAATTCGATGAAGAAGATTTTGAGCGGTTGAAAAACCAGACTCTTCAAATCATCGAGGTGAGCAAAAAAGAGCCTTCTTTCCTTGCGGATCAAGCCTATGCAAAATTGCTATATGGAGCAGAGAATAGCTTCTCCTACAGTGAAAATGGCACCACAGAGACAGTTAACAACATCACGCTTGATGATGTGAGGCAACTCTATGCGACCACATATTCGCCAAAAGCAGCAAGTGTTGTGGCTGTTTCTGATTTGTCGAAGAAAGCATTGGTGAAAAAACTGTCTGTGTTTGAAAGCTGGGACGGGGCCGAAGTGTCTGATCCAGTGATCAAACCATTCCCAAGTCTTGCGTCTAAAACCCTTTATCTAGTTGATAAAGAAGGCGCAGCGCAAAGCGAAATTCGCATCGGTAAGCGCTCCATGACATATGATGCCACGGGCGAATATTATAAATCAGGTTTGATGAATTTTGCTCTTGGTGGCGCTTTCAACAGCCGGATCAATATTAATCTGCGCGAAGATAAAGGCTACACTTATGGTGCCCGGTCTTATTTCTCTGGGGATGAATATGTCGGGGAATATACGGCGCGTGCAGGCGTTCGCTCTAATATTACCGACAAAGCGCTGGTCGAATTTAACAAAGAGATCAGTCAGTATTTTGATACAGGCATTACTGAAGAAGAGCTTGCCTTTACGAAAAATGCGATTGGGCAACGAGACGCAAGGGCTTATGAAACCCCGCGTCAGAAGCTTGGCTTCCTCTCTCGTATTTTGAGATATGACTTGGATAAGAACTTCGTCGATGTTCAAAACGAGATGCTTGCCAATATCACAGAACAAGAAATTGATGCGTTAGCCGCAAAACATCTTGATCTGAATGATATGATCGTCGTGGTCGTTGGTGATAAAGCCACAATTTTGCCGGGTCTTTCTGAGCTGGGCTATACAATTGTTGAGCTGGATGAAAACGGCAATGAGGTTGATACATTAGTCAAAGCTAAAAAAATGTCCGAACTGAATTAAGATAGCGCGATCGCGTTACTTCAGGTAGAAAAGTGAAACCGGCTCTAGTAATGGAGCCGGTTTTATTATGAAAGATTGGTTGTGGCCGAAGAATCGAAAATATCCGTTCGACAGATTTGGATCGGGCTTGCTCTTGCGGCGCTCGGTGCGGCGTTGTTTTCGACCAAGGGTGTTTTCATCAAGCTTGCCTACGGCACAGAGGGCATCACCTCTGAGTCAATTGATCCAATATCATTGATCATGCTGCGCATGGGGCTGGCATTCCCTGTTTATTTGATCATTGGTTTGCAAGCTTATGCCCAACGCAAAAAGCGCGGGGACTTGCCAAGCCTTATGCTCGTTATGCAGGCTTTTGCCGCAGGGATTATGGGCTATTATATTTGTTCATGGTTGAACTTTACCGGCATGCAATATGTAACGGCACAATTAGAGCGATTGCTTTTGTTCACCTATCCCGCCTTTGTATTTATTTTCGGGGTTCTTTTCTTCCGTGAGCGGATGAGCTGGACTGGTTTTGGCGCTATATTATTGGCTTATTCCGGAATCGTTTTAATCTTTCTGCGCGGCAACATAATTGTCGGCGAGAATGTTCCTCTTGGGTCGGCACTAATTATTGTTTGCGCGGCTTTATTCGCGTTGTTTCAACTGGTCGCAAAACCGTTGATCGCTTCAATGGGTCCGCGACTGTTTACATGTATCGCGATGATAGGCTCAACGGCGGCGATCACCATTCATTTTTTGACCCATCATAGTCTTGCAGGTGAGTTGACCACGGCGCTAGTTTATCCAAAAGAAATCTGGATGATTGCTGGCGGGATTGCGTTTTTCGCAACTATCCTGCCGTCTTTCTTCGTCAACTTCGCCATAGAGAAAATCGGTCCACAAGCCGTTGCCGTGATCGGCATGATTGGTCCTTTGGTCACAATTTCGCTAGCCACGAATATATTAAATGAACCCTTTGGATGGGTAGATGCGGCAGGCACAGCGCTAACGGTTTGCGGGATCGGGATTTATACGTGGTTGGATAAGAAAAAAGCCAAATAAGTCTGCTCAGAATGACGAGGGCTTAGGCTCCATAAATCCGTTCAACTCTTGGTGTCATTTTGGCGATTAGGTCGTAGCTAATCGTTCCAGCGGATTTTGCCACTTCTTCAATCGCATTTGAAGCGCCAAAGATTTCAGCGCGATCGCCAATTTTTATCTCGGTACGGATATCGCTCACGTCGACAGTAATTAAATCCATGGAAACCACACCGACGATTGGGCAGGGTGTGTCATGCAAAATGACCTGACCGCCATTGCCAAGCGTGCGAGGCAGGCCATCTGCATATCCAATGCCAATAGTCGCAATTTTTGTTTCTTGTGTCGTCTTATAGGTCGAGCCATATCCCACAGGTTCACTCTTTTTTAAGGTGCGCAATTGAAGAATAGGGGCCGTTAGAGTGGCCACTGGTTGCAATTCTTCAATTGGCAAATCTTGAGGCCCGCCCCCATAAAGCGATATGCCAGGTCGCGTCAGGGTTTCATCTGCGGCCATGGGCAGGAACAGACCAGCAGAAGCGCTAAGGCTGGTTTTAGCATCCGGCCATGTCATTTGTAGCTTAATGATAATATCTGTGAACAGATCAATTTGTTTCTTATTCATGGCTTTAAGAGGCGTAGCCCCGCAGGCAAAATGGCTCAGCAATGCGGTGACATTAAGCCTCTTGCAAAGGTCGTTTTGATCCAACAGCGCCAATGCATCGTGGGGTGATAAGCCTAAGCGGTTCATGCCTGTATCAATTTTTATCTCGGTACGGATATCGCTCACGTCGACAG
>CALLVA010000021.1 GCA_938010655.1 uncultured Parvularculaceae bacterium | reverse complement strand
AGTTCCACCCATGTTAATAAATCAGTTACGTCTTCGGCATAAATCATATGGTTAATACCTGCGACACGCATTGGCAGGGCAACATTTTCCGAGGCGGTCAAATGGTCCAACAGACGGAACTCCTGAAACACAACCCCGATGCGGCGACGCAAAGCGGGCAGGTTTTCACGCGGCACATTGGTCACGTCTTCGCCGAAAAGTTCAACCATCCCTCTTGTGGGTTGATGGGCGAGATAAATCATCTTCAGCAAAGACGTTTTGCCGGCACCAGAAGGCCCGGTCAAAAAGCGGAAATCGCCATCGCGAATGACCAAGTCGACATCTCGCAAAGTTTCGGCTTCCCCATCATAGCTGAGGCCAACATTAGAAAATCGAACGATTTCGTCTCTAGCTTGGGATTCGTTAAGGGGCGTGTCGCTCATGGTCAGTTTCAGTTGTCTTCCTGCGAGAGGCCAAAAAGCCCATTGGGGCCAAAGCAATATAAACTCGCGTCAAAATATTTACACCTTAAAGGGGTAGTCAGTGGCGAGGCCTTAGACAAGACCGAATTTTCCAAAGCGGCTTTTTCTCTAAAAGTTACCAATAAAATATCCACAAGAAAGAGGGCCGCATGATCACCACCTGTCCAGATTGCGCCACGCAATATGAAGTGGATACGGCACTCATTCCAACAACCGGGCGGCAAGTCCGGTGTTCTGCCTGTCAGGCTGTTTGGCATGCCTATGTGCCAGCGGACACACCAACAATCATTGATCTTGCGCAAGGCCGCGCAGCGCCGCCTTCAAGCCAAGAATATGGCGCAGCCTCAGGCGCGCGTTTTTCTCGGCCAACGCCTCAAACGCCTGCGGCTTCATTTTCAAGACCACCGGGAGGGGGAATCCGGGGACAAATCGGGGCGCAAATGGGCGCACAAGCGGCAGCTGTTCAATTTGATTTGAGTGATATTGAAGAGCAAACAATATCGCCCGATTTATCCGATTTCCAAAAAGCTGCTGGTTGGGAAAATGCTGAAGAAATTGATGATATTGACGACATCGACGAGATTGAAGACCTGGACGATGATTTCGCCGATCTCTGGATAAAAAATGATATTGAAGCAGCGCTGGACCCGACAGAGCAAGATGCTTCACCATTTCATAAAGAGTTGCATGGTCTTAAAGCAGCCTTGGATGAGGCTGGTCTTACTAAGAGCGAGCCGACTAAAGACGTGGCAGTGGTCCAAAGCGATGAAGCGACCAAACCATCTGAAACACCCACGCCAGAAGCTGCCAAACCGGAAGGTCCAATTCTGGATCAAATACCAAGTGAAGGGGATGCGTCCCGCCAAATTAAGCAGTTGAAAGAGGCAGCCCAAACCCTGACGCGTGTTGGCACTGCTTTAGTCACGACACGCGTTAAAAGCTTTGCGAAAAAGCCAGTAAGAGTGCCCCTTTTGGCAGGCCCTGCCGCGCCGAAAGAAGAAAAAGCAGAGTTGCCAGCACCAGAAAAAATGGTCGCCGCCTATCGTAAAAACTTACGCTGGAAAGCAAAAAACAGACTTACCCCTTTGCGCGCCATGAGCTGGTTGATGCTCTTATCGATCCTGCCTGCTTTGTGCTTTGGGGCTTACCATTATTCTGATGAAGTGATGGCTACGGTTCCCCAGACGAAAGCGCTATATGCAAAATTTGGCTTGGTGCCTGTCTTGCCCGTAGAGCTGGATGATTTGTCTCATCGATATGCGATGTCTAATGAAGGCCCTGTGGTGGAATTGCGCGGTGTCATTCGCAATAATGGGAAGGAAGCTATTCTGGCGCCCCAAGTGGCAGCCAGAACCTTAGCAGCCTCAGGCGGCGTATTGTCTGAATTCGTGATCGATATTCCTGTGCGCGCTTTGCAACCTGGTATGGAAACCCCCTTTATCGCCAGAGTGGGGGTGCCGGATGGGGTTGCCTCGGTTAAAATGTCCGTACTCGACATAAATGAAGGGACAGGCGCTGTCACTAAATTTGAAGGGGACGGCGAAGAGACATTTTTCATTCAGCGGACAAATTCGACATGGGGGCAAAGTCCCACGCCGCCGATTAAAGATTAACCCGGCACGCGACAACTTTCTTGCGGGTATCAAAAGACAACGCTATGACTTGGTCATGCGTATTTTATTTTCAGAAGACCAAATTGCCGCCCGTGTAGATGACCTCGCAAAGCAGATCATTGCGGATTATCCGCTTGGGTTAATTCTTGCGCCTGTTTTGACTGGCGGGTTCGTTTTTGGCAGTGATTTGGCAAGAGCGATTTGCCGAAATGGCGGGGACGCCCATATTGATTTCGTTCAATTGGCATCATATGGCAATGAGAAGACATCAACAGGCATCGTTAAATTGTTGAAGGATTTTTCCCATCCGGTCGCGGGCAAACATGTCTTGTTGGTGGATGACGTGCTCGATAGTGGTCGTTCTTTATATTTTGCCACAGAACTGCTGCGTGAAAAGCAAGTGGCCTCCGTCAAGACATGCGTGGCGGTGGACAAGAAGACAGGCCGAGCGGAAGAGATCGTTGCAGATTATGCGGCGTTTGAAGCGGGACCAGATGATTTTCTTGTGGGCTATGGTATGGACGATTCTGGCGCAAAGCGTGGTTTGCCTTATATTGGCGCGGTTTAAGTCTCGAAGCTCATCAAACTCTTATCCAGCAAATGCCCCGGCTTTACATTCATCAGAGCCCGGAGCATGACTTCCTTCCGGCCAGGCATTTTTGCTTCCATGTCGGCGAGCATTTTCTTCATATTATTGCGTTGAAGTCCATCTTGGGAACCGCATAAATCGCAGGGGATGATTGGGAAGTTTAGGGCTATAGAAAATTTCGCAATATCTACCTCGGCGCAATAAGCCATAGGGCGTAAAACTTCCACATCTCCCTCATCATTCATTAGTCGCGCAGGCATGGCCGCGAGTTGCCCACCAAAAAACATATTCATAAACAATGTTTCGAGAATATCTTCACGATGGTGACCCAACACGAGAGCTGAACATCCGCTCTCTCGCGCGATCCGATACAGGTTTCCCCGGCGCAGGCGTGAACAAAGTGAACAATAGGTTTTGCCTTCCGGGATCACTTTCGTCACCACGCTATAGGTATCTCGACGTTCAATATGATAGGGAATGCTATGGCGTTCAAAAAATTCAGGCAAAATATTTGTTGGAAAATTTGGTTGAGCTTGATCAAGATTGCATGCCAATAAATCAACGGGCAGGGCTCCACGTTCTTTTAGATCATGCAGGATTGCGAGAAGCACATAGGAATCTTTGCCGCCGGAAATCCCCACAAGCCACCGCTCTCCAGATCTGGCCATAGCAAAATCGGCAATGGCTTCAGAGACTTTTCGGGTAAGTCTTTTGCGACGCTTCTTAAACTCCAACGTATCAGGGGCCTCTGCGAAAAGAGACGACCCCGGACGAATAAGCGTTTCGCTCTTCTTAATAGGGGGGGTATCTGTCGAGATAGTTTGCATAATCATTCAGGCGATTGATAGCGTAAGAAAGGTTTTCTTCTGCGCGGCGCAGATTGCTATAAGCATAGTCCAATTCGTTTCGCAGGCGATCAATATCATTGAGAAGGCGTCTTATTCTTTTGTCTTTTTCTTTTTGAGAAATATCTTTCTGACGAATTTTGGCAATTTCTCTTCGTTTGCGTTCAATTTGGGCCGGGTTGTTTCTGAGCTGATTGTCAAATGCTTGGACTTCGTTTTGAGCTTGGGTGACTTGTTGGCGAAGGCGATAAAGTTGAATACCTGCGTCATAGCCTTCCAGAAAGCCAATACGTGTTTCTGCAGGGCAGGTGTCCGCTTTTTTCAAGCTGCGTCCCTTTTCGCCCGCCAAAAACCCGCCTTGCGGGGTACAATAGGCTTCGAACCCTTTGGCATATCCTTCTTCGTAATCTTCAGTATTGGGGGTTACATCATATTTTTCGCAGGCTTTTACCCGTTTTTCGAAGGCTTCTATGGTTTGATTATCAACGCCGTCGCTATAACCAGCCATATACCAGTCACCAACGAGACATTCTTCTTCTGACATAATCGACGCGCAGCCCGATAAGAGCAGAGCTGAGCTGAGTAGCATCCAAAAGATACGCATAATATTCCCCCGTCAAATTACTGGTTTCAGTCTAAAGGGGTAAGCCTTAAAGAAAAACCCCCTTCACAGAAGGGGGTGATCTTATTTCGAACGGATGTAGCAGGCTGTGGCTATTTTACACCGGGGAGGCGCAATACGCTTCCAGACTTTTCAATCGTAACGCGATTTCCACCGGTTACAGCTTCAATGGCTTTGTCGCGCGCGGCAAACCATTCAGCTTCGTCCTGCCCTTCAAGGCGGAGCGGGGCATTGCTAATATCGAGTTTGCCGTTTGGTGTGTTCCAAAACATTACTGCATTGGCTAAATTAGACTCTTTTTCGGCGCGCCCGCCATTTTCCGCGGCCAAAATAGCGCGAATATTGCGATCAGCTTCTAAAGCCCCTGCGGATTGTAGTAACATCAGTTCGCCTTGGCTTGGCGCTTCTGCTTTGGCATCGCCAATAAGAAGCTCTTGCGCACGTTCGGCAGGGCTTTTCTGGTCTGGTCTTGTTTCGCCGGGCTTAGGCGGCTTCAACGCATAATCCGGGGGCAGGACCAATGGAGATTTGGTGACAATCGCAAACTCATCTGGCGGGTTTTTATTTGTGCCAATGGCTTCGCTTAAATTGGCGCAGCCACTGGTGAACAGCACAACGCCGAGCGCAACAGCCAGCAGGGAGGAAAATTTCTTCGTCACAGTGTCTCTCCTATAAGAGCAAAAACTTGGACTTCTTTATAGCGGCACTAACCACAGGACGCAAAGACGCAATTGCCCTTCTGTCAGCAATTTTAGGAAACCGCCTCGTTTTTGGCGGTTGGCGCAGAGTTTTCGCCAAAAAACGCATCATAAGCGAGGCAGGCGACCCCAACATTGATGGCCATATCTGCTACATTGAAGACCCAAGGGAAGCCGATTTGGGAAAAATCAAAGAAATCAACAACCCAGCCATAGGCGATTCGGTCAATCAGATTGCCGAGCGCACCGCTGATAATGAACCCAACACCGATCGCCGCGACTTTATTTCGGATTTTGGCAAGCCAATAAATCAACCCAAGAACCACGAGCGCCGAGAGCAGCGAGAAGCCGACCCGAGACACCATCTCCTCACCGGGCAGGCGCATGCCGAAGCTGACCCCTTTATTTTGGACAAAGGTGAAGTTGAAAATTTCAGAAACCGGGATTTGCGCGCCCGCTGGGCAATTTGAGACATCAAATCCTCTTTTCGTGCAGGCCCAACCAAGAGTCCAAAATTTGGTCACTTGATCCAAAACAATCAACACCGCTGACAGGGCCAGCACTGGCCAGAAGAATTTACTTCTGGCTTTCTTGCGCTGCCAAACGCCGAGGCGCCGGGCGAGGGGGGATTTTTTCGTTCTGGTCATTATGCCGTTAACTCTGCCACAACTTTTTCACATCGACCACAGACAGGCTTCGCTTCGGACACTTCTGGGAGGATGCGCCAACACCGTTCGCATTTGCCGCCTTCGGCTTCTGCGGGTTCCACGGCGACACCTTCAACATCATCAAGGCGGAAAGCTTCTGCCGGGCCATCGCCTTTTTTGATATCAATATCAGACGTAATGACGAGATCAGCAAAATCTACCGTTTCACATAAGTCACGTAGTTCAGAATCTGCGATGTGTAAGATCGGTGCAGCCTGAAGACTGGCCCCAATCCGTTTTTCGCGACGTTCTATTTCCAATGCGCCGGTCACTACAGAACGCACTTTGCGGATTTTATTCCATTTTGCGGCCAAAGCTTCATCGCGCCAATTTTCGGGGCACTCATGAAACTGTTGGAGGTGTACAGACGTATCTTGTTGCGTTGGGTAACGCGTGAGGAATACTTCTTCCATGGTGAAAGGACAAATTGGTGCAAACCATGTCATGAGCCGATCCAGAGCAATCGACATAACGGTACGCGCGGCCTTACGCTTTATGTCAGAAGGCGCGTCGCAATAAAGACTGTCTTTTCGAATATCGAGATAGAAGGCAGATAAATCTTGGTTACAAAAATCAATCAGTTTGCGCCAACCGGCTTTGAAATCATAATCTAGAAACGCGCCAGTCACTTCTTTGTTCAGCTCATGAAGACGATGCAACACATAGCGTTCAAGTTCTGGCATTTCTGTTTCATTGACGTGATCTTCTGGTGCGTGATCAGCAACAGCCCCTAGCAAATAACGCAATGTGTTGCGCAATTTGCGATAGGCATCTACAGCCGAATTGATCGCTTCTTTGCCGATGCGCATATCTTCAGAACTATCCGCACTTGCCACCCAGATGCGCAAAATGTCTGCGCCATATTGTTTCGTAATATCCGCAGGGTCCACCGTATTGCCGATGGACTTCGACATTTTGCGGCCTTTATCATCCAGCGTGAAACCATGGGTCAGCACAGCTTTAAAAGGCGCGCGCCCTCTGGTGCCGCAACTTTCTAGCAACGAAGATTGGAACCACCCGCGGTGTTGGTCCGTGCCCTCAACGTAAAGGTCCGCTGGGGAAGATAAGTCGTCCCGCGCTTCCAAAACGAAAGCATGGGTGGAGCCTGAATCAAACCAAACGTCGAGAATGTCTTCAACTTTATCGAAGTCTTCAGCTTTATAATCTTTGCCAAGAAATTCTTGCGCATCTGTATCAAACCAAGCATCTGCGCCATGTTCACGCACGGCGGTGATTATGCGTTCATTGACGGCTGGGTCATTGAGCGGTTCACCCGTTTTCTTATCTGCGAAAATTGTGATGGGCACGCCCCATGCCCGTTGGCGGGAGACTAGCCAATCTGGACGGCCTTCCACCATGGTGCGAATACGGTTGCGCCCGTTTTCTGGGAAGAACTTCGTTTCTTCAATGGCCGCTAGCGCCGTATCGCGCAATCCGCCTTCGCCAACATTCCCCATACGGATGAACCATTGAGGTGTGTTGCGGAAAATGACAGGTGCTTTAGAGCGCCATGAATGGGGGTATGAATGTTTCAAGCGGCCACGGGCCAGCAAAGTGCCATGCTCTATCAATTTGGCGATCACAGCATTATTTGCGCCGCCATCTCGCCCGGTCTTTTTGCCTTCGGTTACGAGAACTTGCTCGCCTGTAAAGCCAGGAGCTTCATCGGTGTAGGTGCCTGTTTCATCAACCGTATACGGAATACCATCAAACGGAAAGCCGTTGGCAACCCACGCCAAATAGTCATCCGTACCATGGCCAGGCGCCGTATGCACAAAGCCAGTACCCGCATCATCGGTCACATGGTCGCCTGCAAGGAGGGGGACATCAAATTCATATCCACCTTCAAGACCTTTTAGAGGATGCTCGCATTGCGCGTCTTTCAACGTTGCTGGGTCAACATCTCCAATGCGCGTCCATTCTTCGATCAATCCTGCTTCGCGCACGCTCTCGGCCACAGCGTCGCCCACAATCAGCTTGTCGCCAGGTTTTGACCATGGCTCAAATTCCAGATCAGCTTTCATGGCTTTGACTTCATAAAGGCCATAAGAAAGCTTTGGGCCGTAGCAAATCGCGCGGTTGCCGGGGATCGTCCATGGCGTTGTCGTCCAGATCACAATATTGGCGTCTTCTGCGCCTGATGGTGCAGTACCGTTTTTGAATGGAAACTTCACCCAGATCGTGGTCGACTGATGGTCGTGATATTCAATTTCAGCTTCGGCCAAAGCTGTTTGTTCAACAGGGGACCACATTACGGGCTTTGAGCCGCGATACACCATCCCATTCTCAACAAATTTTAAAAGCTCGCCGACAATCCTCGCTTCTGAATCAAATTTCATCGTGGTGTAGGGATTGTCCCAATCGCCTTCAATGCCGAAACGCTTGAACTCACCACATTGAATATCGATCCATTTTTGCGCAAATTTCCGGCAAGCCTCCCGAAATTCTGCGGGGGGGACATCTCGTTTTTTGCGCCCTTTTGAAGCAAATTCCTTTTCCTGCGCCCACTCAATCGGCAGGCCATGGCAATCCCAGCCGGGCACATAATTGGCATCAAAACCCATCATCTGCCGGGAGCGAATGACCAAATCTTTCAGGATTTTGTTGAGCGCATGGCCAATATGCAAATGGCCATTGGCATAGGGCGGGCCATCATGGAGCACGAAAGAGGGGCGGTCCGCCGCATCTGTTCGCAGGCGCTGATACAAGTTCATCTCCGCCCAGCGCTTTAAATGCTGCGGTTCCGCCTTGGGCAGACCAGCGCGCATTGGGAAATCTGTGCTTGGGAGGAAAAGCGTGTCTTTATAATCGAAGTCAGTGCCTTGCTTGGCCATTATGTGTCATCCATCACTAATATGAGTAGAGGGTATATGCCGCGTTTGGCGTCAAGTCGCAAACAAAAAGCCCGGTCCTTTCGGGCCGGGCTTCGAAGTTTTGAGGGGGCTGTCTTAGAAGCGGACACGAGCCCCGTTACGATCAATGCTACAGGAGCCACGCTCATAGACTGTGCGACCTCTGCGGTCTGTCGCTCGGAACGTTATAGTCATGGTATATCCATAACGAGACTCACGGACCCGGTGGACATCATCCAAACGAATGCGGCGATATCCGGCTCGATCTAATTTATAAGCGCCTTCGCGTTCACACCGATCAATAGCCTTACGTATTTTTCGGCTATAATTATTATGACTGCGATTGCGGTCATAATCCCGATTTCGATCATATCGACGATCCCGGTCGTAACCACGGTCACGGTCATAGCCTCTATCTCTATCATATCCACGGCGCGGCGTTTCATATCCTGTGCGGCCTAAACGCTCGCCTCGCCCTGCATAGGTTATCGCGAATTTTGCGGCGCAGCCTTCACGCACCCAGATGGCGGTTCTGCTATATCCCCAAGTATGTCCGAGATTACAACTGGAATTACTATCCCGGTCATAAAGTCGAATGTTGCGGATTGTGCCGCGCACCTGACAGGTTCGATATTTATAATTATTCGACTGGCAACTTACGCGGTCGCTTGAGCCGCGATCACGGCTATTTCTGTTATCATTGCGCCTGTCGTCGTTACGTCTGTCATCATTCCGTCTGTCGTCATAACGGCGATCATCGCGACTGCGATCATCATTCCGGCGGTCTCTATCTTCAGGCCGATACCGACCATCATATCTTTTATCGCTTTCTTTCTCTTGCTTCTTGTCACTATCTGGTTTGGCGATAGCAAAAGAAGAAGTTGCCATTGCTGCAGGGGCAGCAGCCAAACTAAGAGCGCCAGAGAGGCTAACGAGACCAGCGATAATTGCTGGTTTTAAAATAAGTCTGTTCAATTTGGTCATGGGAACAGGCTCCTTTCCTATAGAGACGTATCTCAACCCCAATTGGTCAGTTCACGTCGTTTCTTTGTGGCGGTTCATTGATACGCTATGGCACGCCCGGTAGGGATACGATGTCTATTTTGTAAGGCAAGAATGGGGCGAGGCCAAGGTGGAATGGCAGTTTGAGATCGCAAATGCGTGAGTTTTTTCAATTGTTTAGAAGCATTCGCAATGTAAACGATGATCATTGTAAAGATGTAAACGGTTACATCTTTTTGCCGCAATATTTGTTAGCCAAGTAAGCGTTTTTCAAGAATCACTTTGGCTACTTCACAATCCTGTGAGATTTGATTACGCAAAGCATCAAGCCCGTCAAATTTCTTTTCTGCACGGATCATTTTAACAAAATCAACGTCCAAAATATCACCATAGATTGAGCGGTTGAAATTAAATAGATGAACCTCAAGTAGGAGCCCAGACCCATCCACAGTGGGGCGATGACCAAAATTTGCGATACCGTTTAGTCGCCCGTCATGTGTAGCAACTTCAACAGCATAGACCCCAGCAGCAGGCGGCAAAATATTGCCGATGTTAATATTCGCTGTGGGGAAGCCTATTGTTCGCCCTCGTTTTTTGCCCTCTTGAACAGTTCCCCGGACAGACCAAAGCCGCCCCAGAATTTTTTCTGCTAGCGGCATATCGCCCATGCGTACTGCGTCACGCACTTGCGAATAAGAGTATTTTTCTGCTTTGGCGTCTTGAGCGGCGGGCACAGTCAGATGCGCTTTAATGCCATGTTTTTCACTCAGGTCTTGTA
>CALLVA010000020.1 GCA_938010655.1 uncultured Parvularculaceae bacterium | reverse complement strand
CGCCGGGTGGTCCGGCGGGAAATTCAAGGCCGTGAAGTTATGGAAGTCATCTTCAATATCCGGCCCCTCGCGCATCTCAAAACACATATCCGCGAAGATAGCGGCGATTTCTTCAAACACTTGCGTAACAGGATGAATCTTGCCCTTTTTGCGCGGGCGCACAGGCAAGGTGACATCAACCTTCTCCGTCGCGAGCCGCGCATTTAGAGCTTCATCCTCAAGCGTGGTTTTCCGCGCCGCAATCGCATCAGCAATACGGGTTTTTAACCCATTGAGCGCCGGGCCCATCACCTTCTTCTCATCAGGCGACATCTTACCAAGGGTCTTCATTTGCGCAGAGACAACCCCCTTCTTGCCAAGCGCGCCAACGCGCACAGATTCAAGGGCCGCTTCATCCGTAGACGCAGCAATTTGAGAGAGAAGGTCTTGTTCGAGAGTGTCTAGGTCAGACATAGTATTCCTGTGTGTCGTAGGGCGGGTCAACGACCCGCCGGATATCGTCTTGTTGTTTAGGATGGCGGGACGGTGTCCTGTCCTACATCATGGTCGTAAATAAACAAAGCCGCCTCGTTTCCGAAGCGGCTTTGACTGTAACAAATGTTCTTCTGTTGTGAACCTATGCTGCCAAAGCTGCTTGTGCTTTTTTCACAAATTCACCAAAGGCTTCAGGTTCGCGCACGGCGATGTCGGCCAATACTTTACGGTCCACTTCGATGCCAGCTTTGATCAAGCCGTTCATGAAGACTGAGTAAGGCATGCCGTGCATGCGGGATGCAGCGTTGATGCGTTGGATCCAAAGAGCGCGGAAGGTGCGCTTCTTGGCTTTACGGTCGCGGTAAGCGTACTGACCGGCTTTCTCAACAGCTTGGTTCGCTGCAGAGAAAATATTCTTGCGGCGGCCGCGATAGCCTTTGGCTTGCTTGATAACTTTACGGTGACGAGCGTGGGCTGAGACGCCCCCTTTTACACGTGACATTGATAATTCTCCTGGAAAACGGTGCGGCGCTTAGCGCGCGTATGGCATGTATTTTTTGACGATTTTTGCATCTGGGTCAGACAGAACGGCCGTGCCGCGCTGGTTCCGCAATTGCTTATTCGTCCGCTTGATCATGCCGTGGCGTTTCCCGGCCTGACCGGCTTTCACCTTGCCAGAAGAAGTCATTTTAAAGCGCTTTTTGGCGCCTGACTTTGTTTTCAATTTGGGCATTTTTACATCCTTAATTTATGTCCCAAAGGACGATGTCATCAAAGCGAGACATGGCAATACCCTATTGGCCAGCCCGCCAGTGAAGCGAGGGTTATACGCGGGGGAGGGGAGGAATCAAGGGGTTTTTAGCGCTCTATGTCGTTTGCGGGATTTTAACCCCTTTCTGACATATTGATCCCAACTTTTAGGGGATATTCCATGCCTGTTTCTGACGAAATCACTTTCACAACCCGCCACAAGCTTGTTGAAGAGCTGCTTCAAGACGGATTTGTCTCAGCGGATGAGGTTCTGCGCCTGCGCCGGGAGATGTTCCGCGATGGCGTGGTTGATATGACCGAGGCGGCGGAGCTGTTCACTATTGCGGATGCCCTGCCAGATGGCGACCGAGAATGGTTCCAGTTTTTTAAAGAAGCCATGACCGACTATTTTGTGCGTCAAAAAGAGCCTCATGGCTACATTTCTGAAGGCGATGCTGCTTTCTTGCTGGATCGCTTGGGCGCTCCTGAAAAGCTGAATGATTTGAAGCATGAATGTCTTGTTCATATGTTCCATGAAGCCATATCGGTTCCAAAACCATTATGTGATTATGCTTTGTTAACTGTCCGGGCGCATGTCCTGGCGGATGGCAAAATCACAGCAGAAGAGGTGGCCAATTTGCGCCGTTTTCTATTTGCGGCTGGGGGCGATGGCGGGGTGAATATCACCAGAGACGAAGCTGAGCTCATGTTTGACTTAAACGATAGCTGCCGCGATGCGCAAAATGCGCCTGAGTGGACTGTCCTGTTTAAGCAGGTGATTGCCAATTATTTGATGGCACATTTTGGATGGCAACCCGAAAGCCGGGACCGGTTCCTAGATATGGCTGCCGCCCCGCAGCAAGCCAAAGGTTTTGGGGTTTATTTCAGAGGCATTTTAGACGTTGTAACGGGCGGTTTGTCGAAACAAAAACGTGAAGCCCGCGAAGTCGAGCGGATGTATGCGCGCCGAAACGCCCAGAACGAAATGGCTGCGGCTCAAGCGGCTCAATTAACGCCAGAAGAAACAAACTGGCTCGTGGAACGGCTTGGCCGGGATGGCCAGATTGATCAAAATGAAGCGGAGATGCTGGCTCATTTGGAAATGATCGCAACAGATCAAGGGGTTGAAGTGCCTGAAGTTTTGCGATCTTTAAAAGATAAGGCGGCATAAATAGCCGGATAAAGTTATAATTTTGAAAAACACTGTTTTTCTGTCTTGCTGCAGTGCAGCAGAGGCGTCATAACGCATTCGAAGATATAAAAGACACCGCTGTCAATTAGTAATGAGGACACTCTCCATGGACCTGACAAAAATCCCAGCCGGGCTTGATACACCAGATGACTTTAATGTCGTAATCGAGGTGCCATTAGGCGGTGATCCGATTAAATATGAAATTGATAAAGCCAGCGGCGCGATGTTTGTTGATCGCTATCTTTATACATCTATGCGCTATCCATGTAATTATGGGTTCATCCCGCACACTTTGTCGCAAGATGGAGACCCGGTTGATGTGATGGTCCTTGGCTCGCGGCCTTTGGTGCCGGGCGCTGTTGTGCGAGCGCGGCCTCTTGGGGTTTTGTTGATGGAAGACGAGGCCGGGATTGATGAGAAAATTCTCGCGGCGCCCCACCCGAAATTGACGAGCTTTTATGATCAAGTGCAAACCCATGAAGACGTCCAGCCGATAATGCTGGAGCGGATTATCCACTTCTTCAATCACTATAAAGACCTTGAACCCAATAAGTGGGTGAAGATGAGAGGGTGGGAAGATATTGATGCTGCCCGCGCCATCATCCAGCAAGGCGTCGAGGCAGAAAAGAATAAAGCTTAGGCCTTTTCACTCTTAGGTTGAGAATAGTGCTCCCTTGGTAGTTGATTTCCGAGACGGCATTTGACAGGCTTTCCCCCTTCATAAAAAGGCGGGTCGCATTTCTGCGGCCAAAACGCCAACCATTATAAATGGAATTAATAGAGGGAAGGAAAGACGATGGGACTAGGGCTCATAATTTTGGCCGGGTTCATTGCTGTTTTATACGGCTTTATGACCGGACAATCCGTTAAGCGAGCGCCTGCAGGCAATGAGCGTATGCAGGAAATCGCGGGTGCCATTCGCGAAGGCGCGATGGCTTATTTGAAAAGACAATATATTACGATCACCATTGTGGGCGTTGTTGTCTTTGTCATTCTGCTTTTGCTTTTTGATTGGATTACAGCACTTGGCTTTTTAATCGGTGCGGTGCTCTCCGGCGTGGCAGGCTTTGTAGGGATGATTGTTTCCGTACAAGCCAATGTGCGCACGGCAGAAGCTTCTCGGACAAGCCTCCAAGGCGGTTTGGATATTGCGTTTAAATCTGGCGCGGTCACAGGCATGCTGGTAGCCGGCCTCGCGCTGTTGGGTCTTGCTGTTTATTACTGGCTATTGATTGGCCCCTTGGGCAATGCGGCTGAAAGTCGAAATGTGGTGAATGGTCTTGTGGCCTTGTCCCTTGGCGCGTCGCTCATTTCCGTGTTTGCGCGTCTTGGTGGCGGTATTTTCACCAAAGGTGCTGATGTTGGCGGCGACCTTGTTGGTAAGGTTGAAGCGGGCATTCCAGAAGATGATCCACGCAACCCAGCAACCATTGCAGATAATGTCGGTGATAATGTTGGCGACTGTGCTGGCATGGCAGCGGACTTGTTTGAGACATATGTGGTGACAATCGCCGCGACAATGGTTCTCGGCTCAATCCTCTTCACCTCGCAAGCAGAGAGCTTCATGTTGTATCCGCTAGCCATTGGCGGCGCATGTATCTTGACGTCTATTGCGGGTACGTTCTTTGTGAAGTTGAGCAAAGGCTCAACAAATGTCATGGGCGCGCTCTATAAAGGGTTGATCGTGACAGGTGTATTATCCGTCGCAGCGCTAGCGATTGTGACACAATTTACCTTGCAAGACGGCAACGGTAATTCAGGCTTTGCAGCTGAATTCATTTCAACAAATTTTGCGGGACAGGCAAAAGCCTTTACCGGCACAAGTTTGTTTATTTGCGGACTCTTCGGCTTGATCATTACTGGGTTGATCGTTTTCGTAACAGAATATTATACGGGTACAAATTATCGTCCTGTAAAATCTGTTGCGCGGGCATCTGAAAGTGGCCATGGCACGAACGTAATTCAGGGACTTGCCATTTCGATGGAAGCGACAGCTTGGCCTGCGATTATCATCGTGATTGGTATTATGATCACATATGCATTGGCAGGTCTCTTTGGGATTGCTGTTGCCGTGACAACCATGTTGGCGTTGGCCGGTATGATTGTGGCGCTGGATGCGTTTGGTCCTGTGACTGATAATGCTGGCGGTATTGCAGAAATGGCGCAATTGCCAGCAGAAGTGCGGGATACAACGGATACGCTTGATGCGGTTGGCAACACTACAAAAGCTGTGACAAAAGGCTATGCGATTGGGTCTGCGGGCCTTGGTGCATTAGTCTTGTTTGCGGCGTATACAGAAGACTTGAAACACTTCATTAGCGACTCTGTGAACTCTCCCTACTTTGAAGGGGTTGTCCTGAACTTTTCACTATCAAACCCATATGTGGTTGTGGGTCTGTTTGTTTGTGGTCTCTTGCCATGGTTGTTTGGGTCCATGGCCATGCAGGCTGTTGGCCGTGCGGCCGAAGCGGTGGTGCAGGAAGTGCGTCGTCAGTTCCGCGAAATGCCGGGCATTTTGGAAGGGGAAACAAAACCTGACTATGCCAGAGCCGTGGACATGCTGACCCGGGCGGCGATCAAAGAGATGGTGATCCCTTCTCTGTTACCAATCTTGACGCCGATTGTCCTCTTCGTGGTGATCAGTGTTGTGGTTGGAAATGCTGATGGCGGCGTAAACCTTGAAGGGCGCTCTGCAGCGCTTTCTGCGGTGGGCGCAATGCTGATGGGCGTGATCGTCAATGGTCTCTTCTTGGCCCTCTCCATGACTGCCGGTGGTGGCGCATGGGATAATGCGAAGAAATATATCGAAGATGGCAATCATGGCGGCAAAGGCTCTGAAGCTCATAAAGCGGCCATTACGGGCGATACAGTTGGTGACCCTTACAAGGACACAGCTGGTCCTGCGGTGAACCCAATGATCAAGATCACCAATATCATCGCTTTGTTGATGCTCGCTTATCTTGCCAGCATCGGCGCTTAAGCGGCATAGCCTTTAAGGGCATTTCAAGCTAAGAAACCCCGGTAGCAATGTCGGGGTTTTTTCATGGCTGATCAACGAGCTGAGTTTGATGCGATTATTTTTGATTGCGACGGTGTGCTGGTCGATTCAGAAATTGTTGGCTTGCATGAAACAGCGGCTTTTCTGAAAGGTCATGGTTTTGCTTGGTCTGGCGAAGATTTGGTTCGTGAATTTACGGGCATGCATGTGGACAGTCTGACGGCAAAATTTCAAGAACAATATGCTGAAATTTTAGGACGCGCCCCATCGGATTTAGAAATAGACACTCTTTTAGAAGGGTTCATCAATGAGCGTCGCAAACAGCGCCACACAATGACTGTTGTCCCCGGCACTGTTGAGATGGCGCAACAAGTGACGGCTCTGCCGATTGCTGTGGG
>CALLVA010000019.1 GCA_938010655.1 uncultured Parvularculaceae bacterium | reverse complement strand
ATGGCCCGCGCCCGAAAAATAAAAAAGCTGCAACGCGTCAAAGGCGACCATATTATCTGGGCAGAGGAAAAGCTGCTGAATTTAGCCGATGTGGATGTGGTCTTAATTCGGCAAGATCCGCCTTATGATATGGGCTATCTCACCACAACTTATATGCTTGAACGGTTGATGCCGGATGTCTTGGTGCTGAATAATCCTGTTGAAATTCGCAATGCGCCAGAAAAATTATTTGTCACAGAATTTGCGGATTTGACCCCAAAGACATTGATCACCTCCGACCCAACCGCTTTGCGGGCTTTTCGGGAGACGCATAAGGATATTATTTTAAAACCCTTATATGGCAATGGCGGCGCAGGCGTTTTTCGCGTTGGGCCAGAAAATGAAAACTTCTCTTCCTTATTGGAAATGTTCAGTGAACATTATCGTGAACCGGTCATTGCACAGGCTTATTTGAAAGATGTACGCCAAGGCGACAAACGGATTATCCTGCTTGATGGAGAGGCCGTGGGCGTGATTAACCGAGTGCCGGCAAAGGGCGAGGCAAGGTCCAATATGCATGTAGGGGGGCGCGCAGAAGCTGCAGACTTATCCGCAAGAGACACAGAAATTTGTAACCGTATTGGGCCCGCCCTAAAAGAGCGAGGGCTTGTTTTGGTTGGTATTGATGTGATCGGGGAATATTTGACAGAAATCAATGTCACCTCTCCAACAGGCGTTCAAGAGGTGCGTAATTTTGGAGGCGCAGATATTTCCAGTCTCTTTTGGGATTGGGTAGAAGCGCGAAGATCATGAGATATTGGCAGCAATTATTTTTGATTATGATCAGCTTACTGATGATGAGCGCCTGCGCGACATCACAAGCTTTAGACCTTTCTGAAAAAAAGACAGCGAGAGCGCCGCAAATGGTCATTCTTAAGCTGGATGACATTTTTGATGATAATGGTGCGCATCCAGGCTGGACACGCACTTTCGATTATTTGAACAAAGAAGGGATCACAGGGACCATCGGGTTGGTTGGTCAATCCCTTGAGCACGATAATGAAGCTTTGATCTCGTGGTTGTTGGCGCAACACGCGATGGGCCATGAAATTTGGAACCATGGATATTGCCATTGTAAGCCAGAAGAAAATGGCGTTGAAATGCGAGAGTTTCGCGGGACTTCTTACGATTATCAGCTGACCCAAATTCAGAAAACGCAAGAAATTGCGCAAGAAAAACTGGGCCTAACTCTGACGAGTTTCGGCGCGCCTTATAATAGCACAGATAGTTCGACAGCTAGAGCTTTGTCAAAAGTCGAAGATATTTCAGTTTGGATGTTCAAAGAAACGACAGCCGAGACAGATAAGAAAGTGTTGAACCGCATCGCCGGATTAAACATTGAATATCCTGTCCACAACCCAGATTTCAATGCGTTCAAAGAAGCTTATGCGCTTCATAAAGATAAACCGCTTTTGGTCATTCAAGGTCACCCCCGAAGCTGGGTGGACGACCCTGCGCGTTTTGAGCGTTTTGTTCAAATCGTCGACTTTTTGAAAGCGCAAGGCGTGATATTTACAACGCCGCGGGCAGTATTAAAAAATTAGCGAGTTGGCTGCCGCCGTAAAATTTTTGTGCTATAATAGGCGCCGATAAGAGGAGAAATCTCATGGCGCGTCTTTTTATAAGCAAGATAATGATCGCAACTGGCCTTATTGCGTTTGGCGCAATGCCTGCTTTGGCGGCGCAAAAAATCAATAATGAGAAGATCAAAAATAAATTTAAACCTGTGGCAAAAGAAAAATTAGAAGCGCATGCTGATGCGCCAATTGTCATCGCGGCCAAAAAACAAGACCACGCACAATTAGAAGCGCTGATTATTTCTGGAGTGGATTTAAACCACATTATCGAGGGAGATGGCAGTGCGCTTATGGTGGCTGCAGCTTTAGGCGACGAAAAATCTGTATCCATGCTGATTAAAGCAGGCGCAGATGTCAATTTGATGTCGAAAGTTGATGGCACAGCTTTGGTCAAAGCCGCACAGCATAATCACAAAAATACCGCCAAAAAATTGGTTGCGGCTGGCGCGGATATTAATGGCGTAACGCCCAATGATGAAACCGCATTGATCAATGCTGCAAGAAAGGGTCATTTGGATATGGTGATCTTTTTGGTAGATGAGGCCGGTGCAGATATTTCTCTTGGGGTTGTGTCAAATAGCAAGACCAAGCCCGTTTGGCGTTCACCGCTTGGAGAGGCTCGCCGAAAGGGGCATGCGGATGTCATAAATTATCTTGTCAGCAAAGGGGCTGTTGAAGGGCGCTTATAAATCTAAGATCATTTTGATTGATCGCTAAGATCTGTTTTCTTGGCCTTCTAGACGCACGCTCTTAGGCGGATGCACCAACGTGACCAACACAAAAGAAAGCAGCATTAATAAATACCAAGATCCCATTTTGGAAAAAGAGACCATCTCCCAACCTTTATCCTGATTGGGGTATAGCCATGTGCCGGTTATGGTCCCGATATTTTCAGCAAACCAGATAAACATGGCGACTAGAAAATAACCCAAGATCATGGGCATACGATGTCGCCATTTGAAAACATGGTAATGCACGAAGCAACGCCAATAAAGCAGGCCAGATAAACCGAATAGAATGAGCCGGATGTCAAACCCATATCGATTGGTGAAAAAATTTATATAAATCGCAACGGCCAGAAGCACCGTATAAAGCCGCCTCGGATAATGGGTAAATGTAAAATCAAAAATACGCATCACCCGGGCCAAATATGACCCAACAGCCGCATACATAAAGCCAGAAAATAGGGGAACACCCCCAATGCGAAAGAAGTTTTCTTCAGGATAGATCCATGATCCCGCATCCGTTTTATAAACTTCCATCACCGTGCCGACGATATGAAAAAGTAGAATGACAATGGCTTCAGAAAGATGCTCCATTTTAGTCAGTAAAAAGATGATTTGAATAGAGAGCGCATAAAGAAATAAAAAATCATATCGCGCCAGGGCAGCGTTTTCGGGATACCAAATCGTCGTGCCAATAATGCCTGCCAGAAGCAATCCGCCAAAAAGACACGCCCAAGCTTGCTTGATGCCAAAGGCTAAAAATTCATTTGAAAAAGTGATCAGCCTTTCACGCCATGTGCTGGGCAGGGGCGCAAAGATTTTTTGAAAAAGAGCGGTGGCAACAGAAATGATGGCAAGTAGCCAGCGATCAAACCTTGTTTCGATCTCAGGGGATATCTGGCTCGTTTGGTGTAGCAGGGGCATGTGGCTTTTCTTGTGATGGCTTGGTTGATCTTGTTGGAAGGTTTTCTCTTGGGGGCTGCTTGTGGCGGGTTTACGCCTGTTTTGCGTTTAGGGCGTGAATTCTTTGTGATTTCAAGTTGTTCTATTTTTGTTCTTGACGATCGCAAGAATTCTTGTCTACGGTAACGCGCAACCGAAGAGGGAATTATGGTCGCGGAGCTCACCACATTTGCTTTTGAAGGCATTGATGCCAAGCCTGTGAAGGTTCAGGTTCAAATGGTGGCGGGCAACCC
>CALLVA010000018.1 GCA_938010655.1 uncultured Parvularculaceae bacterium | reverse complement strand
TACTTGTGCCCAGTTGTTGATCAATAGTGATATAAGACCGTCCATTTGGCATAGTTTCTTCATAATAATTTTCGTCAGACCCACTTTTGTACACAACTGGAACTTCGATTGAATTTAAAACTAAGTGCCCATTTATATACTCAACAGTATCACCTTCGCGACCGATCATACGCTTTACATAGGCTTGCGGATTTCCATCAACAACATGGAATGGGTTTTCGAATAATATGATGGTGCCAAGCTTTATATCTTGTTGCTTTTCACTACCTCTCAACCGTTTCACTACGACATAATCACCCGGCTTTAGTATAGGCATCATAGAACCTGCCGAAATTCGCATCACCTTATAATGCCATAGCTTTTCATTGACCGATAGAAAGACGCTTTGAAAAATAAACATAATGCCCAGCATACTGATATATGCAAGGGCAGAAACTTTCCTTTGACGCTGAATTGATCCAACCTTTGCAGCTACCAAGCCTGCATAGATAGCATTTGCAGATAACAGAACAGCTGCCGAAACAATAGTGACCAAAAAGCCAAAGCGCCATCCACCTATAATGTTAAAAATTCCGATTGGTAAAATTGCCAATACCGCCATTGAAGCAATAGCAAGCTTATATTTGCCAGAGTATACATATCCCAATCCCCCGGCAGAAATGGCTAGTATAGCAGCTACCCATGCATGCCTCCTTCGCCACGGTAAATCATCTTCGCTTTTGATCATCTCAGCCCAACATGACAGGTTTCATCAACATCGCGAAAGTTTGTTCTTGATCGTCTCGATCAAATTCATCCGTTTGCTGAAGAAGCTCTAAAGCGGCTTCCGCTCGTTCTTCGGCTTTGTCAGAAAGCTCTTTCGCTGCTTTCGCCACACCCAACATTTCTTCCATGTCTCCATTGCAATGCAGTAGCATATCGCAGCCCGCTTTCAGCGCAGCGCGAGAGCGGTCTTCATAACTGCCGCCTAAAGCTTTCATGGAAAGATCATCTGTCATCAACAGGCCATCAAAACCAATCTCGCCGCGAATAATATCATGAATGATGATTGGAGAAAGCGTGCCGCATTTTTCTGGGTCATAGGCTTCATAAACCACATGGGCACTCATCGCCAAAGGCGCATGGGCCAACGCTTTGAAGGGGGGGAAGTCTGCAGCGCGCAAATCTTCTTTAGGCGCGACGACACGGGGCAAATCATGATGACTGTCTACCAATGCCCGACCGTGACCTGGAATATGTTTTATCACAGGCAAAACGCCGCCTTCAAGACATCCCGCAATCACTTCAGCGCCCAGCGCCGTGACGATATCCGGGTGGGTGCCAAAAGCGCGGTCGCCCACAATATCATGCGCATCGGCTTGGCGCACATCAATCATCGGCACGCAATTGACGTTGATCCCGAGCTCACGCAAATCTTCTGCAATCAATCTTGCGCCCAAACGCGCGGCCTGTTTGGCCTTTGCCGGGTCAAGACGCATCAGCTCCCCAAAGCGCTGCATTGGTGGACGCTCCGGCGCGAGCGGCGGGCGCAGCCTCGCGACCCGGCCGCCTTCTTGATCAATTAAGATCGGCGCATTTTCCCGCCCCACGGTTTTGCGAAGCTCAGCACAAAGCTTTTTGATTTGCGCAGGCGTTTCGCAATTGCGCTTAAAGAGGATAAACCCCCAAGGCTGCACTTCTTGGAAGAATGCTGTTTCCGCATCAGATAAAGTTAAACCCGCACAGCCAAAAATGACTGAGCGGGCTTTCATAGAACGAGATGTCATGAATTATTTTGCCTTTACCAGACAATCCTGACCGCGTGTTTTGAGCGTGCCGCAATAATCTGCTGCTGCAGACTTCGAGGCAAACGGGCCAATGCGCAATCGATAATAAACGCCCTTCGCACCAAGATCAGCCACTTGGACATCAGAAGATTTCCGACTGACCAGCGTGCCCATTTTAGTGGAAAGCTGGTTGAAGAAACGGTTTGCTTCATCATTAGAGCGGAACGCCCCAACCTGCACCACATGCGATCCAGACAAAGCAGGACCAGATGTCGAAGTCTGAACAGGCGCCCCTTGCGATGGTTTCGGGATCACGGCTGGAGCGACAACTGGCTCAGTCGGCGTTGGCTTTGCTGCTGGTTTTGGCTTTGGTTTTGGCGCTTCAACTGGTTCAGTCACCGCCGCAACGGCGGCCTCTGCCTTGTTTGCCGCAACTTGCGCCGCCGCAGAGGTTGTATCGTCAAACCCTTCAAGCGGATCAGCCGTGGCAATCACCTCTGATGGTGTATTCCCATCCAGGGCATCAAACACTTCGCGATTGCCGGAGCCTGCCGCTGCAATATCAATTTCTGTCTTCGCCGGGCGCGGATCAGCTGCGACTGTCGTCACAGCACCATTAGCGATAGCGCCTTCATTGATGCCTTTTCGATAGGCAAAGAACACAATCAACGCAAAAACGGCGAGTACAGTTAAGATCACCAAGAGGACCGAAAAACCGGAAATTCCCCCCTCATCATCTTCGTCTTCATATTCATCAAATTCTTCAAAATCTTCTGCAGTCACAGACATCTCTGTCTCCTAAAGCCATAAAATTGCATGCAAAACTTCGCTCATGCCTATGCTAAAACATATCTCGGGGAACTTAGCGGATACCCTTCAAAGGTGCAAAGAAAAATTAGTTAACACCCGCTCGGCCTATAACCAGCTTGCGGACCCGAACAGTTTTTCATGTTCAGTGATCGCATATCGATCCGTCATACCCGCAATATAATCGCAGACGGCCCTCGCCCGTTTGGCGTCGCTCCCCCCTTCAAACCGGTTGCGCCACTCCGGCGGCAATGTTCCGGGGTCCGTGAAAAACAGCTCAAACAAGTCCCGCACAATACGCCTTGCATGGCTTCGAGCGCGGTTCACTTTGTAATGGCGATACATCCGCTCCCATAAAAACTCTCTTAAATTTTGAACCTTAATGGCCATATCTGGAGAGAAAGCCACCACCGCTTCATCATGGTTGCGTATGTCATCTGCATGGTCGGGCGCGAGGGCCGAGAGGCGCTTGGTCGTTTCTTCATAAACGTCCTGCACCATATCCCCGATCATGCCGGAGACCGCTTCTGCGATAAGGCGCTCTTTGGCGACGCCGGGATAATCCGCTTGCGACCGCTCAATCCAATCGCCAAACAAAGGCACTTCCGCCGCCTCTGCCACAGTAAATAAACCCGCTCGTAATCCATCATCTGCATCATGGTTATTATACGCAATATCATCAGCCAAAGCAGCGACTTGCGCCTCTACGCTCGGATATGTTGAGAGCTTTAAATCATGGCGTTTAGAATATTCGACAATCGCCGCAGGCAATGGCGGCGCCTTTTTGCCTTTGTTGCGCTCTTTCGCAATTCGATCTGCTATCGGCCCTTCCAAAGGACCATTATGTTTCACGACACCTTCTAATGTCTCCCATGTCAGGTTTAGCCCATCAAACCCCGCATGGCGGCGCTCTAATTTGGTCAAAACCCGCAATGTCTGGGCATTATGGTCAAAGCCCGCATATTTTTCCATGCAGTCTTGCAAGACATCTTCGCCCGTATGGCCAAATGGCGGATGGCCCAAATCATGCGCCAAGGCCACCACTTCGGCGAGATCCTCATCAAGTTGCAGCATCCGGGCAAGAGACCGCGCCACTTGCGCGACTTCCAGCGAATGGGTCAGCCGCGTGCGGAAATGATCCCCTTCGTGATAGACAAAAACTTGGGTCTTATGTTTCAACCGACGAAACCCAACTGAGTGGATAACCCGGTCCCGATCCCGGTGAAACGCGGTGCGGTGGCGGCTGTCTGGCTCAGGGTATAACCGCCCCACGCTCTCTTCTGCGCGGCAAGCATAAGGCGCTAATGGGCCGGGAAAACATTTTGGATCAACAGAGGTTTTAGGGGGCGTCATATTTTCTCTCTAAAGCTGTACAGGGTATCCTCGTAAAACGTGTTGCCCCCGAACGGAACACCCTTTGAACGGAACACCCCTTTTCAAAGACGGCTTTTCCCCCTATCTAAGTTCTATGAGTGAAATTACCCTTTCAAATCGCGCCGCCAAACGCATTGCTGACATTCTTTCAGGAGAGCCTGCAGGGTCTATGTTGCGAGTGGCTGTTCTTGGGGGGGGCTGTTCCGGGTTTCAATATGATTTCAAGATCGTCACAGAAAAAGGCGATGATGATTTGGTGCTCGAAAAAGCAGGCGCGACAGTGCTCGTTGATGAAATGAGCCAGCAATATATGCCCGGCGCAGAAATTGATTTCGCTGATGAGTTGATCGGCGCATCATTTAAGATTAACAATCCAGTGGCAACGGCCAATTGCGGCTGCGGCACCTCATTTTCGATTTAGTCTTTCAAACAGAGGAGTAGAGTGCAGTGAACAAGTGACACCGATTTTTCGGCTCATTTTGACATTTCACCACGACCTATAACGGCTCGTGTTCTACTTACTTTTTGAAAGATTTTTCATGACCAGACTCAAAAACAAAACCTGCCTCGTCACCGGGGCAGCAAGCGGCATTGGCGCGGCCATTGCCAAAGCGTTTCACGCGGAAGGCGCAACTGTCCTTGTCACTGACATTGATGATGCGCCCGGCCAAGCGCTCGCGAAGGAGCTTAACTGCGCTTATCATCACCTTGATGTCGCCAGCGAAGAAGATTGGGCCGCTCTTGAAACGAGCCGCCCTCACCTCGATGTGCTTGTGAACAATGCTGGCATCACCGGGTTTGAAAACCAGATCGTGCCCCATGACCCGGAAAATGCCAGCCTAAATGATTGGCGATCCGTACACGCTGTAAATTTAGATGGGACTTTTTTAGGGTGTCGATATGCGATCCGAGCCATGCGGGGAAAAGGCGCGGGTTCTATTATCAACATGTCATCCCGCTCTGGCCTTGTGGGCATTCCGGGTGCCGCCGCTTATGCCTCTTCTAAAGCGGCGATCCGAAACCACACCAAATCAGTTGCGCTTTATTGTGCGCAGCAAGGTTTGAACATTCGGTGTAATTCGATCCACCCCGCGGCTATCTTAACGCCAATTTGGGAGCCGATGATTGGCGATGGCCCAGAGCGCGAAAAAAACATGGCCGCCTTGGTGGCGGACACACCGATGAAGCGCTTTGGCACGCCAGAAGAAGTCGCCGCTGTTGCGGTGCTCCTTGCCTCTGATGAAGCCGCTTATATGACGGGCACGGAGTTCACCATGGATGGCGGCCTTCTCGCTGGGTCTGCTGCCAGTCCGGGCTAAGCTTTACGGGGCTTCGAGCGCTTCTTTCTCGATCGTCTCAAGATATTTTTCGGCAAGATCAACTTCAAATGCGGACCATAAAAGCTGATGGTCCGACATTTGGTTTTTAAACCGCGTGCCGTTGAAATAATTGATTTGCTTCTCGCGGGTACGCTTTTTCTTCTTCAGCGTGCCCGTGACAAAACCGTCTTTCACCACGTCAATATAATGCTCAGCATCTTCTTTACGAAACACGGATTTGCGAAAATTCACCGCGCCGCTAATCCTGTGGCGCACGCGCTTATCTCCAAGACGATGGGCGATTTGATCGTAATAGGCTTTCTTTTTTCCAAGGGTCGTGGGCAGCTCTTCCATGCCTTCTGGAATATCAAACCCTGAATTTTTGAGAGCCGCCATGGTTTCATGTTCCGGCGAGACAATATTGAAATCCCCCAGCAAGATATAATTAGCTGTGCTTTGCTCCGTGTCCCATCCTTTATCTTTTAATCGCTTTAACTCAGAGCGACGTTCTGCCTTTTGCCTGTCTGCTAAATATTCTGCTAGCGATTTAATTTCCGTTTTTCGAATGTCCATATATTCTTGACGCAAAATATCCCATTTCGCTTTGGAAATACCTTTTGGTTTCTTCGGGTTGCCGAAATAAATATGCACCGTACAAAGCTTGAAGTCGAACCAGCCACATTGAAATCCAACCACAAAAGGTGATCGCGCGAATTGGTGGTTGCGTTCAAATATCTCCGTATTGGTCACGCCGCTATCCCCAACAATCGTCTGGCCATCGGGCAAAACAATTTCGCCTGCCAATCGCGAGAAACGAACTTTGCCAACACGATAGAGAAACGCCATGCGTTCCTTATTGCCAAGGTCGCCGCCTGTGGTATCTGTCACAATATAATCCCAAGAGGGGCCGAGATAGTTTTTCACCAAATCTTCAAGCTGCGTCATGTCATTATTGATTTCTTGCAAGGCCACGAGATCAAAATGGTCGATGATTTCCGAGATATAAAGCAGCGCATCGACATCTCGCCAATAGCCGCCGCCATTGCCAAAATGCATTAAATTCCATGTCGCCAATCGCAAATCATGTTCGCTGGTTTTAGACGTCACTTCCTCTTGCATCTGCTCGCGCAATGCCCGCAAACGCTGCGAGACATGCGCCCGATGTTCAAGGTTTTTAATCGTCCGAAGTTTCCAATATTGCGCCATGTCACTCTCCCCGTGTTGCACATTATGGACGAAAGCTAGTCGTGTTCAGCTTTGTCGGTCAACCCAACGCCTATATGAGATATGGCCGTTTCCCCCTTCCCGCCTCTCGCAATTTCCGCTAGGGCTTATCCCTTAAGCCTCGGAGTGCGTCATGAAAATTGCCAGCTGGAATGTAAACTCGATCAATGCGCGATTGCCGCGAATTTTGGATTGGTTTGATGCGGCCAACCCTGATGTTTGTGTGTTGCAGGAAATCAAATGTGTGGACGAGAAATTCCCAGTGAGTGACCTTGAAGAGCGTGGCTATCATGTTCATGTCTTTGGCGAGAAATCCTATAATGGTGTGGCGCTTCTTTCTAAGCACCCGGTAGAAGATGTCACCAAAGGTTTGCCCGGTTTTGAGGATGAACATTCGCGCTATATTGAAGCGTCGATCACGCCGGAAGACACAGCGCCGCTTCGGGTTGGCGGGATTTATTTGCCCAATGGCAACCCGGCCCCCGGCCCCAAATATGAGTATAAAATGGCGTTTATGACGGCGCTTCATAAACATGCTGAAAATTTGCTGGCCACCGAAGAGGCATTTGTCCTCACCGGGGATTATAATGTTATTCCGCAGGCGGAAGACTGTTATGATCCGCCTGCTTGGACCGGGGATGCGTTGTTTATGCCGGAAACCCACGCGAAATTTCGCGCTTTGACTGGTCTGGGCCTGACAGATGCGATCCGCCAGATCAAAGGCAATGAAATTCTATATTCTTATTGGGATTATCAAAAAGGTGCGTGGCCAAAAGACCATGGCATAAGAATTGATCATCTTATGCTTTCCCCGCAAGCCGCCGACAGGCTTGTGGATGCAGGCATCGACAAAGACGTGCGCGACCCAAACAAGGGCAATCAAGACGTCAAACCATCAGACCACGTCCCAGTTTGGATTGAGGTCGAATAATCCTTATGCCTGACGCGCCTTCTTCCACGCCCAACATCCCATTAGGTTTCGGCTGTTCCGGGGCATGGGGGCAAAAATGGTTTTCAGAAGATAAAGCCATCGACCTAGTGCATCAGGCGATCCGTCTTGGGATCACCCATTTTGATACCGGGAATTTCTATCAACAAGGCCGCGCAGAAACCCGCCTCGGCATGGCACTACGATCAGCGTTTAATAAAGCCATGATAGAGCGGCCTGCGCTCACGATTGCCACGAAAACGGGCACTCAAATTGCCGCGAATGGTGGCTTGGTCAAGGATTTCTCGCGGGACACTATTTTCAGCGATGTCGAGACCAGCCTGAACCGGCTTTCTCTCGACGCGCTCGATATCTTGTATATGCACGGACCCAATGAACATGAGTTGTTTTCCTCTCTCCCAATTTTCGATGACCTCAAAACGCAAGGTTTGATACACGCAACAGGCATTTGTACAGATGGTTCCCAAAGCACCATCGCCGCGGCGGCAGAAGGGGTGGATGTCTTGATGGCCCCTTACAATATTCTCAACCGGGACCACGCCGCGTCATTCTCTTTAGCCAAGAAAAATGGCAAAAAAACGGTGGCCATCGCCGCAATGGCGCAAGGCCTGTATAAAAAGAGCCTCATCTTACCAAAATCCCCTGCAGATCTTTGGTATCTCGCAAGAGCGGTGGTGAAAAATCGACCAGAATGGGCCAAGGCTCGGGCTGCTGGCGCTGTGCTTGATGTGCCCGGCTGGACCCGCGCAGAGGTCGCGCTCGCCTTTTGTTTGGCCAATGATTCTATCGATATTGCGATGACCACAACAACCAGACAACAGAATATGGTGGCCAATGTGACGGCAAGCCAGAAACAGCTCCCAGCGGAAATGATCCAGCTATTGCAAGACCTCCCCTCTTGACCAAGCCGCTTCGCGCGCTTACCTGATCTCTAACGAAGTTATGGAGTTTTCCCCTATGTCCGATCCGATACACGATGTGATCAAAGCTAAAATCGACGATAATCCCATCATGCTTTTCATGAAGGGCACCCCCCAATTTCCGCAATGCGGATTCTCTTCCACAGTAGTCCAAATTTTGGATTATCTCGGCGCGGATTATGGAGCGGACAATGTTTTGGCTGATGATGATATCCGCAAAGGCATCAAATCATTTTCAGATTGGCCGACCATTCCGCAGCTTTATGTCAAAGGCGAATTTGTCGGCGGGTGCGATATTGTCAAAGAGATGTTTGAAGCAGGCGAATTGAAACCGTTCCTGAAAGAACAAGGCGTGCTGACCGACGCTTAAGCGAGACGCATTTGCCAACACATTAGATAAAGCTGAAACGCTATGCCGTTTCGGCTTTTTCTTTTTCAATGTCTTTCTCTTTATTTTTCGTCACCATTTTCACGGCAATAATCGATAATTCATAAAGACCAAAAATCGTGAGGCCCAAAGCAATTTGGCTGAGAGGATCGGGCGGTGTCAAAAATGCTGCAATCGCGAATATACCCACAATCGCAAAACGTCTATTCCGCTCCAAACCCTTTACGCCTATGATGCCCGCCATGGCCAAGAGCACGAGAACGACGGGCAATTGAAACGCAAACCCAAAGGCCATAATAAGCGTTGTAATGATCGATAAATATTCACCAACCTTGGTCAGCAATTCAATTTTAACATTGTCGCTTGCGCCAGCGCCCTGCTCCATCCCCATCACGAAATTCATCAAGAAAGGCATGATCAAAAAATAGACCAACGCCGCCCCAGCGGTGAAAAGAACTGGCATAGACAACAAGAATGGCAAGGCCGCTCTTTTTTCATTTTTATAGAGGCCCGGCGAGACGAATAAATATATTTCCCGCGCAATGATCGGGAAAGCCAACACAAACCCCGCCAACAAAGCCAGTTTTATACGTGTAAAGAAGAACTCAAGAGGCGCAAAATAGAGTGTTGGTGTGATGCCCGCTTGTTCAGCAGAACGCTCAAACGGCACAACCAGAAAATTATAGAGCGGGATCGAAACGATGAAACACCCAATGAAGGTGATGAATAAGGTTGCGACACAGACAATCAAACGCTGACGCAATTCGGTTAAATGTTCCAAAAGCGGCGCGCGGCTGCTTTCCAATTCATCCACCTCTTCTTGCATATCCCGCGCAGCGTCCGCCATAGCGGCTGCCGTTGCGGCATCGTCAGAAGGTGCCGGCACTGTATCATCAGTGCTCATGGGTCGACCCCTTTTTGGGCGGGACACTTTTGAGAGGCGTCATCTCAGATGAATGATGGTCAGAATCATCAAACATCGGATCGATTTTTCGCTCCACGCCCTTATCTTTTTCTCTCGTCAGGGGCGAGATTGCATCATCCACAGCTTCTTTAATTTCATCCACAGGATTGAGTTTTTTCAACTCCGCAATTTCTTTGCGCATTTCGTCAATCTCAGCTTCGCGCGCCATTTGGTCGAAACCCGCTTTGAACTCATTTGCTAATGCTTTGGCCTGAGACACAAATTTGCCGATGCCATACATCAAACGTGGCAATTCCTTTGGCCCGACAACGACAAGCGCGAGAGCCGCCAGCACGAGTATTTCCAACATGCCGAGTTGTGGAATTAATGTCATGAGCCCTCACCTTGAGGTGGAAAAGTCAAAATTTACTTTGTTTCCTGCTTGGAGCGGGTTGATTCAACATCTGCATCCACGGTCTCTTTGTCCCGTGTTGCTTGATCATCGATGGTCTTTTCATCGTCATCCGCCAATCCTTTGCGGAACGACTTCAACCCTTGTGCAAAATCGCCCATAATCGCGGAGATTTTCCCTTTGCCGCCAAAGAGCAACAAAGCAAGTAAGACTACAACTGCAATCTGCCATGGACCCGGCATGATGTACCTCTTTTCCGTTTCGTCACTACACATAAGACAGGCCACGCAAGGTTGCAAACCCGGTCTTGGTAAAATTTATATAAGCATTAATCTTCAATAAGGCTGATAAGCCTAAACCATAGCTGAACTATGACAGAACAGGCTTAACGATTGGTATTATTAGGCCTTATGTCTCGTCTTGGTCTGCCGCCTCATCCTCTTCGAGGATCATATCATCAAGCCCGGCGCGCACTTCGGCTTCGTCTGCCTCGGTAAATTCCTGAACAAATTCAGTCTCTTCCGGGTCATTAGACCCATCATCAGTACCGTTTTCGCTGCTCGGTGTTGGCACGGCAAAATCTGGCGGGAGACGCGCATCCAACAAGCCCGCCGCTTTCAGGTCAGCCATGCCCGGCAAATGGGAGATGTTTTCCAAGCCAAATTGCTCCAAAAATTCTTCTGTTGTCCCATAGAGCAAGGGACGCCCGGGGACGTCTTCCCGGCGACCACGAAGCTTGATCCAGTTGATCTCCATCAACAGATCAATCGAGCCTTTTGAAACCGCAACACCGCGCACTTCTTCAATATCATTGCGCGTGCAAGGCTGGTGATAGGCGATGATGGAAAGCGTTTCCAACGCCGCGCGCGATAGTTTTTTCGGCTGGATCTGGTCTTTCACCAAGACATGAGCGACCTCAGGCGACGTGACGAAAGCCCATTTTTTGCCGATTTTTTTCAAATGCACGCCGCGATTTTCATATTGCTGCTGCAACCCTTCAAGACAATCTTTGACCTTGGCGTTGTCGGGCAGACGGCTTTTAATGGTCTTCTCGTCCAATGGTTCTGCGGCGGCAAAAAGCAAAGCTTCGGTCATGCGCACATGGCTGGCAAATTCTGCGGCGGCGGCAAAAGGGTTTTCGTCTAAATCATCAAGGTCAACTTCTGCTGCATCCGCGCTTAAGGCCACCACCACATCATGGTCGTCGCTTGCCTGGTCTTGCAGGTCCGTCTCACCGCCCTCTTCAGCACCTTCAGGCGGCTCAATCGGCTCCACCGCAACATCCAACGCTTCGGCCAAGGCATCGCGGGCCTCATTCGGGCTTAATTCAGAGACTTCTTTTCGTTGCACATTATCGGAACTCATAACATCTCGCTTGAGGAGGCTTCGCTCCCTGTGGAAGGCGCATCAGCCTGTTTAATATAAAGGGGTTCAAAGGAACCAGATTGGCGGATTTGGATTTTGCCTGCTTTGGCAAATTCTAGTGTGGCATTGAACGCGCTAGCTAAGACAGAGGCCCGCGGCGCATCTACTTCATCAATCGGGGACAAAGCTTCCAATGTTGACCAATCTGGAATCGCGCCGAGAATTTTGCCGAGGCGAATTCTGGCTTCTTCAATCTGGTAAACCTTTGGTGGCGTCCATCGAATAGTGGCGTCTACGCCCTTCACACGCTGCTTAGTGTAAGCCTGTAAAAGATCAAACATTTCAGCATGATATTCGGCTTTTCTATTAACTCGGATACCCTCTGGGGCGCCTCGAAAAAAGAAGTCGATATTCTTTTGGGGCAACTCAAGAATTTTATCAGCGGCGTTGCGCATGGCTTCCAAGCGCTGGAGCTGAAACGCCAATCGTGCGGCCATTTCGTCCGCCGTTGGCTCGTCCCCTGCCTCAACAATTTTGGGCAAAAGCAATTTGGACTTTAGATAAGTCAGCCACGCGGCCATGACCAAATAATCCGCCGCTAGCTCTAATTTGCGCTCTTTCGCTTCGGCAATGAAGCTCAGA
>CALLVA010000017.1 GCA_938010655.1 uncultured Parvularculaceae bacterium | reverse complement strand
GATCGGACCTGATGTGGGACTAATAACGCGCCCTGTAATAGAAATTGGGGGCAACGCGCCTGTAATATCAGGACCAGTATACGTACAAGTGACCACAGCACTTGAATGCCCACAGGACCAATTGGTCCCTGATGCATTCTGATATTGATAGTCTGAAGATGGCGGCAGCGTATTCGTAACTTGGACCGCATCTGTATCATCTGGGCCAACATTCGTTACATTAACTGTGTATGTCAAAGTTGAACCAGCCGGCAAAGTGCTTGCAGAAGGTGTAATATCGACAGTTAGATCTGCACCTGTGCGCACGGCTGGGGAAACGATGAGGCTGTCATTACCGCTATTTGTATCGCCAGCTGTCGCGCTTGAAATCGTCGCTTGCGTTGTTGATGTCCCGACTGTCGTTGCTGTAGCTTCATAATCGAAATTATTATCTGTACCGGATGCAATGCTAGGTAAATTACAGGTAAGTGTTTGGGCGCCAACACTACCGCTTAAACTACAAAACGAAGGGAATGTGGACCCAACCGTGAACCGATCAGACACATCAATAACAATAACAGCATCACTGACCGTACCAGGACCATTATTTGTAGCACGAATACTAAATGTGGTGTTTGCACCATTTCCAACTGGATCAGGATCCCAACTATATTCGGAGATCTGCAAGTCAGCAGCATAGGCTGTTGAGCCCGCTAAAATAATTGATGCAATTGTTGTAGAAAAACGACGCCCAATAAGACGCACTGCGCCTGTAAAAATACCACTAAACATGCTGCCCTCGCATTATGTACCCAAAGTACACGCCCATGTGTACTTAACCTGAAGGGCAAAAATACATGATCATAGTTAAGCAGAACATAACGCATCAAAAATTATCGTTTAATATCAACAATTTACATATTTTTAAATATGGATAACAAATTATGAAGCATCAATTTGGTATGATGTATACTTGATCACTATACGGAAATACTTCCACTTCACACAATAATGATGTGCATATAAGTTATATTTTTATTGGGAATTATTTATTTGAAAAACTATGTTGAATTCAAAACTCAACACATCAAGAATCAATTATTCAGAGAATTTTGTAAAAATGGATATGGAACAAAATAAATATTACTTGATATTACGGTCAAAAAAATTTTTTGCTTCATTGAAAATGTCTATAATTCAAAGATGATCTTAAAATCAACTTAAACCAGTAAGTCGCCATATGGTTGAAGCGCTGTAGAAATCACATCCATAGAAATAGGCTTTCCAATATGATCATTCATGCCAACGGCTTTGCATTTAAGTCGCATTTCATCTTCAATATGCGCTGTTACGGCGAGAACTGGTGTGATCGGAATGTTATTTTTCTCTTCAAAAGAACGAATTTTCTGCGTTGCCGCAAGGCCGTCTAACTCTGGCATGGATATGTCCATAAAGACCAGATCTGCGCCTTTTTCAATATAACTCGCCACGGCTTGGAGACCATTTTCAGCAAATGTAATTTCCGCTGATGTTAAGCTCTTAACAAAACCACCCAACACCATTCTGTTTACGGCATTATCATCGACTATAAGAATACGTTTAATATGAATAGATTCTTGATCTACTTTAGAAGATGACATGGGTACGCTCACAGATACAATTACAAATATTCTTATCCGAAAGTGTCAAATGTTGATAAAAAAATCATTAAGAAAATAAATATTTTTCTATTTTATTTTTAATCGAATAAAATTTATTTCTTAAACGCATTAGCCTTCAGAAATTAGCATTTCATCATAAAGCCCGGGCATTACGGTTGATTTTCGCTTAACCATATAAACCGTTATACCAAGCTGAATAATCGCAACACCAATAAATGTATAATGAGATGGTAACGGCGTATGGGTAATCGCGTTAAGAGATAATGACCCTAAAATTGCCGCCATGGCATTCAACACATTACCAGCGGAAATGATCTGCGCCCGGCGTAAAGGCAAAACGCGTCGCTGAATGGCGGTTTGTAACGGGACAATAAAGATACCAGTGAAAAAAGCCGAAACAAAGAATAAGCTCACTAATATCTTTTGGCGTGGCCCAGTTAGAAATTCTGCCATCGTACGACAATCTTCAACATTCACCTTATCGCGGCATCCTCCGACATCGACCTTCAACTCTGGTAAACTGAGCCAAAAAATTAGAATTGAGATAATGCCCGCACAGCCCATTGCAATCGCAGACAGATGTAAGCCTGCTCCGCCTCTGGCAAGTTTCGCGACGCTCAGCGCCCCTATCAACGTTCCCACCGTAAACAAGATCATCAGCAATGTGACGAGTTTTGCATCCCCGCCTAATGTTTCGCGGACATATAAGCCTAAAATGACTGTGATGGCTGTTCCCATAAAATAAAACAAAAACACGCCCGCAATTGGCCTGATGACAGCAGGCTCTGCTTTGACATAACCAAAGACGCGTGTGACTTGGGAAAACCAATTAAGATCAATTTTGAGAGACGGATCATCGGCAGCTCGCTTTGGCGAGAGGTGAACAACGGCCCACCCCAGAAACGCCAATATGATTAATAATACCGCAATCTTGTTCGGTCCGTCAGGCGCGGCAACAAGCCCACCACCAATAGCATAGCCCACCATAATGCAGGCATAAAGGAACGCATTGGTAAACGCATTGCCAGCCATCAATTCTTGGGGCGCTAAATATTTCGGCATCGCCGAAACCCGCGCGGGATTAAAAAAAGCTGATTGTGCTGCCATTAAGAAAAGAGCAATCGTGAGGGTAACGCCATCGCGGAAATAAAACCCAGCTGCTGCGACACACATAATCAGGAATTCGACAAATTTAGTGCGCCGAAACATTAAGCTGGTTTCGTTCTTATCCGCCACTTGCCCGCCATATGGCGAGAAGATCATCATACCAATGCCGAACAATGCCCCCATGAAAGGCAGCAATTTATCCCCATCGAACCCAAAAATATTGAAAACACCAAAAGGCAACCCAACAATTAACGCCTGCTTCAATGCATTATCTGTAATTGCACCAAGGCTTTGGCCAGATAACATTGGCCAGAAACGGCGTTCAAAGAAGAAATGGCTCATGAAGGGTCTTTCTATAGGGGTTTTTCCGGCTTGGCGTCTTGAACAAACTCAACTTGCTTGATGCTTGAGACCAACCCTTTGGGGAGCATCGCCAAGGACCGTGTCTCAATACGATCTTCAAGTTCCGCCATAAAGGCAGCTTTGTCCATCCCCGGCATCAGTGGGGCTAAAAATTCTAGCGTGGCAGGCCCGGGTGAAATATTTTTTGATTTTTGTGACCACCTCAGGCCTAGATTTGTCGCCACAGGCACAACCGGCACATCATATTGCTCATACATATGAAACACCCCCTTGCGATAGCGATGTTTTTCACCGATGGCCGAAAGATGCCCTTCAGGATAAATCAAAACCCGTCGCCCTTCTTCTTTCGCTTTAGCCATGACCTCACTTGTCAGCATGCCGCGAGCATGCGCACCGCCGCAATTATCTACAACAATAGCGCCCATCTTTCGCAATATCCCGCCGATTAAAGGGAATTTTTCCAAATGGTCTCCCACCACAAAAGCTAAATCATAAAATTGCGAGAACATGAAAAATCCATCCCCCCAACTTTGATGCTTGGCAGCAATAATACACGGGCCGTCGGGTAATTTTTCTTTCCCCACGACACGCAATTCAATACCACCGACTTTTTCCATCCAGAAACACATCGTCCGTGTATAAAGCAAAATCCACCACATCAGAATTTTACGGCCAGGCAGGAGCAAAAGAGGCACAGACGTCACCACAAAGAAAAC
>CALLVA010000016.1 GCA_938010655.1 uncultured Parvularculaceae bacterium | reverse complement strand
ATATTGGCAAGGAATTGATTGCCAAGACCTTCACCTTTTGAGGCGCCCTCTACTAACCCGGCAATGTCTACAAATTGAATCCGGGAGGGGATAATTTCTTGTGATCCAGCAATTTTTGCCAATTCAAACAAACGCGGGTCTGGCATTGCCACATCGCCGACATTGGGTTCAATTGTGCAAAAGGGATAGTTCTCCGCTTGTGCGGCGGCGGTTTTGGTCAAGGCGTTGAAAAGGGTGGATTTCCCAACATTTGGGAGGCCCACAATGCCACATTGAATGCCCATAGTATTTTACTCTTTCTTGCTCAACAGCCCGCGCAAAGCTTCACTAAAGGCATTGCCAGCGGGTTTTTCGCTTTGGTTAGTTTGTTTTTGTTCCGGGGTTTTTTGTTTTTTGTCTGTAGACGGTTCATCCGCTTGAAGCGTTTCTTGTTTTTTCTTTTTGCGCGGAGGCGGCAAATCTTTTGGCGCTTTGGTCGGGCCTTCTCGTTGGGGCACTAACGCTTGCGCGATGGTTGTCATAAATTTCGCATTCGCATCTTTGTCATCACTGAGTAAAAACGGAAAACCTTCGACGAAGGCCCGGTCAAGATCTTCGACCCAATCTGCTAACTCTGTCTGTGAGAAATTACCTAAAACGTGCCCCGTGACTTTGGCCTTAGCTCCCGGATGCCCAATCCCAATTCGGACCCTCGCAAAACCGTCCCCCACTTGGGGAATGATAGATTTGAGGCCATTATTCCCCGCAGCACTGCCGCCATTTTTAATGCGAACCTTGCCGGGGGCGAGGTCTAATTCATCATGTACGACAATTAGCTGATCCACCGGAATTTTGAAAAATTTCAAGGCGGCGGCCACCGACTTTCCAGCTTCATTGTAAAATGTTTGAGGCTTGAGGATCATGCATTTTTGGGTGCCGATTTTGCCCTCACGTAAAAGCCCATTATATTTTTGTCGTTCCGGGCTGAAGCTATGAGCATCCGCCAAGGCATCCACAAGCCGAAAACCAACATTATGTCGGTTACGGGCATATTCTGCGCCGGGATTGCCAAGGCCAACAATCAGCCACATGGGTGAACTCTCTTATTCAAAATGAAAAAAGCAGACCGCGAAGGTCTGCTTTTATGTATTCGCATTTTATCTAAACGCCAAGAGGGCTTACTCGTCGCCATCTTTCTGATCAGAAGGCACTTCGCCTGCTGCCACTTCTTCGCCTTCATCCTCTTCTTCGCTATCCGCAGAGCGCATGGCAGATGGAGCCGCAATTGTTGCAACTGTGTAGTCACGATCTGTGACAGTCAGTTCCACATCAGCTGGCATGGTGATTTTGGAAACATGGACCACGTCACCCACTTCAAGGCCTTCTAGGTCGATTTCGAAGAATTCAGGAATTTCCATCGCAGGGGCAATAACTTCCACTGCGTGACGAACAACGTTCAACACGCCGCCAGCTGTTAGGCCTGGGCATTTGTCTTCATTAGTGAAGTGAACAGGGACTTCAACATTTGTGCGGGTTTTACGAGACACACGCATTAGGTCCAAATGGACTGGTTGGTCTTTGACTGGATCGACTTGCACGTCCCGACCAATCACGAATTGCTCTTTACCATCGATGGTAATTTTAGCCAGCGTGCCAATCATGTTGCCTTTAGAAATCTGCGCGATCACTTCGTTAAAACGGAGTTTGATATTCGCAGGGGCTTCGTCATCCCCATAAAGGATCGCAGGGACCCAGCCTTCGCGGCGTACAGCTCTGGAGCCGCCCGTGCCTGCTCTGGTGCGTAATTCACATGTAAAATTAAATGCTTCTGGTCTAGCCATTTTTGTGTTCCTTGAGCGAGGGCGAAGGTGGCCAATCCACCCCGTAAACCCGGACTGCTCTCAATAAGAACGAAATGCTTTGCGACTTGCGTGAAGCTTGAGCAAAAACATTATGTTCGGAGGCGGGTTATACACAAAGCTCAGTCGCGTGCAAGCTATGCGCGCTCAGGATTTTTGGAATTTGCCCCGGAGGAAATAGAGCATCCCAAAAGAGACCACCAGAACGAGGGGGAAGAGTAGAATTTTACTCAGCGTTTCCTGCCCAGCGGCCAATTGGATTGCGTCTCCCGTTAAGCCAGCTTCGGTGGCTTTGAGGGTCGCAGAATCAATCCACCGACCAATGACAGGTTGCCACATGCCAAGCCCCATCATCCCACACCCACCAATAATTGACATGCCCAGCGCCCCGGTATCTGATTTATATTCTGAGATAAAGCCGACCATAGTGGGCCAAAAATAACAAACCCCAATGGCGAAGACGACAGCCGCGAGATAAGTCATATTGCCTGTTGCGATGCTGAGCAGATAAACGCCAATAGAAGTCACAATGGCAGATCCAAGCAATACGCCTACAGGGTTCAAGGCATGAACCAATGGTCCGGCGAAAAAGCGCCCAACGGCCATCAAGCCTGTGACAATGGCGAGAATGACCAGCGGATTAGCGCCTGACGCTTCAAGTAGAGAGCCAACCCATTGCTGGGTGCCAAGTTCACTCGTGGCGGTAATGGACATGAGGAAACACATGAAGATGAAGACTGGAGAGACCATTGCCCGCAGATTTTTGGCTGTATCGGTCTCATCTGTCGTGTCTTTTGACACATCAGGGAATTTGGTTGTGAAGACCATCCAGCCATAAAACAAAGTCGGGATAATCATCACCGCAATCTCTAGCTGCCAAGTGGAGTCCAGATCGTTGAATATCTTTTTGACGGCAAGCGCGGCAAGCGCCCCCACCACAATACCTCCAGGAAACCACACATGGAACTTGTTCAGCATTGTCGTTTTATTATTGCTATACATGCTTGCAATCATCGGGTTGCAGGCTGCTTCAACAGCGCCATTGGCAAAGCCAACCAGGAAAGTTGAGAGCATTAATCCCCAAAACCCACCAGCAAAAATTGTGAGAGCAAAACCAAGCAAATGCCCCAAAAATGCGATGATCATAATTAATCGCGGGCCAGTATTATTATAAATGAGGCCGCCAAAGATTGTCGCGGCAGGAAACCCGAAAAAAGCCATCGCGGCTGTCCAGCCGATTTGCTCTTTTGAGAGGTTAAATATCCCCCCCAAATCATTCAGCATTCCCGCGCGTATGGCGAAGGTCATGGCGGTGACGCAAAGGGCAACGCAACTCAATGTGAAAAGACGTTGGGCTTGAATGCCAACATTTGCCTCAGTATCCGACAGAGTTGTTGTCGCCATGTGGTTATTTCCTCAAATTTGGAGCCCTAAAGTTTGTCTATTCTGTTTTTGTTGCTCTTTTTGATCAAGTTTATTTCCGGCAAAGTCGTCAAAAGCGCGATCTGCAGGGCGGATCATATGGTTTTCAATGAAAGTTGCGCCTTCTTTTGCGCCGTCTTCTGGGTGTTTGAAACAGCATTCCCATTCTAAAACGGCCCAACCGTCAAAGCCATACTGCATGAGCTTGGAGAATATTTGGCGAAAGTCTATTTGTCCATCTCCAAGAGAGCGGAAGCGCCCAGGGCGATCTTGCCAATCTTGATATCCACCATAAACCCCGGACCGCCCAGACGGTCTAAACTCTGCATCTTTAACGTGGAACATGCGAATTCTATCATGATAAAGATCTATGAATTGCAGATAGTCGAGTTGTTGCAACATAAAATGCGACGGGTCATACAAAATATTTGCGCGCGTATGGTGATTGGTTACATCGAGAAACCGCTCGAAAGAAGCGCCATCATGCAAGTCTTCGCTTGGGTGAATTTCATAACAAAGATCGACCCCGGCGTTCTCATAAGCATTCAAAATAGGCGTCCAGCGCCGTGCCAATTCGGCAAACCCCTCTTCGACAAGGCCAGAAGGGCGTTGGGGCCATGGATAAATCATTGGCCAAAGCAGAGAACCAGAAAAAGTTACGCTGCTTTTCAAACCCAATCGCTCGCTGACTATGGCCGCAAAATGAAGTTGCTCCACAGCCCATTCTTGACGCGCTTGAGGCTTCCCACGGACTTCTTCTGGTGCAAAGCCATCAAACAAAGTGTCATAGGCAGGATGCACAGCCACTAATTGGCCTTGAATATGAGTAGAAAGTTCTGTGATTAAAACGCCTTCTTCTGCGCAAATGCCCGCCAATTCATCGCAATAATCTTGGCTTGATGCTGCCAATTTCAAATCCATGCAGCGCGGATCATTGGACGGCAATTGCACCCCTTTAAATCCGGCGTCTGCCATCCAACGGGCGGCGCTGCGCAAGGTTGAAAACGGTCCGTCATCTTGCATGAATTGGGCGAGGAAGACAGCAGGGCCTTTGATCCCGGTTTGCGTTTTTAAAGCCTGCAAGTCAGGGCTTTCTTTCGAAATAGTATTGCACCCATCAGCCATTTTGAATTTCCTTCCATGCATTGTTTTGCTCAGAACTTGCCACCACAGATTGGATAAATGCCATGCCGCGCAAAGCTTCGGAGATGCCCGGCACGAATGCAGTTTGATCCCCCCGTAAGCGCCGTGCGAAATTGATGTATAATGTGCCAAACGCTTCGAGATAGCCTTCCGGGTGGCCCGCAGGCGTGCGGCACATAGAGGCGGCGTCTGCCGATAATGGCATATTACTTCCCGCGCGGTGGCGCATCTGGCGACCATCGGCATATTTGACCATGAGCGTGTTTGGTTCTTCTTGGGACCAATCAAGCCCGCCTTTTTCGCCATATACGCGAATGCGCAACTGATTTTCTTCGCCCGCGCAAACCTGACTTGCCGTGAGCGCGCCGGTGCTTCCATTTTCTAATTTGAAAAAGCACATACCATCATCATCGAGTTGACGGCCTACAATGTGGGTTTGGAGCCATGCTCTAATATCCGTCATTCTTGAAGCTGTGACATATTCCACAAGGGAATGCGCATGGGTGCCAATATCGCCCATACAGCCAGAAGGGCCGGAGCGGCTTGGATCTGTGCGCCATGCTGCTTGTTTATTGTCCTGCTCTAGAGCGCCGGAAAGCCATCCTTGCGTATATTCCACATAGATTTTTCGAATGGTGCCCAAGGCCCCAGATTGCACCAGATGCCGCGCCTCGCGAACCATGGGATAACCGAGATATGTATGGGTCAGGCCATATTCTTTGCCGGCAGCTTTTACCGCCGCTGCCAAGGTTTGGGCTTCTTCAAAATTGAGGGTCGCTGGTTTGTCGGAGATGACATGAAACCCAGCTTCCAACGCCGCGAGGGCGACAGGCAAATGAAGGTGGTTAGGCGTCACGATGGCAACGGCTTCCATGCGCTGTTCAGGGGGCAGGGCGCTCTCTGCGGTAAGCATCTCTTGATAAGAGCCATAAGCGCGTTCAGGAGAAAGCCCAAAATCAAGTCCAGAGCGTTTTGCTTTTGCGGTGTCCGAAGAAAGAGCCCCGCAAACCAATTCACATGCGCCATCTAATCTCAGCGCATGTCGGTGAACCGCACCAATAAAGGCATCTGCGCCGCCGCCGACCATACCGATTCTTACAGGTTCTAGAAAAACGCTGTCAGACATTACCACCCCGCCAAAATGTAATCGTTTTCATTTCGGGGACTGTAGGTCTAATTCAGAAAGCTGTCCACCACTTGGGCAGATCCAACATTAGCTGGGGGATTACAAAAGAGTTAGATAATATTGACCGCAAATATCTTAATCAAACAAGCTTGAGACGCTTTCTTCATTTGCGATACGACGGATCGCTTCAGCCAATAGAACGTGGATAGAGACTTGCTGGATTTTGTTAGAAGCAGCTTCTTCTGCTGTGGCTTGGATTGAGTCTGTCGTCACAAGCCGGGTCAGGTTTCGTGCGCCAGAAATACGCTCAATAGCAGTGCCTGATAGGACACCGTGGGTCACATATGCTGCAACAGATTTGGCACCTTGCGCCATTAAGGCGTCGGCGGCATTGACCAATGTGCCACCTGAATCAACGATATCATCAAACAAAATGCAGTGATGCCCCGTGACGTCACCAATGACATTCATCACTTCAGAGACGCCTGCGCGTTCCCGTCTTTTATCGACAATAGAAAGCGGCGCATCATCCAACCGTTTTGCCAAAGCGCGCGCGCGGACCACGCCGCCCACATCCGGGGAAACAACCATGACTTTATCGACTTCGTCTTTGTAAGTGGTGCGAATAGATTCTTCGATTTGTTTCACCGCGTAAAGATTATCTGTCGGAATATCGAAAAAGCCCTGAATTTGTCCCGCGTGAAGATCAACCGTGAGCACTCTGTCTGCCCCGGCTGTGGTGATCAAATTGGCGACGAGCTTGGCGGAAATTGGGGTCCGAGGCCCTGCCTTTCGGTCCTGGCGCGCATAGCCAAAATATGGAATGACCGCAGTGACTCGGCTGGCTGAAGCTCTTGTCAGAGCATCAATCATGATCAGCAATTCCATCAAATTATCATTTGACGGATTTGACGTAGATTGGACAACGAAGACATCTTCGCCGCGCACATTTTCCTGAATCTCCACCCAGATTTCATCATCTTTAAAGCGCTTAATTTCTGCCTGGCAAAGGGGCACGTTCAGGTGCTTTGCGATGTTCTCAGCCAAAGGCCTGTTGGCGTTGCCAGAGAGAATTTTCATTGGAAGTAACCTCGAAGGAAAAGGACCGAAAATGGCTATAATTTGTGCCAACCTTCTGAAGGATTTTCCGGGGAAGTACAACATAATTACTGCTTACTCGGCCCGCAATTTTCTGGCCTTTGCATACATTCATGGACGTGATTGCGGGGTAGCGCAAAATGATGTGAGGGCCTATATGGCTCTCATGTCTGGAACTGCGACCATATCTGATACGCCGCTGACGCGGGAAATTGCGGCTAAGCTTGACCTTGGCTTGCCGAAAGGCGCGCGCGTTATCGTCGCCATGTCTGGCGGGGTGGATAGTTCTGTCACCGCCGCTTTGGTGCATCATGCAGGCTATGAAGCGGTGGGGGTCACTTTGCAGCTTTATGATCATGGGGTCGCCATCCAGAAAAAAGGCGCGTGTTGTGCCGGGCAAGATATTCACGATGCGCGGCAAGTCGCAGATAGCCTCGGCATTCCCCATTATGTGCTCGATTATGAAAGCAAGTTTTCCGACGCGGTGATGGAAGATTTTGCAGATACATATCTTAAAGGCGCGACGCCTATTCCTTGCGTGCGCTGCAATGAGCGCGTGAAGTTTCGCGATATGATGGAGATGGCACGAGACCTTGGCGGGGAGGCGATGGCGACGGGGCATTATATTGCCCGCGCAGTTGGCCCGAAGGGCCCTGAATTGAAACGCGCGGCAGATGCGGACCGGGACCAAAGCTATTTTTTGTTTACCACCACTAGAGACCAGCTAGATTTTTTGCGTTTTCCCTTAGGAGATTTGCCAAAGTCTGTTGTGCGCGATGTGGCGCGGGAATTAGGCTTGGTGGTTGCGGAAAAGCCGGACAGCCAAGACATTTGTTTTGTGCCGGAAGGTAAATATACGACTATCGTGCAACGTCTCCGTCCTGGCTCCGCGCAAGCAGGTGAGATCGTTCATGTGGATGGGACAGTGATGGGCGAACATCCTGGGATTATTCATTATACAATTGGACAACGGCGCGGGCTTGGTATTGCGACGGGCGATCCGCTTTATGTGGTGAAACTTGAGGCGGCTACAAAGCGCGTCATCATCGGGCCACGCGAAGCTTTGAAAACAACGCGAATTCATTTGAGTGAAATGAACTGGATTGGTGATGATGATCAGCCTGCGGATGGCATGCGCGTCGCCGTGAAAGTCCGTTCCACTCGTCCACCAGAGATGGCCACTTTAATGCGTGTAGGCGAGGACTGGGTCACGGTCCTGGACGGCGCAGAAGACGGTGTTTCGCCTGGACAAGCATGTGTGTTCTACACTGCAGATGAAGGTAACACACGTGTGCTCGGCGGTGGTTGGATTGACCGCACGGATCAGGGCGTGGTTAACTAAAGCCGACTGGGCTTTTGTAAAATAGATAAAGCCTTCTTCAACATGGGGCTTCGTTATGCGACTTTTCAGAGTATTGTTTTTGGTGGTGTTAAGCCAAATTACTTTTGGCCACTTTGCTTTTGCACTCTCAACCAAAGATCCTTTAAGTGACGCCGAACGAATTGAAAAACGATTGACGACTGTGGAAGCAAATCGCTTGTTTACTACAATTTATAGCCGTTCTCTCAATAGGTTTGCCTCGGATGAAAATATCCAAGAAAGTATTGCTCAGATAGAGGCTTTTATCCTTGAAAAACAGGAAGTGATTTTTACTGACAAGGCGTTGCTGTATCACCTTAAAGGCATGCTTCATATGAATCTATCAGAGCCAGAAACAGAGAAGGCAATTGCAAGTTATGAGATAGCGGCAGCACAAAATTTTTTTGCATATTCAATCAGATCGTTCATGCGTGGACAGATTGTCGAAATACTCATCTCCAAGCGCGATATTGCAAGAGCCCTAGAAGCGCAAGAAGAAGTCGCTAAAAGTCTACATGAGGATCCGCGAGCTTATTATGCAATTCTGTCGGGTATTTTAGCGTTTCATACAGATGATTATGAACAGGCAGTTGACCTTTTGGAAGGCCAGTTAGCTGAGTCAGATTTATATGAAAAAGAAATAGCCCATGTTTATCTTTATGCAGCGCATTTGGCGTTAAACGAGTTTAATGAGGCTTTGTTTTATATATCTGAATTGAATCGATCGTTTCCAGAAAGTCCAACCTATTTTGCTGAGATCGCAACGTTCTCAGAGTTAATTTTGCAAACTCCAGACGAACGCGATCTGCACGCTAGAGTTGGTCATATTTTGGACAAAAAGCAATTAATGCTTACCAATCTTGCTCTTTCAGGCGACAAGGATGCACAGCCAATTGTGCGAATTCCACCAAAATTTCCTAAGCACTGTATTCCTACACAAAAAGAAACTGTGCGCGTCACCATTGAATTTGATGTGGATGTTGAAGGTAGAACTGAAAATATCAAAATTCTAAAATCCAATAATCAGTGTTTTAACGAACAAGCGATTAGAACGATAGAAAGATGGCGATATAATCAAAAAAAATATAATGATAAATTGGTCAAACGTAAGGGCGTTCGCGCTAGCTTTATTTTTCACAAGAGAAATTAGGTTTTCCTTCCACCGTCAATCTCTTAACAAAATCCTTACCCTCCACCTGCATAATTCCCTTGAATGACAATCGGG
>CALLVA010000015.1 GCA_938010655.1 uncultured Parvularculaceae bacterium | reverse complement strand
TGGTCTTCAGCTGGAATGTCCGGCCCAAACCGACAGATCATATCGAAGGCAAGATCAATTGCATTTAGTTCAATATGGGCGATGGCGTGCAAAAGGGTTGCTCGGCCCTCCACAGACCCCAATCGACGTTTAGGCATTTGTCCCGGCGGCAACAAGACAGGTTTATCGGTCCGTGCGGGGCGCATTGGCACCGAAGGTATTGTCTCTGGAAAAGACGATAATAGATTGTTTTGCCAATCAGAATACGCCTTTAAACCCAGTTGCGCTTTGTCTGTCGCTCCTGGGGTCTGCAAAATTTCCAAAGCTTGATCAAAAAGCGTCATTCGCCGCCCTGAACCGCTTTCAGCACGGCTTCCACATGGCCCGGCACGCGGACTTTGCGCCAGACCTGTGCCAGCTTGCCTTTTTCATCAATCAGGAAAGTGGAGCGTTCAATCCCCATATATTTCTTCCCATACATATTCTTTTCGACCCATGCGCCATAAGCCTCTAAAATCTCGCCTTCTGGATCGGAAGCAAGGGAGACAGTCAAATCATGTTTCGCTCTGAATTTTGCGTGTTTCTCAATGGGGTCTTTGGAAAGACCGAGAACTACCGCTCCGGCTTTTTCGAAAGCTTTGAGGTGCTCGGAAAAACCAATGGCTTCTTTGGTGCAGCCTGATGTGTCATCTTTGGGATAGAAGAAGAACACTAATTTCTTGCCTTTATAATCTTTCAAACTGACCTTGCCTTGATCGTCCGTTTCCAAGGTGAAGGCAGGTGCTTTGTCGCCCACATCTATTCTGTCCATTTCCCGTCTCCTATAAACTTGTGTCATGCGCATAAAGCACTCGAAGACTTGATATATGATACCGCGCCGAACAAGCCAGCTTTTATCGGCGTATCTGCGCCGATGATAACGATATTTTCATGGCTTTCAGGCTCTGTTTGGTTGCGAAAGATGGTGTTCCCCCGCTATGGTGGTGGATTGAGGTTTCATAGGGAGGGGAGCCCTCTGATAGAGCTTATTCAATCGGGCAATCCATATGAAGAAACGGTTTAGTAAATTGACGATTATCAGCCTTGAGCTGATAGCGCTTTTGCTCGCCTTGCTTTTTATCGCCGTGTTCTTCGCCCATCATAAAATTTCCAATGGGGGCCTAACGCTGGCGCCGATCAAAAATCGCGTTGAAAAAGTTCTGGAAGACCGTTTTGCCGATGGAAGTGATGTGACTCTCGGCGGTATTTATCTGATCCGAGATGAGCGAAATGGCGAGGTCGGCCCAGTCCGGCTTATCGCACATGATCTTGAAGTGAAAACGACCACAGGAGAGACCGCGCTTAATCTATCTGAACTCACCTTGCGCGTGGAATTGTCAGACTTATTGCGGGGTCAAATTAGCCCTCATGATGTGGAAGTGGTCAATGCAGCTATTTCCATCCGGCGTTTGGAAAATGGTGATTATGATTTCGGATTACAGCGCGGGGACAGCGAAGTTTCCAAAACAAGCCAAGAGCGCAACTTTCTTGAAGTGATGCTGGAAAGCGCTAACGACCCCACAGCGCCACCTATTGTGCGGCTGTTCAAGGGCGCGACTTTGCGGGATGCCTCTTTGAAATTCACCGATGAGATCAGCGGTCAAATTTGGCAAGCGCAATCTGTTTCTGCGTCTTTGTCGCGAGACCCCCTTCGAAATCTTTTGACCGGAACGATTAGCGCGCCTTTTGATTTTGATGGTAATCTCTCAAAGATCGACCTTCTCATTGAAGCAGATCCAGCCAGTCAAACAGTGGAAACAACGATCGCTTTTAATGATGCGCCCATGCGCAATATTTTGGGGATCATTCTTGGCGATGAAATCGCTCAGCAGTTTGATGCGGCGGTCACGGGCACGGTCTCGATCAACACGTCGCTTAAAGGCAAAGTGAGCGACGCATTTTTCTTCCTTGATAGTAAAAATGGGGTCATCCGACTAGGCGATAAGACCACTCCCTTCAAAGCGTTGCATTTAGAAACAGCCTATATGCATAATGAGAAGAAGTTCGATATTCGGGCGCTCAAATATGATATTGATGGCAATCAGGCAAATGCGATAGGCCAGATTTGGCTCTTGCCCCTTTCCACAAAAGCAACACAAGCACCGGAAAGCGTAAAGTTTGATCTCGATTTATCTGATGTCGTCTTGGACCTTGACGGGATTACGGCAGAAGCATTACCCATAAAGCAAGCAGCGCTTTCTGGTTTGTTTGATCGGCCAACAACAAGTTTGCAATTTGATCATCTGGATGTTGATCTTTTTGAGGCCAAGCTGAAAGCCGACTTGGCGCTTGGGTTTGCGGCTGAAGGCTCACCTTCCATTAAAGCAAATGCGGTGGTGGAGCAGCGCTTATCCCCTCAACAAGTATTGCGCGCTTGGCCTTTGGTCTTGGCTCCCGGCGCGCGGCTTTGGCTTGATCGCAATGTGATTGATGGCAATATTCGTAATATCGATTTCACGATGGACTTGCCTGCTGGTAGCATTGTGAACGGGCAGGGTATTCCGAAGGATTCTCTTACTCTGACATTTGATATAGATAATGTGTCTACGGAATATGTGCCTGGCATGACACCGATTAAACAAGCCAAAGGCTCTGCGGTAATGGATGGAAACAGTTTTTCCATCGACGTGCCTTCAGGGCGTTTGGCGGGGCTTTCTTTGCGCAAAGGAAGCGTCAATATTCCTGCATTTTACCCTAAGGGCCAAAACGCGATTTTTAAAGCCGAAATTGCTGGCGATATTCGCACGATGCTTGGGGTGATTGACGAAAAGCCCCTGAATTTTATTTCCAAAGGGGGCATGTCTCCAAGTGATTTTTCCGGCGAGAGCGTTTTTTCTTTGAGTATTAAACGCCCCATGATCCGGGTTGTGCCCATTGAGGACTATGATTTTAAAGGCCAAGGTAAATATGATAAATTGTTGCTTGAGGACTTTATCCCGGGATATGACCTCGAACAAGCAAATGGCGAGCTCTTCCTTAGCAATGATAAACTGAAAATTGTTGGTGAAGCTGAAATTCGGGGGACGCCCGTTGATGTGAGTTGGGAGCGTAGTTTCGCAGGCGCTAAAACGACATTTATCAACGCAAAAGGCAAAGTCGATAGTCTTGCAGCAGATGCATTTGGTCTACCAATCCGAAAATTTGTGCGTGGGGATGTATCCTATTCTCTAAATACTTGGCAGAACGCCAATGAAAAAGGCGATATCCAAGTGAATGCGGATATTACGAATGCGCTGATTGATTTTGAAAAATTGGGCTATCAAAAAAATGTTGGGACGGAAGGGACGCTGACCTTCAGATTATTGCCTCCCTCTGTGAGCGGTGGCAATTGGGTCTTTAGGGATATTGATCTGGAGACGGACGGATTTGAACTAAAAGGCGGTTTTTCTCTTTTCCCGGATTTGCGCGTATCTTCACTAAGCTTTGATCGTTTGTTCATCGAAAATCGGGCTGAATTTTCATTGCAATCTGAACGTCAAGAAGATGGCAGCACGAATGCGAAAATTCTAGGAGCCTATGGCAATGTTGATGTCTTGCTCAGTGACTTCTTCAAAGGGGCTGGCGGCTCGCAATTGCCGGGGGGGATTAATTTAGACGTCACATTAAACAAATTGAAACTGCGAAACGAGGTCATACTTTCCGGCTTTTCCGCAGTTGCTCGACATAATGGTATTTCGTTGCAGGATCTAAGCCTTGCGGGGCAATTTGTTTCCGGTGGCGCGATGACTGTCGGCGTTCAAGACCGCGGGGAAGGGGCCAAAGTTTTGACCTTGAAAACCGACATGGTCGGCACGGTGGTCAATGGTCTTTTCGGCATTGCGTCTGTGGAAGCAGGCGGCGCGACATTAACAGCGACGTTGATTCCTGATGGCCCCATTGCGGGCACCGTCGCAGCAGCAGGGTTCCGCATTACAGGGGCACCGTTGATTGCGCGGATTTTCGCGGCGGGCTCGTTTGATGGTCTCTCGGATTTGCTGAACGATGCCGGCATTGAATTTACAGATATGCAGAGCCGATTTATTTTGAGTGAAGGTGTCTTGACGATTGAAGATGCCATGGCCGTTGGGCCATCTGTGGGGCTTTCCGGCAATGGTGATATTGATTTTGACAAAGATGATTTTGACTTAAATGGCGCTGTCGCCCCGGCCTATGTCGTTAATTCGCTGTTGGGGAATATTCCCGGTTTCGGCGAAATTTTGGTTTCAAGAAAAGGCGAAGGTTTGGTGGCCGTCTCTTATGGCGTCGATGGTGCCTTGCGCGAACCGACAATTACGGTCAACGCCTTATCGGCTCTAACCCCCGGTATTTTCCGTCGTATCTTTGAACCCATCAGAGATAAGAAACCAACCACAGAAGAACTTCTAAAGCTCGCTATGGAAGAAGCTGTCTTGCTGGAGCAGCGCGAAAATGCCGGAAGCGTTGAAGAACTGATCGGGATGGAAAAGAGGGGGGAGTAAAATAAAGACTACCCCACCTTCACCAAAGCATGTTTTTTCTTACCAATAGACAATTTAATTTGTCCATCGCGAATATCATCCGTGCCCAGCGGACTTTCATCTTTGCGCGCTTCATCATTCACTTTCAAAGCCCCGGCTTTGATGTGTCGTCTGGCTTCACCATTTGACGTAATGAGGCCTGTTTCTTTGAACGGATCGAAGAGGGGAAGACCTTCTGCCAATTTTGCCGCCGTGGCGTTATAAGTGGGCAAGTCGCCTGCGGCGCCGCCTTTTTCAAACGTTTCCATCGCGGTTTTTGCGGCGCTTTCGGCGGCGTCTTTGCCATGGAGAAATGCCGTTGCCGCATTGGCAAGGATTTTCTTAGCCTCGTTGATTTCTGCGCCTTGCAAAGCTTCAAGCCTTGAAATTTCATCCAGCGGCAAGGTTGTAAAACGGCGCAGCATCAGGCCGACATCAGCATCTTCTGTGTTCCGCCAATATTGCCAATACTCATAAGGGCTGGTCATGGACCCATCGAGCCAGACGGCGCCTTTTTCCGTCTTACCCATTTTTTTGCCAGAGGCAGTAGTGAGCAAAGGTGTGGTCAGACCGAAGACTTGTTCTGTATCGTCTCCAGCTGCCGCCGCCACCCGGCGACAAAGCTCAACACCATTGACAATATTGCCCCATTGATCAGATCCACCCATCTGAAGCGTACAGCCATAACGGCGCTGCAATTCCAGGAAGTCATAGGCCTGCATCAACATATAGTTGAACTCAAGAAACGTCATCGCGCTTTCGCGTTCCAAGCGAAGCTTCACGCTATCAAAGGTCAGCATACGGTTGATCGTGAAGTGAACACCATAATCGCGTAAGAATTCCACATAGCCAAGCTTGGAAAGCCAGTCGTCATTATTAGCCATGATTGCGTCTGTCGGGCCGTCCCCAAAGGTCAGGAAATTATCAAAAACTTTCTGGATGCCTTTGAGGTTTTCGTCGATATCCGCGTCGGTCAGCATCTTCCGGCTTTCGTCCTTGCCGGAAGGGTCGCCCACTTTTGTGGTGCCGCCGCCCATAAGCGCAATGGGTTTATGTCCCGTTTGCTGAAGCCAATAGAGCATAGTGATCGGGATCAGGCTGCCCGCATGGAGGCTTGGTGCTGTGGCGTCAAACCCGATATAGGCGGTGATGATTTCTTTTGACGCACGGGCGTCCAGCGCCTCAAGGTTCGTGCCTTGGTGGATGAAGCCGCGGGCCTCAAGCACGTTTAGAAAATCAGATTTATAAGTCATAAAAGCCGCCTAATTCGCAAATATTTGGGCGGTTCTAGGCGGTTTGGGGCGGGGCGTCTAGCTTTGGAAAGGTTGCATTAACCGATGAGCGTCACAAAAGGTCTATTAAAAGGATAAATATGCAAGTTTCCGACAAAGTGCTGACCGCCATTGGGCTGATGTCGTCGCCGCTCGTGGATGGGGTGCGCGCCGCCGTGATGCGTACGGATGGGCTTGGCGAGGTCGAGCAAGGGCCATCGGTTTTTTATCCTTATCCGCGCGAAACTAAGGTCAATATTCGCCGGGCGATTAAAGCAGCGCGCGAAGGTTTGGACGAGGCGGAGAGCATCGCCAAAGCGCTGGATGATGTCACCACCGCTCATATTAAAGCCTCGTTGCGGCTGCTGGAAAAAGCATATTTGACCCGCGATGAGGTGGATGTGATTGGGATGCATGGCCATTCGATTTTGCACAAACCTTCGCCCTCAAAAGATGTGATCGGGCGCAGCTGGCAGATCGGGTCGGCATCAATTGTCGCCACAGAATTGCGCATTGATGTCGTCAGTGAGTTTCGTCAAGAAGACATAGATCGAGGGGGGCGCGGCATACCGTTAATGCCTGTCTATATCGCCGCGCTTGTGGCGAAGCTTGATCGCGGAAAACCGATTTGTGTACTGAATATATCAGATAAAGCGGCAGTGACCTATGTGCCTGCGTCTTGTCGCCCGGAAGAGATGGTGAGTTTTGATGCTGGGCCGGGAAGCAATCTGGTAGATGAATGGGTGCATTTTCATACCGGGGAAATTGATGATCTCGGGAAGACCGCCGCGCTTGGCACGGTGGATGAAGAAGCGGTCAAACTCATGGCATTGAACCCATATTTCAGACGCTCTGCGCCCAAATATCTTGATGGCTATGATTTCAAAATGAAAGCGATTGAGCATTTATCGGTGGAAGACGGGGCGGCGACCCTGACTGCTTTGGCGGCGGAAGCGTTGGAGAAGGCTAGTGAAGTTTTGCCAGATGCGCCAGAAGGCTGGATCGTCTGTGGGTCGGGCCGTCACAATGATATCTTTATGAAAGAGCTTGAAGCGCGGATGCAAGCGCCTTTCGTCACAGCAGAAGAAGCAGGCTGGCAAAGCGACGACTTGCATGCACAAGCGATGGCATATTTAGCGGTGCGGTCTTTGAAGAAATTGCCGATCACTTATCCCAAAACAACGAAAGCGCCACATCCATTGACTGGTGGGGTTTATTCAAGAGCGCCTGTTTGAGCCGCAAAAACCGCCAAGCTCTCTGGATATAACTTGTGCTCTTCCACTTGAATACGCGCCGCCAAAGTTTCTGCTGTGTCGCCTTCTAAAATCGGCACAATCGCTTGGCCAATAATCGGGCCATCATCTAAGTCTGGTGTTACGACGTGGACCGTGCAACCGGAGAATTTGACCCCGGCGTCTAGGGCTTGTTGTTGAACATGCAGACCTTTGAAAGCGGGCAATAAAGAAGGATGGATGTTCAGTATCCGGTCTTTCCATTGATTGACAAAATTGGCGGTCAAGACGCGCATAAATCCGGCGAGGCAGACTGCTTCAATTTTTTCTTTCGCCAACGCCCTTTGTAATTCTTCTTCAAACGCGGCGCGATTTGCGAAATCTTTGTGGTCAATCGTAAGGGCTTTTATGCCGGCATCTGCCGCTCGCTGAAGGCCTTTAACGCCAGGGCGGTTTGAGACGACCAAATCAATGCTTGCTGGAAAATCTGGCGCTTTGGCAGCGTCAATCAAGGCCTGCAGATTAGAGCCTGAGCCGGAGATTACGACTGCGACGGAAAGTTTTTTGCCCATAGGAATAATCGGCTTTAGTCGTCAGCAGACTGTTGTTTTGTACTGAGGTCCAGATGGCCGATCACCCGTGGTTCTTCGCCTGATTGTTCCAGAGAAGCCATGACGCTTTCCACTTCTGTTTCAGCAACAACCAAAATACCACCAATGCCGCAATTGAAAGTGCGACGCATATCGCCAGCCGACAATTT
>CALLVA010000014.1 GCA_938010655.1 uncultured Parvularculaceae bacterium | reverse complement strand
GCCATGCTTGATGCTTTTGCCATTGCGCTGAAAATTTTACCGGGTTTTCCGTGGTGAATTTCCAGTTCGCTGAAATAGTCATGCCGCTGCGCCAAGCCGCGCATCGCCTCGATGATCTCGTTCATCCGGTCAGGTTCATATTGTCCGAAAACTTCAACTTCCACATAAGCATGGCGCTCATCAATTCTGATATTCATCATGGGTCTATCTTTCTATGAGGCAGGTCTTCAATCGCTTAAATGTAGCACAATTTCCCGGCGATGGGGCTGATGGCGATGTTCAAATAAATAGAGCCCCTGCCACGTGCCGAGCAATAGCTGGCCTTCCGCCAAAGGGACATTCAGCGAGACTTGCGTGAGGGCAGATTTAATATGGGCAGGCATATCGTCTGGCCCCTCACATGTGTGGCGGAGCCATGTCATATTTTCCGGCACAAGCCGCGCAAAAAATTCTTGCAGGTCAAGCTTAACATCCGGGTCTGCATTTTCCTGAATCGTGAGCGAGCAAGAAGTATGGCGCACAAAGAGTGTTAGAAGACCAATATCAGATATTTCCTGCGCAGCCACAAAACGCGCCACATCCTGCGTGATCTCATAAAGGCCTTGGCCATTCGTTTGGACACTGATACGCGCCTGTTTCATATGGGTCTCATTTTTTTCTGAATATGCTGCCAAGAGCAGAGTTGATCATATCCATGAAGACGAGCGCGGTCAAAAGCGAAGAGACTCAAAAAGCCAGCCCCTAAGGGACTGGCTTTATCTGCATTATTGGTGACACAAAAAGGCTTAAGCTGATTTTGCTTTTTTGCGCCGCGCGCCATAAGCTGCAAGACCAGCGCCCATAAAGACGATGGCGCCAGGCAGAGGCACTTCAGAAGCGTCAAAGCTGATATTATCCAGCGCGCCAGAAGAATTGAAAAAGACTTCCATGGCACCAACACCGCCAACACCGAGCATGGCCGTCGCAAATGTATTGTCCCCGCCGGATCCGTTAAACTGTGTCGTTGAAATAATGTTCCCAATCAAGTCAAACAAAACAACTGTTAACATCGCTTCGCCAGCCTCGATATCAAAATAGTCAAAGCTGTTCACGGTAACTTCAGATGTCCAGTCAAAACGGATCACGCCGCCTTCGCCTTCGTCATCAACAGGAGAGCACACGGTAGCGCTACATGTTGAGACGCCATTGTCTTCTTGAATAATCAGAACATTGCCCGGCATGAACATTTCATCATCCGCAGTGGATAAATCATCAAACGGTGCAAGCAGGTCAATATCTTCAACCGTGGACGGATCAACTGATGTATCAAATATAACGCCGTAGTCAAAAGCGGCGTTGGCGCGGTTATTGGTCACAGAAATTGTGAGACCAAGACCGGCATATTGATTATTGATGATCGTACCTTGCGCAAACTCTTCAAAAGTAATCACCGCAGCTGAGGCTGGCGCAGCAAACGCGGCAGCAACTGCAAAAGCAGCGGTAGCAAAAATAGATTTACGTGACATAAGCTTCTCCGTATTAACAGAATATTGAGAAAATATATCACGTTAACGACCTGTTAATAAATAGAAAAATCAAACAGGGTTAATGGGCTTGTCGCCAAATAGACGAAAAGAATAATGTTTTTGCACAGTTAGGTCGTTTTTTGCCGCGTGACTGGCGCTTAAGGCGCTTGGTCCGCTGCAATTTTCAGCATCTTGCCATAAGAGTTTTTGATTAAGTCCTGCGCATGTTTATGCATGGTTTCTTTATCAATATATCCCATTTCCAAGGCAACCTCTTCCAAAGACCCCACAAGAACACCTTGGCGCTCTTCAATGGTTTGGACAAATTGGCCTGCTTGAAGCAAACTATCAAACGTGCCTGTATCAAGCCACGCATAGCCACGCCCAAGCGTTTGAACTTGCAAAGAGCCTTCTTCGAGATAGAGTTGGTTTAGGGTTGTAATTTCCAATTCTCCGCGGGCGGAAGGTTTGACCTTCTTGGCTTTTTCCACGACTGTTTCATCGTAGAAATATAAGCCCGTTACCGCATAAGGCGATTTTGGTTTTTCCGGTTTTTCTTCAATGCTCAAGACAGAGCCAGATTTATCAAATTCGACAATGCCATAGCGCTCAGGGTCCGTCACGTGGCTGGCGAAAACCATCGCCCCTTTTTTCAAAGTGCTGGCATCCCGCAGCATTGCGCGCATGCCACTGCCATGAAAGATATTATCCCCCAAGACCAAAGCACATGTGTCCCCATCGATAAATTCTTCCCCAATCAAAAATGCTTGCGCCAAGCCATCGGGGCTCGGCTGCACCGCATATTGAAAGTTCACCCCAAACTGGCTCCCATCCCCAAGCAAGTTTTTGAACAAGGCTTGCTCATGCGGTGTATTGATAATCAGAATATCTTTAATGCCTGCCAGCATGAGAACGCTGATCGGGTAATATATCATCGGCTTGTCATAAACAGGCAGGAGCTGTTTGCTCACGCCTTTGGTGATCGGATAAAGCCGGGTGCCAGACCCGCCTGCCAGAACAATACCCTTCATGACGGGCCTCCTTAAAAAATCGCCTCTAAGCCTTATAGGGCAGCAATCACCCTCGCAAGAGCTGGCTGCCAGTCTGGGGCAATGATAGCGTAGTCTTGGTGAATTTTTTCACAATTCATAACGGAAAAAGCAGGTCGCGCGGCGGGGGTGGGGAACTCTGTCGCCGGGATATCGGTAACACTCACATTTTTGCCGGCAGCCGCGAAGATCGCGCGGGCAAAATCTGCCCAGGAGACAGGGCCTTTGCCCGAAAAGTGATAAATGCCAGAGGGGGCAGATTTATCCTGAACCATTTTATCCGCCACTTGAAGACAAGCTTTGGCAAGATCATGCACTTCTGTGGGCTGGCCAATTTGGTCCGCCACAATATTCAAGGCATCGCGGGTTTCAGACAATCGCAACATGGCTTTGACGAAATTATTACCATATTCCGAAAACACCCATGAGGTGCGCAAAATAGCATAGCGCCCTTGCTGGTTGGCAATCGCCTGCTCCCCTTCAAGCTTTGTGCGGCCATAGACATTAATGGGATCAGTCTTCATATTCTCAGTATAGGGATCATCAGATTGACCGTTGAAAACAAAATCTGTGGAAATATGAATAAGAGGAATATCTAGTTCTTTGCACGCTTGGGCAATCTTCGAAGGGCCGATCACATTGACAGCTTCTGCTTGGGCGATATCTTCTTCAGCTTTATCAACCGCCGTATAGGCCGCTGCAATGATGACCACATCGGGTTCAATTTTTTTTGTTTTAAAATAAAGATGATCCGGCAAAGCCAAATCTGCTTCTTCCCGGCCAAGCTGCGTGACTTGATGCGCGGTGCTTTCAAGTTCTTTTGATAAGGCGGTGCCAAGCTGGCCCGACTTTCCGAAAATCAGAATATGCATTTTGCAACCCTTATTTCTTGTCAGACAAGCCGATGCGATCGGCTTTATAGCCGCCAGAAAGAATTTTCTGCCACCAGTCTTTGTTATCAAGATACCATTGCACAGTTAGCTTCATGCCTTCTTCCACCGTCACAGAAGGGGTCCAGCCCAATTCACGCTCAATTTTTTCAGCATCAATCGCATAGCGCATATCGTGTCCCGGGCGGTCTTTAACAAATGTAATCAAGTCCCGGTGTTTTGTGTCGCGCGGTGCAAGGTCATCCATGAAATCACAAATCATATGGACAAGATCAAGATTGGTGCGCTCATTATGGCCGCCAATATTGTAAGTCTCGCCAATTTTTCCTTCCGTCAGAACAGTGAGCAAGGCATTGGCGTGATCTTCCACATAGAGCCAGTCTCGAATATTATCGCCCTTGCCATAAATCGGAATAGACTGCCCATCGAGGCATTTTAAGATCACCACGGGAATGAGTTTTTCAGGGAACTGAAAAGGCCCATAATTATTAGAACAATTGCTGGTCACGACGGGTAAATTAAATGTCTCGTTCCAC
>CALLVA010000013.1 GCA_938010655.1 uncultured Parvularculaceae bacterium | reverse complement strand
CAAGGGACCACTGCTGGACTTATTAATGCGGGTGCAGGATGCTCGAAAATCCGTGCCCGTCTTTTTAAAAATTGCGCCTGATCTGACGGATGAAGATAAAGCAGATATTGCAGCAGCCGCCACAGAAGCAAAAATTGATGCATTGATTATTTCCAACACAACCCTTGCAAGGCCTAACTGGCTAGACCCAAAATACGCGAATGAAACAGGTGGCCTTTCAGGCGCACCCTTGTTCCAGCCTTCAACAGAAGTTTTGCAGGATTTTGCGCGAACGTTAAAAGGCGCGCTGCCTCTGATTGGTGTTGGCGGCGTCTTTTCTGGCCGAGACGCTTATCGTAAAATCCTGGGCGGGGCTTCCTTGGTTCAACTTTATACGGCCATGATCTATGAAGGACCGGGCCTGCCCGCGCAAATTTTGCGAGATCTCGAAGAACTATTGAAAGCTGATGGATTCAACAATGTGCAAGAGGCAGTTGGCTCTGGGCTTTAATCAGCCTATTAAAGCCATATGAAAAATCCAAATTACTTTACAGGCAATCCGCTTAATCGAGCTTCGGACAAGCGCAAAGACCCTGAATTTATTGCCGCGCAATTGGCCCATGAAGCAGCACAAATGGCGGTGTATTGGCGCGGTATGCCGCTTTTGCAGCGCCCCGCGGAAAATGAACGTGAGACAAAAACGATCTGGCTCTCTCCCGGGGCGGTCTCACAATTTCCCCGCGCTTTGACACCGATTTTTTTAGGCTTAAATGGCGCAATACCCTATTTTGCCTTAGATGTCTCCGCCTCAGCGCAAGACCCGGAAAGCGCGCCATTTTCTGATATTGGGGTATACGGACATTTGCGTGAATTTGGCATGATACTTCCCAAAGATGAGCTCGCAATATTAGGGCATGGGGCGTGGCTGATTGATTGGCATCGTCGTACTTTATTCTGTGCGCAAACAGGCGAAGCCATGGAAAGTGCTGAGGGCGGGGCAAAGAGAGTGGCCCCAAAAGCCGAGAAAGAATATTTTCCCCGGATTGACCCTGTAGCCATTGTTCTTCCAATTCATGAGGATGCTTGCCTTCTTGGGCGCAGCCCTCATTTTCCCCCGAATATGTATTCTGCTTTGGCTGGTTTTTTAGAGCCTGGCGAGACGCTGGAAGAATGTGCGGTTCGGGAAATCAAAGAAGAAGTTGGTGTGACGATTACGGATGTGCACTATCAATTCTCACAACCTTGGCCTTTCCCTTGTAGTTTAATGACAGGCTTTCTGGCGAGCGCTGCGTCCCGGGAACTTGAGATTGATAAGCAAGAAATTGAAGATGCGATATGGGTGCCGAAAGGCGAAATTTTGAAAGTTCTCAATGGCGAGCGACGCGAAGACCTTTGGGTACCGCCAAAATATGCCATTGCTCGACAATTGCTGGAAGTCTGGGCGCGAAGCTAAGAGATGGTTTCGCTTGTCGGCAACAAAAATAGTATCTCTTCTCCAAACTCAATCACCGCTTTTGCGCCTGCATCCGTTACGCCATAAACCCCGCGTTCGACTTTTTCAAACCAGCCATAATGATTATCGGCCATGATATTACGGGCGCGGGCCACGCCTGATAGGTCTTTGACAATTGATGCTTTGGTTGCACCTTCATCAAACAAAACTTTCAAACAGCGCAATGCGTCTTGACGATAGCCAGTCATTAAACCTTGGCGTGTCTGCCCACCTTTATTGGGATCACCAGATAATTGCGTGAAGTCTTTTAAAAGCTTGGCTTGTTTCTTTTTGGATTTGCGTGGCGTAAAGGGCGCTGGCGCACAGATCATCTCAACAAGATTATCTTTCGGGCGTATCGTCAGCAGCCCTAACCCCAATCGTCTGCATAGAGATTTATTTTTGCGCAAGATTTTGTAAGCCGCTTTGCCCGGTTTGCGCGGGACCGCAACATAGACATTATCGGTGATGGATTGGCGGTCAATCGCTTGATGCAACAAGGAAAGCGAGAACGTGGTTTTTAGCTCCACAATCACCGGGTCTTCATGAGCGCGCATACCGACCACATCCGCCGCCCCAATTTCCGCTTTCACCTCATAACCTTGAGTTTCCAGCCATTTTTTGACAGGCAGATATAGCGCTGTCTCTGACAGGGATGTGGTTTTAGGCTTGGGTTTTTTGGGCTTGGGTATTTTCGGCGACATAATAACGCCCCCTTATCCACGACGCCATGTGGCCCCGGCGGCACTATCTTCAATGATAATACCAGCGGCGCTTAATTCATCGCGAATTTCGTCGGAGCGTGCAAAATCTTTGGCCGCCCTTGCCACCGCACGTTCTTCCAACAAAGCATCAATGGCCTTATCAGAAAGCCCTCCTTCAGCAACGATGCCTTTAAACCATGCCTCTGGCTCTTGTTGAAACACACCCAAAATCTCACCTGCCCCAAGCAGCGCGGCTTTTGCCGCTTTGCGGTCATCGCCTGTTGCTTTAATCGCATCTTCGCGCAACGCATGAAGCGCAGCAAATGCTTCTGGCGTATTCAGATCATCACATAAAGCAGCCAACACTGATTTGGGCACAATAGGGCTCGTTTCAATATCTGCCATATCGCTCAGCACACGGTAGAATTTATCAAGTTGCTTTTTGGCTTGCTCTAAAAGACTATCCGTCCACTCCAACGATTGACGATATTGCGCGGACAAAAGCGCCCAACGGAGAACTTCGCCTTGGTGCTCTTTCAAGAGATCATGGGCCAGCGCAATATTGCCGAGTGATTTCGACATCTTGTCTTTGCCCATATTCAAAAAGCCATTATGCATCCAATATCGCGCGAGGGGCACATCGCCTGTATCCGTGCCGCAGCAGCTTTGCGCGATTTCATTTTCGTGGTGGGGAAAGCGCAAATCTTGTCCGCCGCCATGAATATCAATTGTGGTGCCAAGCACGGCTTCGATCATCGCAGAACATTCCAAATGCCAACCGGGACGGCCTCTACCGTTTAAGCCCCAAGCTGTTGGCACCTCCCAGCCGGGTTCATCATCGGCACTGGGCTTCCATAAGACAAAATCTGCCGCATCTTTCTTATAAGGCGCAACTTCAACCCGCGCGCCTTCGACCATGCCCTCGCGATCCAACTTGGCCAGCTTGCCATAACCTTCATAGCTTTCGACGCTAAACAGAACATGGCCCTCTTGCGCATAAGCATGACCTTTTTCCAGCAAGCGGGAAATCAGGCTTTGCATATCGTCAATATGATGTGTCGCAAACGGCGTATGGGTTGGTGACAAATTACCGAGGGCGGCAAGGTCTTCATTATAAATATCTGCGAATTTTGTGGTGATCGCCTCTAGGCTTTCCCCGGTATCCTTCATGGATTGAATGATCTTATCGTCAATATCCGTAAAGTTCCGCGCGAAAACCACTGCCGCCGCGCCATAAATTTCGCGCAAAACGCGAAAGAGAACATCAAACGCCACGGCAGATCGCGCATTTCCGATATGAGCGTAGGAATAAACAGTCGGACCACACACATAGAGCGTCACCCGATTTTCATCTGCGGGGGTAAATAATGCCAGCTTGGCGCTATAGCTATCATAGATCTTAAGTTTCATAAAAGGCGGTGTAGCGCGACCCAAGCCATGGTGCAAACGCTGCTGGCTCAGAAAATTTTGAATATAATATTCAACAATATCAGTAACTTAATTAGAGGTGCCGGAGATGTCACAGGCTTGTTAGTGGCTAATTGCGCTCATATGGCTTATCTAAGAATAGCGGAGAGCGGAAAAACCACTAGCTTCGCGAATGTGTAATCGCTTTTAACGATAGGACAGGCCCATGGATGCCATTGCCTACGACGCGCCTTCGCGCGCCAATGAAACAGAAGATGAATTTCTAGTGAGTGACCGACCAAGCCGCGCAGAAGCGGAAGAAGCTGTTCGCACTTTGCTCAAATGGGCCGGTGACGACCCAACAAGAGAAGGTCTTTTAGATACGCCCAAACGCGTGACCAAAGCCTATGGCGAATGGTTTGCAGGCTATGACGACGACCCGGAAGCTATTTTGGCGCGGACTTTCGAAGAAGTCGAAGGGTATGACGATATCGTCCTGCTGCGCGGTATTCGCTTGGAAAGCTATTGCGAGCACCATATGGCGCCGATCATTGGCACAGCGCATATTGCTTATTTGCCCACAACAAAAGTTGTCGGTATTTCCAAATTGGCCCGCCTCGTCGATGCCTATGGCAAGCGCTTGCAAGTCCAGGAAAAACTGACAGCGCAAATTGCCGATACATTGCAAAATGTATTGGAACCACAAGGTGTTGCGGTAATGATTTCTGCTGAACATCAGTGCATGTCCACAAGAGGCGTTCACAAACATGGTGTGGATACAATCACAACGCGCTTCACGGGCGTCTTTAAAGATGACCCTGCGATGGAAGATCGGTTCTTGCGCCTGATTTCTGCCTAACAGTAGAAAAGCCCCTTAAAGGGGCTTTTTGTTCGGTTTTTGGTGCAACAACCGATAGACATATTTCATGGAAAAAATTGACGAAACGACCGAGTTCAAGCCCCGTTTTAATGAAGCGGGACTAATCCCCGCTATTGCTCAATCCGCCACGGGCGATGTCTTAATGATGGCATGGATGAATCAAGAGGCATTGACCCAATCTTTGGAGACCGGAGAGGCGCATTACTGGTCTCGGTCCCGCCAAGAGCTATGGCACAAAGGGGCCACATCTGGCTCAATCCAAAAAATTCTCTCGATTTTCGTGGATTGTGATCAGGATGTCTTACTGCTCAAAGTCGAAGAACAGGGCAGCGCTTGCCATACAGGCCGGGCGAATTGTTTCTATCGCGCGCTGCCATTGGCCCAAAATAGCGACAAAAACGCAAGCCCAGACAATTCTTTCCAACAAATTCAGCTAATTTTTACAGATAGCCCCTAATCTGCCCCTAATTCTTTGGATTTAAAGGGGTAAGGCTATGATGGCGCAATCTTCCGCGACAACAGCTACTATTGAAAATACAGAAGAAAATCAAAAGGATGCCGATGCATCTCTTCTTGATGACGAACAACCACAGGATTTGTTGAACGGGCCGCTGAAGCTCGAAGCAAAATTCTTTTCGTCGCCTTTTGCCTTGGCAGCGGCTGTTGTCCTATTGGGGCAACTCTTCTTTTTGGCCAGTGCTGTTAGCTCAGAGCAAGTCGTCAATTTCGCCTTTATTTTCCCACTAAGTGCTTTAGCCGCCATGTTTTTGGTCATCGGCATTTGGCCGCAATGGAATTATCTGGAATTAACAGATGAAGGCATTGAGCAACATGCTGGCTTGACCCGAACAATTCGACCTTGGCGCAAAATCCAAAATATTCGCGCTTTCCCTAATTGGGTTGAAGTGCGCCACGTTGATGGGACGAAGCCCGGCTTGAAAAAAGTCAAAACTGCCCGGCTTTTCAATCGCTATGGGATCAACCCTGAGGAATTTGGCGACATGATTGACAATCGCTGGCGCAAAGCGCGCGGGATTGATTTCTAACGCCCCCGTCTAGTTTGAAGAAAAAGAGGCGCTTTCGCCTCTTTTTTTATGCCTTAGCCCCCCTAAAGCGACCGAGCGAGTGACTTACTTCACACCCCACCCCATTTTCCCGGTCTATAAAATATCATCCTCGGGGGAGGAGATGAGAGTGACCGAACAGTGAGGGGAGACACTGATTTGGGTATCGATGGTCGGACATGTCCCTGTTTCGATCAGACCGTTAGGTATGGTAATTTCGCCCCTCAATAATAGGCGAAAAACCAGCGATATCCAAAGAAAACTGACGCGGGTGAAGGTTCATGTCCCACCGATCTTGAGCCTTCACCCGCGTTTTTTTCTTTGTTCTCTTGCATGAAATTAGGCCTCATGGCCTAAGCCTGTTATGGACCGCCCGCCCCTCACCTTTAAAGCTGTATTAGCCTTGGCAATTCCAGCCAGTATTGCTGCAATGGTCACGCCGCTTCTGGGGCTGGCAGATACGATTATTCTTGGATATTCAGACCGCCCTCTGGACATTGGCGGTATCGGCCTTGCCGCAGCCGTTTTTTCATTGGCGTATTGGACCTTCGGGTTTTTGCGCATGTCGACCGCTGGTATGGCGGCCCAAGCCGCAGGCGCCGGAGACGAAAAGAGAGCCCGGCGGGTTCTGGCTCAATCTGCCGGGCTTGGGGGAATTTTGGGGATCTTATTTCTCTGCCTTCAAACCCCTTTCAAAAATGTCGCTTTCGCCTTGATGACAGGCGACGCAACACTTGCCCCTGAAACGGTCTCTGCCGCCCATCTTTATTATGATATTCGCATCTGGGGCGCCCCGTTTGTCCTGGTGACATATGGGCTTCTCGGCTGGATGACGGCGCGAGGGCGGGCTGATTTGTTGATGGCAGTTTCGGTCTTTATGACCCTTCTTAATATCGCTTTAGACGCTTGGTTTGTGATGGGCCTGAATATGGGGCCTGCCGGGATCGCATGGGGAACATTGATCGCCGAAATATCAGGGTGTTGCGCTGCGCTGGGCGCTGTCTGCTTTATTCTACACCGCCATGGTGGGCTCAAAACCCATTGGCGCCATATTCGCTATTTTCATTTGGCAACGCTCAAACGCCTCTTTGGGGTCAATCTCGATATTTTCATCAGGACATTTATTCTGGTCTGCGCCTTTTTATTATTCACCCGCTATAGCGCGATATATGGAGATTATATCCTCTCCACAAACCATCTCTTGATGCAATTCTTCCTGATCACAGGCCTCGCACTTGATGGCCCGGCCATCGCGGCTGAGACTCTTGTGGGTCAGTCATTTGGCACCCGAAATAAAAAAGGCAGAAAAGATCAGTTTCAAAAAGCAGTTCAAATGACAGCCTTCCTCACATTAGGGTTGGCTCTCAGCCTTGCGCTTTTTTATGGCCTCTTTCGAAATGAGTTGATCAATATCGCTGCCCCAGACCCCGAGATAAATGCATTGAGCCGGGATTATTTCTTCTGGATCATGATCAGCCCCCTTGTGGTGGGCACCTGTTTCTTTTTGGATGGGGTCTATATTGGGGCAACGAGAACGGCCGCCATTCGCAATGGTATGGTTGCGTCGGGCTTGATTTATCTACTCGCTCTCTATGTTCTGCCCCAAAGCTATGAAAATCACGGGCTCTGGGCTGCGTTTATGGTGTTCATGATGGCTCGAGCCATCACCCTGTTGGCCATGTGGCGAGGCTTTGAGCCCCTTATAGATCAAGGGCCTGTTGAAGAGGCGTCTTCTAGCGCATGATTCAAAGAGCATTATTTTAGTGACAACAGAATATATGAAGAAGGCACGAGGGTCCCTATTGCCATTTTGCGATACATCCCCGATATACATTCTCGGTAGGCTGGCGGACGAGCGCCTCGCCAATCTGGTCAGGACCGGAAGGTAGCAGCCACAACGAGTTTTCGCTTCGGGTCGTTTCAGTCTACCACCTTGATTTCCTCATCATAAAATTTCAATCCTTCGGCAAACGCGGTAGGCCTAAGCGATGCCTGAAAGATAAAGGTCGCCAAACAGAACGTCTCCCCGGCGAAGGCCGGGGCCCATCTCTGGTCTTTTCTGTTGAGAACGAAGGGTCATGTTTCAAGACAGATTGGCAAAACAACCCTCCGCAGGCGCCACGCTTTTCAGAGCTGGGTGCCGGGTCAAGCCCGGCAAGACGGTTATCATATTTTCTGACGTAGGGCGGGTATTTATACCCGCCCTACGATTATTAACCAGTTTCAAAAAAACTTCTGCTGATTTATCCCCCTCTGCCAAAGCTGACATATACTACAAATAGACCTAATCAACG
>CALLVA010000012.1 GCA_938010655.1 uncultured Parvularculaceae bacterium | reverse complement strand
CGGCTGATGCGCTTGGGGATGTCGTGTTCGTTGAATTACCAGATGTGGGAAAAACCTTTAGCCAAGGTGATGATATGGCGGTGGTTGAAAGCGTGAAAGCCGCGTCTGATGTTTATGCACCGATTTCCGGCGAAGTGATCGCGACCAATGGGGACATTGTCGATGACCCCTCAAAAGTGAATGAAGATGCCGGCGGCAATGGATGGTTTGTTAAGTTTAAACTGTCTGACGCATCGGAAATGGAAAATTTGATGGATGAAGCGGCGTATAAAGACCATGCTGCGAATGGGTAATGTGTATAGCAGTGCAATGACTCGCTGCAGCGAAACAAAGTAGAAGATGGCGGGGTGTTTTTTGCCCCTAGAGTGAGATTGATATGAGATACCTTCCTTTAAATGATGCAGATCGGACAAGTATGTTGGCCACTGTCGGCGTCAATCATATTGATGATCTGTTCACGGATGTACCGGAGGGTTTGTTGAACCCGAAGATAGATTTGCCGAACCATCAAGGGGAGATGTCGGTTGAACGAGACCTTGGGGCAATGGCGGCCAAAAATATTGCCGCTTCTAATGTTCCTTTCTTTGTGGGTTGTGGGGCTTGTAAACACCACATCCCGGCAACGGCAGACCATATTATTCAGCGGTCGGAGTTTCTCACTTCTTATACGCCTTATCAGCCAGAAATCGCGCAAGGCACATTGCAATATCTCTTCGAGTTTCAAACGCAAGTGGCTGCCCTGACAGGCATGGATGTTGCCAACGCTTCTATGTATGATGGCTCAACGGCTTGTGCAGAAGCTGCATTAATGGCGCGGCGAGTCACCAAGCGCAAAAAAGTGATCCTCTCTGGCGGTCTGCATCCACATTATGCACAGGTTGTTAAAACCAATTCAGAATTGCTCGGTGATGATGTTATTTTTTCTCATGTAACCCCGGATGGCAAAGGCACAGCGCGCGATTTAGTTGATGAGGAAACATCTTGCGTGATCGTCCAAACTCCAGATGTGTTTGGCAATGCGCGTGACTTAACAAAGATTTCAAAAATCTGTCAGGAAAAAGGGGCGTTACTCATTGTTGCTGTCACTGAAATTGTTTCTCTTGGTGCTTTAAAATCACCCGGAGAAATGGGCGCGGATATTGTGGTCGCAGAAGGTCAGTCCATCGGTGTACCGCTTAATTTTGGCGGACCTTATGTCGGTCTGTTTGCGACACGGCAAAAATATATGCGGCAAATGCCGGGGCGTTTATGTGGTGAGACGGTGGATGCTGAAGGCAAGCGCGGTTTTGTGTTGACGCTTTCAACGCGGGAGCAACATATACGCCGAGACAAAGCGACCTCAAATATTTGTACAAATTCTGGTCTCTGCGCTTTGGCGTTTACAGTACATATGACTTTGCTCGGGGAGGCCGGCATTCGCAAGATGGCCACGCTTTCCCATGAAGCGGCCTGCGCGACAGCGGATGCGCTAGAGGCTGTGGACGGGGTCGACGTGATTAATAAGACATTTTTCAATGAATTCACCATCCGTACACCAAAGAAATCTGGCGAGGTAATTGAGTCCTTGGCTGCCAAAGGCGTGCTCGGCGGTGTGCCGGGAGATCGTCTCTGGCCGGGCAATCCAGACACAGAAAATGTGATCATTGTTGCCGCAACGGAAATGACGCGAGAAAGCGATATTACCGCTTATGTGAAAGCTCTTGGAGAGGTATTATAATCATGACTATGAACAACCAAGGCCGTCCTTCCCGCCCCGAACTTGTTGAAACAGATATGAGCCGTGTAGAAACCTTTTCCGGTAATCGGGGATTGCAGATTGAAGAAGGCTTGATTTTTGAAACCGATGCGTTTCAAGAAACTGGCGTTGACCTGCCAACCCCAAAAGGCACCGCCTCTCGCTTAGGCGGGCTAGAGCGCACATCGGAGATTGGCTTGCCGGGTCTTTCAGAGCCGGAAACCATGCGCCATTTTGTGCGACTTTCTCAAAAGAATTATGCCATTGATATGGGCCCCTTTCCGCTCGGGTCTTGCACGATGAAGCATAATCCGCGCTTGAACGAAAAAATGGCGCGCCTGCCAGGCTTTGCCGATATACATCCGTTGCAACCGGTCTCAACCGTGCAAGGCGCATTGGAGGTAATCGATACATTGGCCGATTGGCTGATGGAACTCACAGGCACCAAAGCGGTCGCCATGTCGCCCAAAGCGGGGGCCCATGGAGAGCTTTGTGGGATGATGGCCATTAAAGCGCGGCTTATCGCTGATGGAGAAGCGGAAACCCGCACTCGCGTGCTCGCCCCAGAATCTGCCCATGGCACCAACCCGGCAACGGCAGTCCAATGTGGTTTTACCGTAGATTCGATTCCCGCCGATGAAACAGGCCGGGTCGATCTTGAAGCTTTTAAGGCCAAGCTTGGGCCTGATGTTGCCGGGATCATGGTGACCAACCCTAATACATGTGGATTGTTTGAGCGGGACATTCGCGAAATCGCCGATGCTGTTCATGAAGCAGGGGGATATTTTTATTGCGATGGCGCAAATTTCAATGCGATTGTTGGCAAAGCAAGACCAGGTGATCTTGGCATTGATGCCATGCATATTAATTTACACAAAACATTCAGTACCCCCCATGGCGGCGGCGGGCCTGGCTCTGGCCCGACAGTATTGTCAGAAGCCCTCGCGCCTTTCGCGCCTGTGCCTTTTGTTATTAAGGAAAATAGCGGCCTTAAATTTGTTGAGGAGATTGAAGGCGAAGCCAAACAAAGTTTTGGCCGGATGACAGCGTTTCATGGACAAATGGGCATGTTTACCAGAGCTCTCTCTTACATGATGTCGCATGGCGCAGATGGCATGAAACAAGCTTCAGAAGACGCTGTGCTCAACGCAAATTATGTCCAAGCACGTTTGGCGACGGAAATGTCAACGGCCTTTGAGGGCACTTGCATGCATGAAGCGTTGTTTGATGATCAATGGTTGAAAGACACAGGCGTCGGCACGCTCGATTTTGCAAAAGCAATGATTGATGAAGGTTTCCATCCCATGACCATGTATTTCCCGCTGGTGGTTCATGGTGCCATGCTGATTGAACCAACCGAGAGCGAAAGCAAACAAGAGCTGGATAAATTTTGCGATGCGATGCTTGGTCTCGCGCGCGAGGCCAAAGCGGGCAAAGCAGATAAGTTCAAAGCCGCCCCTGTTCTTGCCCCGATGCGTCGGTTGGATGAAACAAGGGCCGCGCGCAAGCCTGTGTTGAAATGGACGCCGCCTCAGGATGCAAGTCTGGCTGCTGAATAAGGCACGCTGAAACACAAATGGGTTATTAGCTGTTTGCACCCATTTTACCCCCCTTGCCCTGACGGGGGGGCGTGGTAATAGTTGGCCTATGAAGAACATGTTGACACGGCGCCAGTTGATGCGCGGGGGACTTGCTGGCTCGCTCTTAACAGGCGCATGCGGCGGGGCTTATGATCGGGATAGTCGATCAGGGATCAGGGCAGGGGATAATAAAGTCTTTGCCCATGGCGTTGCCAGTGGAGACCCCTTGCCAGACCGTGTCATCCTCTGGACACGGGTGACGCCGCCAGAAGACCAATTAGGCAGTATAGAAGTCATCTGGCAGATCAGCGTCAGAGATAATTTCGCGGGTGGCCGGGAAGGCACCGTTCAGACTGATGCCAGCAAAGACTGGACGGTGAAGGTGGATGCCAGCCGACTGACGCCGGGGCGGCCATATTATTATCGGTTCGCTTTACGTAACATTGATACAGGCAATCTCATTTATTCAGACATTGGCCGCACCAAAGCCTTGCCACGCGGCGAGGTGAAGAAAGCGCGTTTTGCTGTTGTTTCCTGTGCGAATTATCAATGGGGCTATTTCAATATTTACGACACAATTGCGCGGGATGGCGCATTTGATGCTGTCCTGCATTTGGGGGATTATTTCTACGAGCAAGCCGCTGATTTTTATGGCGGTGAAACCGGTAAAGCTTTGGGCCGTCAGCATGACCCACGCCACGAAATCGTGACGTTAGATGATTATCGCCGTCGTCACCGTCAATATAAAACAGACCCTGCTTTGCAAGCCTTGCATGCACAAATGCCATGGATCTTAATTTGGGATGATCATGAAACGGCGAATGATAGCTGGAAAGGCGGCGCAGAAAACCATCAACCGGACAAAGAAGGGGATTGGGAAGCGCGCAAGCGAGCGGCCCTGCAAGCCTATTATGAATGGATGCCTGTGCGAGAGCCTGCGCCGGGGCGCACCCGCGAAGAAATTTACAAGAATTATGAATGGGGAGATTTGCTTTCTCTCACAACGCTGGAAACTCGGCTTGTGGCGAGGGATGAGCAGGTTTTAGCTGAAAAAGCGCCTGAATATTTTACCAATGAACAGGACGCTGAAAGTTTTAAGCAACGAGAAATTGCCGCGCCCGGACGGCAAATGTTGGGCGAAGCTCAAACCGCTTTTGTTGCTGGGTCATTGGCACAATCGAAAAATGCGGATAGAAAATGGCGCTTGGTCGCCAATCAGATTTTGATGGCGGCTGTGGATACACCGGATTTGAATCCATATATTTCAGAAGAAGTCATACAAGGTGTGGAACAGAGCTGGCCGGATGTTCGAAAATTTATCGAAATTTCAAAATATAGACCGCCCCTTTATCCTGATTGTTGGCAAGGCTATCCTTGGGCGCGGGAGCAGTTTTATCAATCCGTGGCAAATGTCGGGGTACGTGATTTAATTGTGCTGACGGGCGATGCGCACGAATTTTGGGCAAATGATCTTTATGCTGAAGATGGATCAAAAATGGGTGTGGAACTTGGAACAAGTTCCGTCTCCTCGCCTACGCTGACAGAATATCTCGGCAGTGGCACAAAAGATTACGCATTACTTGTCACAAAAGAGAATGATGAAGTTCGGTATT
>CALLVA010000011.1 GCA_938010655.1 uncultured Parvularculaceae bacterium | reverse complement strand
GCTCCTAATAGCTATGTGAAAAAAGGGGATATTCTTGCCACATATGTCGACACTGATATGCGCAACGCCCTTGCTCTTTCAAAAGAAGAGGTTTCCGTTTCAGAAGCGCGGCTGAACCAAATTTTGCTTAGCTCTTTTTCCCAAAGTGATCGCAAGCGAGATATTCAAGTAAGCGAAGCAGAGCTGGCTCTTGCGCAAAGCCGAAGAGACTATGCTGCAGAAAATTCAAACAAAATGGTTTTAAAAGCACAAGCAGATGGGCTTCTACTATATAGCGACAAGGACGATTGGGCCGGTCGCCCTGTTTCAATCGGTGAACGGATTATGATGATCGCCAATCCGAAACAAGTACAATTAAAAATTGAAGCGCCGCTAGGCGATGGCGCTTTATTAAAAGAAGGAGCCAAAATCAGACTTTTCCTAGATTCTGCGCCCCTCAAATCTATCCAAGCCAGCCTCATATCTTCAAACTATACACCAGAGCCCATGCCAAATAATTCATTGGCATATATTAGCACAGCGTCATTCACTGATGAAATTACCCCGCGAATTGGGGCAAGAGGTGTTGCAAAAATATACGGCAAAACCGTGCCCCTCGCCTATTGGCTATTTCGTAAACCCATCGTCGCAACACGGCAATTCATCGGCCTATGACCCCCGATTTGCAACAAAACCCAGTGCAAAATCTGCCGCGATTACGCGAAGACTTGTCGTTGCTTGAAGGCCCCTTACAAGAAAATGGCGACCCATCTTGGTTGATTTTTGATCAACTCAGAAATGCATATTTTACGATTGGGAGGCAAGCAATGGCCCTGCTGCAGGCGTGGGGGTTGCAAAAACCCGAGTCTGTTTTAGGCGCAGCAGCGCGGGCGATTGGCGAAGAATTGACCCAAGAAGATATTGAGGAAATGGTTGCGTTTCTGCATCAAAACCGTTTGACCAGTGATGCCCCACAAGATGATGCTTTAGCTTATGCAGCGCAAGAAAAAGCGGCTACTCCCGCTTTATGGAAACAAGCTCTCCACAAATATTTATTTTTTCGTATCCCCTTATTTGATCCAACGTCATTGATAGAAAAAACATATCCTCTCATTGCTATTTTCTTCCGAAAAAAAATATGGGCCTTATTGGCAGGCTTAGCCCTTTTCAGTCTTTTTCTTGTCGGTCGACAATGGAACGAATTTGTCCATACATTTATGTATTTTCTGACATTTGAAGGGGCTTTAATCTATGGCATATCTTTGCTCGCGCTCATGTCCCTCCATGAATTTGGTCATGCCTTTGCCGCATATCATTTCAAAACCCGTGTAAACACTATTGGGCTTGCCTTCATCGTCATGTTTCCCATTCTCTATACGGATACAACGGATGCTTGGCGGCTAAAGGATCATCGGAAACGCGTATTGATCGATATTGCCGGGGTTGCAACAGAAATAATCATAGCGATTATTGCTACGCTTTTTTGGGTTTTTCTACCCGATGGGCCAGCCAGAAGTGTCGCCTTTTTTGCCGCCACGACAAGTTGGACCTTGAGCTTATTGATCAACCTCAACCCTCTCATGAAGTTTGATGGCTATTACATTTTGTCCGATCTCATCAATTTACCAAACTTGCAACATCGCAGTTTTGCATTAGGGCGTTGGAAATTACGCGAAATTCTATTTGGTCTCCAAAAACCTGCACCTGAAATTTTTAACGCGAAAAAACAAAACGCCCTTATTCTTTTTAGCTGGGCAACATGGATATATCGCTTTTTCCTCTTTCTCGGTATAGCACTATTTATCCACGCCTTTTTTCCCAAAATCGTAGGTATTCCCTTATTCATTATAGAGATTGCCTGGTTCATCGGTAAACCAATTTGGACTGAATTGAAGAAATGGAATGAGATGAAAAAAGATATATTGCAAACCAATCGAAGCAAACTCACCTTAGGATTAATAGGCCTTTGCGTGATCGCTTTTTTCCTTCCCCTTAGACAAAATGTTAAAGCACCAGCCGTTGTGAAACCCAGTGTTCAAACTGCCATTTTTGCTGCTGCGCCCGGTCAAATTTCAGAAATTCATATTCAAAAAGGTCAATATGTTCAAAAAGGCGATATTCTTTTTGAAATAGATATGCCCGAAATCAACAACGATTTACGCCAAGCAGCATTGAACATTTCTCTTTTAAAGCGACAAATTGATAGAAGCGTTGACGACCCTGAAGATCGGCAGAATATACTGATATTGCAACGCTCGCTGTTGACCGAACAAGAACGGCACGCAGGCCTGAAAAGGTTACTCAAAGACTCTATTCTCCGTGCACCTCATTCTGGAATCATCATCGATTTTAATGAAAACATACATTTGGGGCGATGGGTAAATTCAACTATTCAGCTTGGTATGATCACAGATCCAAGATCATTCGAAATCATTGCAATGCCAGGTGAGATCCGGGCTGAACGGATTTCAACCAATGGCAATATAAAATTCATCGCCGCAGATATTCAGCGAAAAGTTATGAAAGGTAATGTCACCGAAATCACGCCTGTTGCAGCGAAAGAAGTAACCGAGCCGGCCTTATTATCAATATATGGCGGCCCCATCGCCGTTGCGGAAGATAAAGCTGGCAGATTGATTCCAGATAACGCAGTCTTCACCATACGCGCAGATTTAACAACGCCCCTCAGCGAACCCTATACCGTGCCCGGAAAAGCCATTATTGAAGCAAAGCCACAAAGCGCTGCATATGCAGTTTGGCAAAGAGTCACCGCTGTCTTAATCAGGGAGACTGATTTTTAGAAATTATATTTTGACCGTAACTCATCTATAGTCTGACTTTCAGTCTCCAGCGCGTTTAAAACCTCCTGTCGACGAGATGGTGTTTCAATTTGCCTGAATAAAGTCAAAATTTGTCTTGTAAATTGCTTTTCCGTGTCAGCATCAAGCTGATGCGCAAATTCAGTTTCTGATTCAGAAAACCCGGCCTCAGATATTGGTTTATCAGGCAGCAACATTGCAAGATCACAATTTAAAGCATCAGCAATTTGAGACAAAATATGTATTGAACACTTTGTC
>CALLVA010000010.1 GCA_938010655.1 uncultured Parvularculaceae bacterium | reverse complement strand
CACTTGCGCGCCCACAATGCCGTGGCCGCCATAAAACTTTTTCTCCTCAGAGAACATATGCATGGAGCCGCCTTTGCCACGGGAATATCCGCCTTCGCGGCCCGTCAGCTCAGCCATCACGCCTTTAGGGTCCATGCCACAAGCGAGCATATGGCCATGGTCCCGATATCCAGTGATCACTTGATCACCTTCTTTTTTCACGGCTTCCATGCCCACAACGACAGCTTCCTGCCCGATATAGAGGTGACAAAATCCGCCAATATGGCCCATGCCATAAAGCTGACCGGCTTTCTCTTCAAAGCGCCGGATCAAGAGCATGTCTTCATAATATTGAAGCAGCTCTTTCTTTGTCGCTGTCAGATTAGACTTGCGCGAATTACCAGCTTTGGTCGTGCCTTTCGGCGACGCTTTTTTCACTGACTTCGTGGCAGGTTTTTTAACAGCGGCTTTTTTGGCGGCTGTCTTTTTGGCGGGGCTTTTTTTGGTTTTGCTCATATCGGCTATATAGACGAAATTTGCGTGAAATTCCAACGCCTAGAATAATAAATTTTCGAGTTTTTGCGCAGTATTTATGAAAGCAGATATGGCAAGAGGATTACTGAGACAAGATCAAGCGATCTAATTCTTCCAAAGGCACAACATATTCGCCGGGAGCCGCATATCGAAGGCGCGATCTGGCGCGCTCATCTAAGACATCCATATTCAAGGTTTCTTGAGATAACAGCCGTGCTTCTCGGGCCAATTTTTCGCGTTCTAATTTGAGGGCAACCAAGGTTTCCTCATGGTCCTGCAAGCGGGCTTCCGTCATATCTTTTGCCTTCAGACCGTCTGGGCCATTCAGGGCAAGCAAACTATTATACGCAATGCCGAGCACGCAAAAGGCAGGCAAAACACCTTCAAATATAAACCGACGCAACGCGACCATTTTTTGCCCATTCTCTTTTCAGAATTTCCCTCGATCTTCTTTTGTCAAACCATGGTTACCAAAAAGTAAAAATGTTTGAGGCAAGCCCTTTTTTGAAAAATTGCAAGGGTCTGACCTTTGGCTTATTGCCAAAGATGTGCTGATTGCAAGATTTTGACTGGAAAAGAGGAACAGTCATTCAAAGCGCAGGGCGTGCTGTTCTGCATCACGCCCTGACGAAGTTGAATAAGCTTAAAGCTTTATAATACCTGGCTTGAAAGCCATGACGCCTGCATAAGCCCCAATCTCGCCAAGCTCTTCTTCAATGCGCAAGAGTTGGTTATATTTAGCTGTCCGGTCGGCGCGAGCAAGAGACCCTGTTTTAATCTGACCGCAATTCGTTGCCACGGCGAGATCAGCGATTGTTGAATCTTCAGTTTCGCCAGAACGGTGCGACATCACAGCCGTATAGCCAGCCCGGTGCGCGGCATCCACCGCATTCAATGTCTCCGTCAAAGTACCGATTTGGTTGACCTTTACGAGGATGGAGTTAGCACAACCCTGCTCAATACCATCGCGCAACCGATCTTCATTTGTGACGAATAGATCATCCCCGACCAACTGACATTTATTGCCAATTTCCTGTGTAAGGCCTTTCCAGCCTGCCCAGTCATCTTCCGCCATGCCATCTTCAATTGAAATGATTGGGAAATTTGCGACGAGATCCGCATAATATTTGATCATGCCATCCGCATCGAGGCTTTTGCCTTCGCCTTTGAGATTATATTTGCCATCAGCATAAAATTCAGTTGAGGCAGAATCGAGGGCGATAAAGACATCCTCACCAGCTGTATATCCCGCTGAATTAATCGCGGCCATGATGAAGTCGAGAGCTTCTTTAGTGCCGTTTAGGCCCGGCGCAAAACCACCCTCATCGCCGACATTTGTATTATGACCAGCTTTGCTGAGGCCTTTTTTCAGATTATGGAAAATCTCAGAACCAGCACGCAATGCTTCTGCGAAACTTGGCATGCCAACCGGCATCACCATGAATTCTTGAATATCAATCGGGTTGTCTGCGTGTTCGCCGCCATTGATGATGTTCATCATAGGCGCTGGCAGAACCCGCGCGCCGACACCACCAACATAACGATAAAGCGGCATGCCCATAGCATCTGCCGCAGCTTTTGCGGTTGCGAGGGAAACGCCGAGAAGTGCATTTGCGCCGAGACGGTTTTTGTTCGGCGTGCCATCCAGTTCAATCATGGTTTGATCGATGAACACCTGATCTTCTGCATCTGTATCTGCCAAGGCTTCAAAGATTTCAGTGTTTACAGCTTTTACCGCATCTTGAACGCCCTTGCCGCCATAGCGGTTATCGCCATCTCGAAGTTCATGGGCTTCATGCGCGCCGGTAGAAGCACCGGAAGGAACGGCGGCTCGGCCAAATGACCCATCTTCCAAAGTTACATCGACCTCAATCGTAGGGTTGCCGCGACTATCAAGAATTTCGCGGGCGTGGATGTCTAAAATGGCTGTCATGGGAATACTCCGAAGGAAAAATCTTAAAGATGCCGTTTCCTTAGCGAAGTTTTGGTGCGGGGCAAAGACAAAACCCCCAGAAACAAGAATGAATTGTTTCTGGGGGATGCTTTAGTCAGGCTGGCAACCTATTCACCCTATTGAATTTGTCTTTTGGATGAATTTGACCTTCTTGAAGGCTTGCCGCTTGGCCGCGATGGTTTTGACGGTTTAGACCGACTTGGTTCAGAACGTGCCGGCTTGGACCTTGATGGTTCAGAGCGTCTTGGTTCTGAGCGTCTCGGCTCAGAACGTCTTGGCTGTGCCGCGCGATCCTGGCTCGAATCACGGCTGCCTCTGCTCCGGCTGCCATTATCCCGGTTTTTCGGTGACTGACCCGCAGCTGGTCTTCTGCGGCTTCTGTCGGCACTCGAAGGACGATCCTCTGAACGGTTCGTCGTTGTGTTGCTTCTATTATTCCGGCTTCTATCACCATCAACGCGTCTGCGTTCCCGCTGAAACCGATCAGGCTTACCTGTTGGACGCGCAGTTCTTGTCCGGTAATCGCCATCTCTTCTATCGCGATCTCTCGTCCGGTCTCCATTCCGATCCCGATCTCTATTCCGGTCGCGGTCACGATATCCGTCCCGGTTTCTGTCGCGATCCCGATATCTGTCACGGCCATAGGCATAACCGTAATTATAGCCATATCCACGACTGCGGACATATCCATAACGGCGATCGCGCCAAGGGGCGTAGCTATATCGATAACCGTGGGGGCCATATCTATATCCCCGTCCCGGATACCATGCGCCATACATGCCGTAGAAGGAGACCTGACTATAAGCCCGGCGTTCGCTGATTTGAGAAATGCGATCACCCGCATCGGCAAAACATTGGTCCGCTCTGGCAGAACAGTCTTGCTGACATTCAGACCGGCCTTGCTCTTCCGAATATTCCTCGCAGGATCGATAACATGTCCCCGCGCGCTGGTCGCATGCGTCGAGCATACGGGCGTATAGATCTGATGAACTGGTGGTTTCGCACCCGCTCAACAAAACAACGCCGCCAAAGGCCAAGGCAATGGTCATTCCCATTTTCTTGATTCGGCTCGAGATAAAGGTTTCGGACATATATCCTCCTCAGTATTTTAGGCACTGCAAAAATTTGTCACAGTGAGTCGAGGCAATTTAACCACACAGCGCCGCAAAGCGTAAACAGCTCAGCCCTTGTAAACCGCAGAAATAGGCGTTTTTTCTAGCTAATCCCTAGATTTAGCACAAAAAAAGACGCTGTCAGGAAGGCCTGACAACGCCTGAAACGTTTACATCACATTTTCGTGAGGATGAGGTCTATTCCTCAGTGCCTTCCACAACCTGACGGCCATTATAAAGGCCTGTCTTCAAGTCAATGTGGTGATTACGGCGCAGATTGCCTGACTTTTTGTCTTCAATATAAGCTGGAGAAGCCAGTTTATCATGTGAACGACGCATGCCGCGACGAGATGAAGTAATCTTACTCTTTGGGACTGCCATGGCACCCTCTTTTATCTAAAATCTGAATATAAAGGTGATTCAAAATCACCAATCTGAAAGCGGTTGCTACTCTATCACGCCAAATTTTGCAAGGGCGGATTTCCTTACTTTAGACGCTCTTATGGTTAATGCCTATTGTTCAAATTGTCCGTTGTTTTTTCAACGGATTTTCACGCCCCTTTGATAGGTTGATCTCTCAGTTGAGTATCAATCAGTTCCCGGGAGAGTGTGGGCATGGTGTTGCGTAAGCCCTTTTTAAGTAGTCTTGTCTCAGGACTGATCTTTGTAGCGTTTGCGCCAGCGGCGTCTGCGCAAAACGAGGCCAAACAATCCGAACCGTTTGGCCTCGTTTTGCCACAGCGTGAAGCATCCGTGAGATATGTGCCAGCAGATTGGTCAAGCCTGGATCAACAGCAACGCTTGATGGTGGATCTGGTGGCCCGTGATTTCTTCACTGGCAATCTGACCCACACGCAAAAGACCAATATCGCCGAATCGACAAAAGCGGCTTACGTAACCGCTAGCCCGAAGGAACAATATGAGTTTCGTCGTCAGCGCCGTGCGATATGGCAGAAGCTCAACCCGATTGACCGGGCTTTGTTTCAATCCATGCCAGCGGCCCATTTTGATCTTCTGACAAAAAGCCAAAAAGCGCCTTTCAGAGAACAAGCCATTCGCAAGATGAACCTCAAAATGCCTATTTCTGGCGACACGGTTTAATCCCAAAAATTATATCCTGCCGCTTGAGCGAAAGCCTTTGGCTCTATATGCGAGTTTACAGCATTTGCTGGACGCATTTAGACGAGGCCATAGATGAAACGATTATTCGAAATTGATCCTGACTTGATTGAAAAGGCAAAAGCCGTCGCGGCATGTGCGACTGATCAAGAAGCGATAGAAGCAGCCCTTTATTTCTATTTGGAAAACAAAAAACCAGCCGAACCGCCAAAACCTGTTTGGCGCGGCTTTCGCAGTAAATAAAAAGGCCCATACATTTCTGTAGAGGCCTTTTCACTTCTAATAAGATCGCAAATTTAAGCGGCTTCGTAGAAGCCTTTTTTGTCGCGGAAGCTCGCTGGCGGGGCAAAGCGTTCGCCATATTTTTGCGCAAGTGCATCTGCTTTAGCGACATAATTATCAACGCCCATCGTATCGATATGGCTCATTGGCCCTCCGGTCCAAGGCGCAAAGCCCCAGCCAAAGATCGCGCCCAAATCTGCTGATTGCGGGTCATGCACGATATCATTATCAAAACACTTGGCCACAGACGCCAATTGGATAAACATCAAACGATCTGTGACTTCCTCTGGCGTTGGTTGGTCCGCCGCAAGAGGGAAATGTTTTGAAAGTTCAGGCCAAAGCGCCTTCTTGCCCCCTTCTGGATAGTCATAATACCCACCGCCAGACTTCCGACCCTTGCGGCCCAGTTCCTCAACGAATTTTTCCATCAAGTCTTCAACGCCAGTCGGCTGATATTTGTCGCCAAGCTCTTCTTGCGCCGACCGCATGATCCGCAAGCCCAGCTCTTGGCTGGTCTCATCGGTCAAAGCGAGTGGCCCAACAGGCATCCCCATATCCAAGGCACAATTCTCGATCAGCGCCGGGTTGATGCCTTCAGCGACCATGCGAGATGCTTCATTGAGGTACGGCATCACAACAGAATTACAGTAGAACCCGCGCGTATCAGAGACAACAATCGGGGTTTTCTTAATCTTGCCCACATAATCAAGCGCCGCTGCCAAAGGCAGATCGCCAGATTTATCGCCGGGAATAATCTCAACCAAAGGCATTTTGTCTACAGGTGAGAAGAAATGAATGCCGATAAATTGATCCGGTCGCTTCGAGTTTTTCGCGAGATTAGAAATCGGAATAGTCGATGTGTTGGAGGCGAAAACAACATCATCGCGAATAACCGCTTCGGTTTTCTCAATCACATCCTTTTTCACGCCGGGATCTTCAAATACCGCTTCAATAATGAGGTCCACATCTTTGAGATCATCATAAGAAGCCGTCGTGTGAATTTTGGCGAGCATGGCTTCCGACTTTTCTTTGGTCAGCTTACCGCGCGATATGCCTTTATCATTCAACTTACGGGAATAATCCTTGCCCTTCTCCGCAGCATCCATGTCGCGGTCGAGCAAGACCACGTCCATGCCTGATCGCGCGGTGACATAGGCAATCCCTGCCCCCATCATCCCAGCACCAAGAACGCCGACTTTCTTCATTGGAATTTCACCAACTGATTTTGGACGGTCCGCGCCTTTTTCCGCTGCTTGCTTGTTCACAAACAAAGTGCGGATCATATTTTTGGCCTGAGGCTCCATTAAACATTGGACGAAATATTTGCTCTCAATGCGCAAGCCCACATCAATCGGCACAATCGACCCTTCATAGATTGACGACAGAATCCGACGCACTGCCGGATAATTGTGGCGCGTGGCCACTTGGGCCATGGCAGAAAACCCTGCAAAGATCGGCACTACGCGAGGGTCCATTGCCCCTGCACCGCCGGGCACTTTGAAGCCTTTTTTGTCCCAAGGCGCATTGGACTTTGGATTAGCCTTTACCCATTCTTTGGCTTTAGCGACGACATCAGCCGCAGGTGCGATCTCATGGATCAAGCCTTGAGAAAGAGCCGTTTTAGCATCCATCGGTTTACCTTGCGTACAGATCTGCATCGCGTTTTGAACACCCGCCAGACGCATGGTCCGCTGTGTGCCGCCTGCGCCGGGGATCAACCCCACTTGCACTTCTGGTTGACCCATCTGGAATTTGCCGTCGGTTGCCACACGGTAGTGACAGCCAAGCGCCAGTTCCATGCCGCCGCCTAAAGCAAGCCCGTTCAACGCACAAGCTACAGGCTTCGCATGAGCTAGCCCCTTTGTTAAGTTTTTAGCTGAGTGGCCAGCCGTTTCCATTTTACGAACAGCAGCTTGGAGCTTGAAGTTCGCATCAAACATTTGCTGCGCCGTCGCATCTGCTGGCATGTTGCCCAGCATACGCAAATCTGCGCCAGCGAGAAAACCAGAAGTCTTGCCCGATGTGATCACCATGCCTTTAATGTCATCATTGGCGCAGAATTCATCGACAGCTTTAATATAATCTTCGATCAAATCTTCGTTCCAAACGTTCATAGATTGGCCCGGCAGATCAATTGTCATGAGAGCAATGCCATCAGCGTCGATCTCGAAAGTGAATGTTTTATATGTCATGTTTCCGTACCCGCTTTATACGCGTTCAATAATTGTTGCTGTGCCCATGCCGCCGCCGATGCAAAGCGTCACGAGACCTGTCTCTTTGTTAGAGCGTTCCATCTCGCCAAGAGCCGTACCGAGGATCATTGCGCCTGTCGCTCCCATCGGATGACCCATCGCAATCGCGCCGCCATTCACATTGATCTCAGAATGATCAAGATCCATGGCTTGCATGTAGCGCAGCACAACGGAAGCGAAGGCTTCGTTCAATTCCCAACGGTCAATATCGGACTTGCTCATGCCAGAACGCGCCAAGACTTTTTCCGTCACAAATTCTGGCCCTGTCAGCATGATCGTTGGTTCTGACCCGCAGGACGCCATGGCTTTAATCCGGGCGCGGGGCTTAAGACCTAATTTTTCACCAGCTTCCTTGGAGCCAATCAAAATTGCGGCGGCGCCATCTACGATCCCGGATGAGTTCCCCGCAGTGTGGATATGATTGATTTTTTCAAGCTCAGGATATCGCTGCAAAGCAACCTTATCGAAGCCCGGCATCATTTCACCAAGCCCCAGAAAAGCGGGCCCTAAACTGCCCATGGCTTGCATATCAGTTGTTGGACGAATGGTTTCATCCTTATCCAAAACATTGAGGCCGATGACGTCTTTGACCGGAATGATCTGATTGTTGAAGTCCCCCCGCTCCCAGCTTTTGGCGGAGCGCTTGTGGCTTTCGACAGCATAAAGGTCTGCGTCTTCTCGGCTAATGCCATATTTCGTTGCGATAATATCTGCAGAAATACCCTGTGGCACGACATAATTATGGAAGGTCACATGGGGATCAGACATCAACGCACCGCCATCTGCGCCCATGGGCACGCGGGACATGCTTTCAACGCCGCCAGCAATTGTAAGGTCTGCTTCGCCTGTCATGACTTTGGCAGCAGCCATATTGGTTGCTTCCAACGCAGACGCGCAAAAGCGGTTTACATGCACCCCTGCGGTTGTTTGCGGCAAGTCGGACATCAACACGGCTGTCCGCGCAATGTTTGAGCCTTGTTCGCCCACAGGCATCACGCAGCCAAAAATGGCATCATCCGGCGCATTATCATCAGAAATATTATTTCGCTCAACGATGGCATTCAAGACCTGCGCGCCAAGCTGTACGGGCGTGATTTCATGAAGTGATCCGTCTGGTTTACCCTTGCCGCGCGGCGTGCGCACCGCATCGTAAATATAGGCGTCGGCCATCTTGAAAATTCCTTTTGGTTGTTGGGGATAGAGGGATATCCCGTTCCATTTTAGACGTTACTAACGTGTTTCTCGCGCACCCTATTCTCGCCGAAAACATCTGACAATGGTGAGTTGCAGTTGCCCACGCCAAAGACGTGTAAAAGATAGGTGAGCACATCCTCATTGCTTTCTCCCTAAAAGAGCAATGCGGAATAACATATGGAAAATACTTGCAATTTTTCCCAGAATCTAAACAATATTTAATCACGGTTTATCACGAGGGGGTTCCGCCTCATAATTTGTGGTCTGCCATAAAAATATCAGCTGCTCTGATCGTATGCGAATCATATAACGCATCGTCAGAGCAATATTGGGTTGAGACAGGCACCTCTATATTTTGAGGATGGTGCCTAAGAAAAGGGAAAGAACGTAAGTCATGTCAGCATTTCCAAAATTTTTGGTCGGTCTGATTGCGCTGGCAGTTCTGGGTTTTCTGGGGTTTTATGCGGGGATTATTCCGAATGAAACATCTGAAGAACTAGAAACGAGATTGCAGCGCTTTGCCGATGAAAAAGCGAAAACCAATGAATTTAGCTGGGCGCAAGTCGAAATGGATGGGCAAAAAGCCATCATTACCGGCACAGCCCCATCAGCTGAAGCGCGCGACAAACTTCGTCGTATTGTGCTGAGTGCTGAATGGGCAGGCGGCGTTGTTTCTGGCGGTGTCACGAAAGTTGACTTAGCTAACGTGAAAGTCGCGAAAGCTGCGCCAGATGTTCAAACGGCCAACCCTTATACGTGGAACGCCATTTACGGCACAAAAGACGGCCCTGTGACATTAACGGGATATGTGCCGAGCGAAGAAATTCGCGCCGAAATTTTGGCAGAAGCCAAAGCGCTTTTCCCCGGCGGTGTTGTTGATGAATTACAAATCGCCAATGGCGCGCCTTCCGATACATGGAACTTGGCGGTTAAACAAAATTTAAAAGCCCTGTCCCTTCTGGATCGTGGAGGCATTACTGCTGTGAACACAAAATTCTCCCTTTACGGAGAAGTTGATGATGTTGCGCGCAGAGACAATGTGCTTGCTGGTCTTTCGAGCTTCGTGCCGAATTACACAAGCGATGCTGATATTTCAGCGCCAGAGCCTGTGATCATTGCCGAACCCGCGCCTGTTGTTGAAGAGCCTCCTGCGCCTGAACCGCAATTGGCGATTGATACATGTCAGGCGGACTTCAATGAGATCTTGAAAGACAAGATCAATTTTGCGAGTTCGCGCGCTGTGATCAATAGCAGCTCTTATCCAGTGCTGGATAAGCTCGCTGCTTTGTCGAAAAAGTGCACAGGGTATAATGTTGAGATTCAAGGTCACACGGACTCATCCGGTCCTGCCGAGATGAATATGAAACTCAGTCAAATGCGGGCAAATGCTGTTCTTGCCTACCTCACCTCTAAAGGTGTGGATGTCACCCATTTCACCGCCAAAGGATATGGCGAAGACAAGTGGATTGGAGACAATAGAACAGCAGCAGGTCGCGCGGCAAACCGCCGTATCGAATTTAAAGTCACAGCCAATTAAGGGAGAAATACATCATGTTTTGGCTTATCTTTCATCAATGGGTATTATTGTTACTCGCATTTCTCCTCGGCCTTTTAATTGGGTGGTGGATTTGGCATCGCCGCAGAGCGGAGATCACACATTCTGAAAACTATCGCGATGTTGCCCCTGCAACAGCACCAGCTCCTGCGGCCTCGCGTGTCGCGGAAACTAGCGGCACAGTCGCAGCTGCGGCTCCTATCGCCGCCGCCGCTGTTGATACAGGCGACAAACCGAAGCTCTATGACGCGCCTCTTAATGGCAAAGCTGATGATTTGAAAAAAATCAAAGGCATTGGGCCAAATTATGAGAAGCTTCTCAACGAGATCGGCATCTGGCATTTTGCCCAGATCGAAAATTGGTCTGCTGATGAGATCAAATGGCTCGATAATAAATTAGAGTTTCCGGGTCGGATTGTTCGAGATGATTGGCAAGGTCAGGCCAGAATTTTGAGTCATGGTGGCACAACAGAATTCGGCGATCGCTATGAAAAAGGCGATACACCATCTTCTTATAAAGATGGTGACCCCGAGAAAAAATAAAACGCAAAAAAAGCCCGGTCCTCTCGACCGGGCTTTTTTGATGAAGCGTCATTTACGTGCCCCGCAGAAAACAGACCAAAGTTTCGCAACAAACAGGGTTCAAACCAAAAGCAGCACCTGCTATAGCATCCAAACCTTGAAGGCTTGCCCTTCTAAAGCGCCTGTAGCTCAGTTGGTTAGAGCTGGCGGCTCATAACCGCTAGGTCGGGAGTTCGAGTCTCTCCGGGCGCACCATTTGATTTTAATATGCTGGAACCTTCAAAAATTCTATTGGTCCAGATTGCGAAAATGCTGGGTCAGCTTCTTCCAATTTTGGGTAATACGAGAGACCAGCTGCGTCTCAATCGTGGCTGACAACGTATAGGTCAGCATTGCGATATCTGGCTTATTTGGAAATTCCGAGATTGAATCACATTCCGCGCGGGCATAGGGAAACAGCCAGCCGCAGGCCGCGTATAAGACCGCAATATCGATGAGCCGGTCTTGCACCTGCACATGATCAACAAGCAAAAGCGCATGACGGCGCCCCACTCTCACATCGCGCAAATGATCTTCAAATCTGGCTCGATGAATCTGAGCAAAGGAAATCAACTGAGACAGTTTTTGCGCATCTTGCTCATCTGCTGTCTCAACGCTCCGCCTTAAAACCTCCAACGCCTCTATCGGGAAACTGGGCGGTTCATCAAGATTTTGAGCAACGAGAGACCGGTTCAAATCGCCATTTTGATCATAATAGCCAAAGCTTTGATTTAAGAGCGCGAAACATTCTATTGCATATTGAGAGACAGTATCGATGGCCAAAGGAAGCCCGGCTCTTGCTGCTCGATGTTTTCTATACATATCATCGCGTCGATTAGACTGATTGATATCCATATCCACCCGGTGTTGATTTTCATTTTGCTTATTCTGCTTGCGCAAATACCACACAGTCGCAATCGCTGGGACTAAACCAAACAACCCCCATAACAATGCTTGCCAATGATATAGATCATTCCAAAAACTAGACCTGCGCGCCCCGAAATACAATTGGCCATGATATAGCCGAAGCAAATATAGAATTTGTTAATATGAAACTATATTTGGATTCGAATATTGTCACATGCCTTAAGGGGATAAAATTTCGAGGCAGAATCTACTAATAATTCAAGTATTTAACGCGTGAGCAGCAATATAGGGCTGTAAAATAAATAATATTGAGTC
>CALLVA010000009.1 GCA_938010655.1 uncultured Parvularculaceae bacterium | reverse complement strand
ATGGGCACCGGGTCTTCGCCCGGTGAGACGGAGAGATTGATTTTTCATATCTCAACCCACTCTCAACGTCTTCCCGGCGCAGGCCGGGATCCATCTCTGGTCGTTGGTTCTGGGGCAGACGGTGATTTTGGCGAGAGGTTTTTGCAAAACCATCTCGCCAAAAGCGCCATCAGCCCCAGAATCTAACGACCGGAGATGGATCCCGGCCTGCGCCGGGAAGACGTTGAGGGTGGGTTGAGATATAAAAAATCAACCTCTCCGTCTCACCGGGCGAAGACCCGGTGCCCAGCTCTGAACGGCAAGGCATGTACGGAAAGTTGTTATGCAAAACCATCTTACAAAAAGACCCTCAGCCCCAGAACCAATGACCAGAGATGGACCCCGGCCTTCGCCGGGGAGACGTTGTTGTTTTTTATTGGGACCAATCAATGCCCCATTTAACCATGTCTATTCCTCCCCCGCTTGCGGGGGAGGTGGGCGCGGAGCGCTCGGAGAGGAACTCTTTCACGAATTTTAAAGCCGTTTGCGCCGCTGGTTTTACAAAAGTCGCCACACAGCTTGAAAAGCGTCTCCTGTTTTAGCAGCGCGGCCTTCTTTTTCGTGTCGCATCAAGTGAGCCATCACATTAAGGCCCGCCGCTAAGTGTAATCCTTTATCAACATCGTGATACAGGGTTTCGACAATTTCCATGACGCTTTTTGCACCTTCTTTCAAGGTACTGATGATTTGCGCATCTCTGGCCAAGCGATGGGTTTTAATGCCTTGCACAAGCTCCTTAGGCTGATCAATAGGTGCGCCGTGGGTCGGGTAATATATGTCGTCGTCTCGCTTCAATAATAAGTCCAGACTATCCATATATTGCGCCATATTGCCATCAGGCGGTGCCACCACTGTTGTGGCCCACCCCATAACATGGTCCCCAGTGAACACGGCTTTTTCTTCGGCCAATGCAAAGCATAAATGATTGCCAATATGGCCCGGCGTATAAAGCGCAGTAAGCTGCCATTCCGGCGAACAGAGCATGGACCCATGGCGCAGCACCGCATCAGGCTGAAAAGAAAAATCGGCGCCTTCATCAAGCGCGGGCGCGGCGTCATCTGGTCCGGCAAGGTGCGCGGAAAAGCCGTAACAGGGGGCGCCCGTCGCCTCGGCCAGCCGTCGCGCCCCGCCGCAATGGTCTAAATGGGTGTGGGTAATGAGAATATGGCTGACTGGCCTGCCATTAATGGCTGCTAATAAAGCGTTGTGATGCGCCGGATCGTCTGGCCCCGGATCAATAATTGCGAGTATATTTTGCCCGATTAAATATGTGCCGCTCCCTGTAAAGGTGAACGGGCCGGGATTTTCACAAATGACCCGTGTCACCAAGGGAGAAAGCGCTTCAGCTGCTTCATAAGTATAATCGAAATGCCGGATAAAAGGGATCGACATTAGGCCATTTTTTCTTTGGCGAAAACTTTGAAACTCTCTGCCAAGGCTTTCATTGCGAATAATTTGTCTGTACGCGGCAAATTGGTCGGCGGCCCCATATCGGTTTTATTCACATCCACAATATAAATCCGGCCATCTTGATGATCGCGCAAAATATCCATGCCCCCAAATTCAAGGCCAATTTCTTGCGCGAATTGCAGGATCAATTTTTGTTCTTCGGGAGAGAACATGGCATCCGCTGTCGTGCGCTCCACTTTATCATTATCATTTGTGAAACGTGTTTCTTGACGTCGATGTTTTAAAAACACTGTGGGGATGGTGCTGCCCACAATGGGGGTTCTGATATCTGTATAGACCTCTCCCCCTTCGGAATTTTTGATCAGCCGTTGATAGACATAGCCCGGTTTGGTTTCTTGGATGGGGCAGGTGACGATACGCCCGTCATGTTTGCCGTTCATTTCTGATTTCTCAACGGCGTCGCCGTGCCATGTGAGGGGGTCTATCTCCAAATTATAGCCAAAGACTTTTTTGAATATGGCGCCCACATGGCTTTTGCGAATGTCGAGGCATTGACCATTAATGATCGGCGCGGGAAGGCCGGGCAGGGCGGAGCGTGTATCAGCCAAAGCGTGTTCGCTATCTTCGAAATAAAACAGTAAATCCGCATCTGCCGGGTCCGTCACCAAATCTACGCCAGCCAATTGGCAGACGGGCCAAATCGCATACCAAGGGCGCGCGACCATCGGCACAAATGCAAGGCGAGGCCTTTTGGACGCGGAGGATTTACCCAGCTGTTTGATTTTTCGTGTTGCGGAAATCGCGGCCACTTCACCAATAAAGCTGCCAGCTTTGGCGACCGAGGTGAAAAAATCCCGGTTCAGTTCGATGTGAGCCCCAGTTTGGCGCACAACGAGGCGACCACTTTCGAATGTAAAATCACGAATCACCACGACTCTCCTGCTCAGTTGGCCTGTTTTTATGTTCTTTGGTGAGAGTGCCACAGGTTTTTTTTTGCGCAAGTGACAAGTCGGTTTTCTCACAGCCCCGTGAATCGTTGTGTGAATCGTTGTGCGAAAACGGGGCGGAGGCCGTTGATTTTAAGCCATATCCATATGTCGGCCTGATGATTGCGTGGGATGGCAGATGTGTTTCATAGGTAAACAACTCGTTAACAAGATCGCGACAATTTTCGCGACTTTTCTTGCTGTTCTGCTCACTTTAGGCACAGCGTCTCATGCGCAAGAGGCTCCCTCGACGGCGGGCGGCGTGATGATGGGGGAGAATTTGGGGGGCTATACGGACCGGGTCTGGGTTCTGGCACCGCCCGGCACGCCTTATGTTATGGAGCTTAAAGCGGGAAATTTCCTAGATTGCGGCGGCGGGCAAGTGCGCCGTACGGTGGATGCCTCTGGCCGAGATGAAGCGCCGTTGCAATGCGGCGTGAGCATCACGGAAATTATTCACCTGCCCAATATTGGCAGCCCGGCCCGCGTCATTATTCATTATTAAGACGGGCTAGTCCTGAAGGGCTTCCATGGCTCCGCGCTGGCCGCCCATATCATACCCGCCATTAGCCGCTTCAGCGAGAATGTCTGAAATAGGTTTGCCGCTGCGCGCTGTTGCCAGAGATCTCACAATGGTTGAGCGCGTGCCTGTCCGGCAATAGGCTAATGTTTTTGTGGCTTTTGCGATGGCCGCGTCAAACGCATCAAGGTCCGCTGCTCCCACCACCATTCGGCCAATCGGCACATATATATAGGCAATCCCCGCCTCTTGCGCCGCAGCGGCCACTTCAGCATGGGGCGGCTGGTCCATTTCTTCCCCATCAGGACGATTATTAATGATCAAATCAAACCCCGCCTCTTTGGCGGCCTTAATCTCGGCCAAGTTGAGTTGAGGGCTGGCGTAAAAGTCATCGGTGAGTTTGTTGATTTGAGTCAGCATGAAGGCGGTTCCAGTGTGAAATGAATATGTGATTTACCTTATAATAGAGTGTGTCTGCGAAAACATCAAAAAACGTCAAAAAAGGGCGTTGCGCTTTTGTGACCTTGGCGCTAAACAGGCGCTCCTGATTGGGGCGTCGGCAAGCGGTAAGCCACTGGTTTTTGGTATCAGCATTCGGAGGTTCGAATCCTCCCGCCCCAGCCATTCAGATGATATATCTCTCCAAACGTGCAAAAACTTCCTTATTATGCTTAATTCGTGTCGAGAAATAATATTTTATTACAATTATCTTTTTTTAATGCCTGAATATCGCACCAAAAGAAAATAAGCCTGTTGCGTGGGGCAATGTTACTTGCTAACGTTATATTATATAAAAGAGCCGAAAACGGCCTTTGGTGGGACGCCGAAATTTATACTTGTGTGGGTAAAAGTCATTTTTGATTTGCTTTTGAAAAAACTTCTGCACATTGTATCGATTGTGGTGGCTTAAAATCCCGTCATTTAAATCTTAGTGGGCTTGTTGCCTACTATATAGTTATTCATTGCGGTGTTTAAGCCGCGCTAAACCGAAGCAATCCGGTAGGTGAGCAGATGATTAAAAAAATCGCTTTTTTGGGAACAGCCATGGCGCTTGTGGCGACTACGCCAGCACTGGCTCAGTTCGATAGAGCTGTAAACGAGAGCAAAGCCACAGTGGCTGAAGCTAAAAAATCGCAGCAACGTATTGATCAGTTGGATGATGCGACGAACCAGCTTCTCGTGGATTATCGTGCGAACTTGAAGCAGTTTGAACTGCTGTCCCGGTTCAACAAATCCCGTGCAAAGGAAGTTGAAAACCAAGCATTGCGCATTGGTCGCCTCAGAGCAGACATTGAGAATGTTGCAGGCTTGCAGCAGTCTATGCAGCCTCTGATGGAAGACATGGTCGCTAAGCTGGATGAATTTGTGAAAGCAGATATTCCTTTCTTGATGAATGAGCGCACAGAGCGTGTCGAGCGTTTGAAAGTGCGTCTTTCTGACGAAACAACACCTGCGCAGCGGTTCCGCTTGATCTTGGAAGCCTATCAGATTGAAAATGAATATGGTCGGACGATCGAATCATATGTTGGCTCAGATGTTTCTGCCGATGGTACAGCTCTGGAAGGCCTAGAGTTTTTCCGCATGGGCCGTTTGGCGTTGATTTATAAGTCACCTGATGATTCTGTGCTTCGTATTTACGATGCTGAGACGAAATCATTTGTTGATCTCGATAAGTCGTTCTTGGGTGACGTGAAGCTTGGTATTCGCATGGCGAACGAGCAAACGGCTCCAAACCTTCTGACAGTCCCTGTCTCCGCGCCAGTCGATCTGACGCAACAGTAATTACGGCGAAACTAGAGGATATTTAAGACATGAAACTTCTTCGTTCCATTGGCATCGCTATGACAGCAGGTGTCGCCTCCATCGCCGCGTTTGCAACGACGGCGAAT
>CALLVA010000008.1 GCA_938010655.1 uncultured Parvularculaceae bacterium | reverse complement strand
AGCGCTTCCCGGTTGATAACCGTAATTTTGCGTAGCAAAAATACGGGGGTTAGCGGCTCTCGTCGTTTTCTTCGAAAACGCCTGCCGCCTTGTCCTTTATTTTCGCTGCGCGAAATTAAAGAGGATGGGCGCGAACGTCATGTCCACGAATAAATACTTTGATAGGTGCGAACATACTCGCCCGCGCCCGGCTTTTAGCGAGATTGCCATTCCCTTTCACCGCCAGTCTCCCAGCGGGTCTAATGCTTCCCCTCGCGGTTCCACACGATAGAAGGCCCGGACGAGCGTTAAGCTGAGGCCACCCCCAACTCCCCTCAACAACCGCCCCTGACCCCCTCCGACTGGTACCAGAGAGCCTCATTGATCAGGTATGGGAGCAGTGTAACACGGGGGGAGAAGGCGGGGATAAGTTTTGGGTTATTCAATGAAAACAGGTGTTTATGTAGGGCGGGTCAACGACCCGCCGGAATTATGAACGCAACGTCCGGCGGGTATAAATACTCGCCCTACGCCAGAGGGCGCACCTCGTCTCCCCGGCGAAGGCCGGGGCCCAGCTCTGAACGTTGAGGCGCGTGCGGATGGTTTTTGTGCAAAACCATCTCGCCAAACGCACCGTCCGCCCCAGAACCAATGACTAGAGATGGATCCCGGCCTGCGCCGGGAAGACGTTGAGGGTGGGTTGAGATATGAAATCAATCTCTCCGTCTCACCGGGCGAAGACCCGGTGCCCAGCTCTGAACGGCAAAGCATGTACGGAAAGTCGTTTTGCAAAACCTTGCGCCAAACGCACCGTCCAACCCAGAACCAACGACTCGAGATGGATGCCACGGTCATTTTTCTCTTTCTGGGCCGTGGCAAACGCGGTTGAGGTATAGTGCTGAATTCGAAACTAGCGCTCTCCACGGCTTGACCGTGGAGTCCAGCATTAGTTTTTAAGCCTCTTCAGTCTTTATTTCCGGGCGTTGCCAGACAGAAGCCCATTCGGGCCTTTGCTCAGGACTACTAACCCCTTCAGACACAATATCGTCAGTGCTTTTGCTAGATCTTTTTTCAGGCATTGCAGGCGGCTTTGGGACGAATGGCTTTAGTTTTTCGGCGACATTCTTGTAAAAATCTGGCACATGAAGTTCCAAATTTTCAACAAATTTTTTGCGACTATTAAAATGTTTTCCAAGGTCCGCAGACATTTCTACTTGAAATGAAACTATCTCATTTAGTTCTTTAATTTCTTCAGAACCGGAATCGATTTCATGTGCCATTGCGCCAAAATTTTGCGACCGACCATGCGTGATACAAGTCACAATTATTCTGGACTTGTCGCTATCTTTTAATTGTTTCAGTAACCAGTTAAGCCTTGCAGAATTACTTTTTTTATCCGTAGGCGCACCTAATTTCATCGAACAACGTACGACGCGCCTTCGAAAATCTGCCTCTACCAATATTTTCGATGCCGCATTTGGAACATCTAAATTAAAATCTAGCATCTTATTCGAACAAAATTCTTTTATATCTTGCTCTACCCACTGTTTCGGATCTTTTAATTTACTTCTTTGCAAACCTACTTTCACTGGCTCTTGCAACATGCGAGTCATGATCAAAGCAATATCTCTGCTCTCTTGGTGCCATAACGTAATCATTTCTTCTAGAGTATCCGATTTAGGGTTTAGAGGATGCCCGGTCTGAACATCACTAACAATTTTTGGCCAATCTGAATTCATTTGATCAAGAGGCAATCGTCCCGAAGACGGATGTTCTAAATATCGTATAAGCTCGCTGATCAAAAATACTTCGTCATCATTATTAAAAGGATCATCATCATCAGATGCTAACAAAAATGCGTTGGTAAGAATTGCAGACCAAGATAGATGATATACATCGACTTTTTTAGATATGCCTTTTGACAGAGGTGTTGGGCAAATTGCTGGGTCTGGGGTGAGTTCATTGCTGATCGTGATTACTGCGTCTACCGAATTAGCCTTAGCCAATTCTATATAGCGCTCAAGCTGATCGCTTCCGACCTTACTTTTACCTACTTTGGCTTCAATAAGCGCTGACCATGACTTTGATCCAGTCTTAACAACCATCAATGCATCTGGACGATCTTTCATACCCTTTATTTCATTCGTAAGGGTCACTTCCGTGAAACAAGAAAGCGTCGATCTTTTTCCAAAATTGACGCCTAATTCACGTAACAAGGTTGCGCTGAATGGTTGGACGGACACGAGTGTCGCAAGTAATATAGATAGACTTTTTTGCTCTTTCGCGGATTCCGGCACTACAGGAAAAAGTCGTGCGGGCGCCCCATGTTTCAGAATTTTCGTATCCATTTAATCCACCTCAATAATTGAATAAATAATCTTTATTGTGTTGATGTAAGTGTCAACTAATTGAACAATGTCATCTAATATATACTTGAAAGGCTCTAAAACATTATCCAAATAGAAAGTGGGCACCACCCCCCACCCAATAAATGTTCCAGAATCGTTCTTCTTCCCCTATATAAGCTCCATGAGTACGAAACCTTCCCTTTCTGAGCGGGCTGCTTTGGCGGCGCGTGATGGTGCGCCCGCTTCTGAGGCGGCTGATTATTTGTCTGGCTTGAACCCGGCGCAGCGCGAGGCTGTTGAAACCACTGAAGGACCTGTCTTGATGTTGGCCGGGGCGGGCACCGGCAAGACCCGGGCGTTGACCACGCGGATGGCGCATATTTTGGCGACCCGGCGGGCAGCGCCATGGCAGATTCTCGCCGTGACCTTCACCAACAAGGCCGCGCGGGAGATGAAGGATCGGATTCGCAAGCTGATTGGCGATAGTGTTGAAGGCATGCAATGGCTGGGGACGTTTCACTCTATCTCCGCGCAAATCCTCCGCCGCCATGCGGAAATTGTTGGGCTGAAATCTTCTTTCACGATTATCGACACGGACGACCAAGTGCGACTTTGCAAACAGGTGATTGAAGCGGCAAATTTGGACCCTAAGCGCTGGACCGGGCGGGGCCTTGCCGCCTTCATTGATGATTGGAAAAATCGCGGCCTGATCCCCTCGAAAGTGCCGGCTGGCGAGGCGGGATTGTTTGGCAATGGCAAAGGCATCGATCTTTATAAAGCCTATCAGTCCCGGCTGATCACTTTGAACGCGGCGGATTTTGGGGATTTGTTGGTCCACTGTCTGACCATCTTCCAGACCCACCCGGATGTGCTCAAAACTTATCAGGACAAGTTCCGCTATATGTTGGTGGATGAGTATCAGGACACGAATGTCGCGCAATATCTCTGGCTGCGGCTTTTGGCCCAGCAGAACCATAATATTTGCTGCGTTGGGGATGATGACCAATCGATCTATGGCTGGCGCGGGGCGGAAGTCACCAATATTCTCAATTTTGAGAAAGACTTTCCCGGCGCGAAAGTGATCCGACTGGAGCAGAATTATCGCTCGACGCCATCCATTTTGGCCGCCGCCTCTTACCTGATTGACCATAATAAGAACCGCTTAGGCAAAACGCTTTGGACCGATGTGGATAGCGACGAAAAGGTGAAGCTGCGCGGGGTCTGGGACGCGGAGGAAGAAGCCCGCGCGATAACGGATGATATTGAAAGCGAACATACCAAAGGGCGGTCGCTGTCTGATATGGCGGTGCTGGTCCGCGCGTCTTATCAGATGCGGAGTTTTGAAGAACGGTTCAATATGGCCGGGCTTGCTTATCAAGTGGTGGGCGGCCCCCGTTTCTATGAGCGCGAAGAAACGCGCGATGCGCTCGCCTATTTGCGGCTGGTGCGCAACCCGGAAGATGACCTGTCTTTTGCGCGGGTCGTCAACAAACCCCCACGCGGCTTTGGCGATACCTCTTTGCAAAAGCTGATGGTCGCCGGGCGGCGGATGAATTGCTCCATGGCAGAAGCAGGACGGCGCTTGCTGGAAACTGATGAGATTAAAGGCAAGGCGAAGACATCCCTGCGCGCCTTTTTGGAAGCGTTGGACCGCTGGCAGGTTGAGGCGGAGGACAAGCGCCCCGGCGAATTGGCGGAGCAAGTGCTGGATGAGAGCAACTACACTTTATATTGGAAAAACCACAAAAGCCCGCAGGCCCCGTCCAAATTAGAGAACCTGAAAGAACTCGCGCAGGCGGCGTCTGAGTTTGACACCCTCCCCGCCTATCTCGACCATGTGTCGCTGGTTTCTGAGGTCAATTCCAATGGCTCGACCGATGGCAAAATCTGGCTGATGACCTTGCACGCCGCCAAGGGCTTGGAGTTTCCGGTCGTGTTCTTGCCCGGTTGGGAAGAAGAAATTTTCCCCTCAAAACGGTCAGTGGATGAAAGCGGCGAAGATGGTCTGCAAGAAGAACGGCGGCTGGCCTATGTGGGCATCACCCGCGCCGAAGAAAGCTGTCGAATTTCCTTTGCAGCGAACCGACAGGTTTTTGGCCAATGGAAAAGCCCACTGCCCTCTCGCTTTATTGACGAGCTGCCCGAAGACCATGTTGATGTGCAATCAGAGCCGGGGCTTTATGGCGCGAAGGCGGCGGACCTCCCGGCTTATTCCCGGTTCAACGCCTCGAAGGTTGAAGACGACACTTATTATGACAATCCCGGCTGGAAACGCGCGCGCGAAGCAACAGCCCGGCGCAAAGCTGGTGCACGCCGAACATCTCCCCCGCAATTGGAAGCCAAAGCAGACCTCATCGCCTCAAACGCCCCCGGCATTAGCGATTACAAAATCGGCGAACGCGTCTTCCATCAAAAATTTGGCTACGGCAAAATTATCGGCATTGAAGGTAATAAGCTGGAAATTGATTTTGAAATGTCAGGCGCCAAGAAAGTCATCGACAGTTTTGTTGAAAAGCATTGATCCATAAGAGAAGCTTAACGCTCTTTTGACATGCTCTGCCTTGAGGGGTGATGTCGATGCGCAAACCATTTTGGAAAAATGAAGATGGCACAATTGTCGTCATGTGGTCGATGTTGCTGCCCCCGTTCCTCTTCTGTTTTATGGTCGCCGCAGATATTGTGACCATGAACAGCGCCGCCAAGCGCATTGATGTGGCGATTGAAGAATCCTTTTTTCTCGTGAAAATTCAGATGACGGATACCCAGATGGAGGTTTTTCAGAACCGTATTTCGCAATCAAAAGCCTACGAAAAACTGGAAGACGCCGCCACAACGCAGATGATCCTTCATCTTTCCAAAATTCCCAGCGTGAAAAGTTATGATGTGGCCTTTGATGTCAAAGCCCATAAACGCGGCATGAGCGTCGAACCTAAATTCAAAATAGAAGTGAAGACATTGGTGGCGCATTTGGCAGATGCAAATTGGATTACATCTGAGAAAAAACGCTCTCGTAAAGACGGAAAAAGCAACGGATACAACAATAAATAAAACGCAATTTCATCAAAGCTGAATCATTGTTTTAAGCATATGTAGTCTTTTTTTATCCCCAAAATCACGTTTTTGTTATAGCTTTTTTACGAGAGTTTACCATTTTTGATGAAGAAAATTATCATTTATTCTGCCTACCTATTATTTCATTTTTAAGGCGGTCATTGCGGTGCGATGGTTAATATTGATTAAGGTAAAGGCTTCTTAAGCATGTTTCAAAATAATCTGCCGTTAACCAACTCTTAAAACCCCCTGTTAAGCGCGTTCCTTCATTATTGCTCCAAAGGCCCTTTGACCAAAGAGCCACATCAGGGTGACAAAAATGAGCCGTCTGCAGGATAAAAAAATGAAACAGTCTTTTTCAAATGCGTTGAAATATTCAATTAGTTCTTCCGCATCAGCCGTTAAGAATTTTGTGGATGATAATGCCGGGAACATTTCAACAATGTTCGGTTTGTCCGTTGTGCCGATGACGGCTGCTCTGGCCCTCGCGACCGATATGGCGCGTTTTAATGATGGCAAAATCCAGATCACGGATTGCTTGGATGCTGCCGGCTTGGCCATTAGTCGAAAAGCGCAGGCCGAGGGATATTCGGAAGACGACGTATTGAACAGCGACTCGTCCGAAGCTCAAACCCTGAAGAAATATGGTCGTGCCTTCTTCGAAATGAGCTGCCCTGTTCATGAAAAGCTCAAAGATTATGACCTGGATTTCAACATTACAAAAACATCTATTACGCCTGTAATTTCTGGTCGTATGGAAACAATGATGTTGGGCATTATCGGTATCGATAATCTTTCCTTGACCAAAAGTACAGAAGTCACGCTCCCAGGGACGGGCAAGCTAGAAGTCGCGCTTGTTCTTGATGTTACCGGCTCTATGTCTCGGAGTTCCGGCAGCGGAACCCGCATGTCGGTTCTAAAAGGCGCTGTTGATGATATGTTTGATGAGTTTTTTGGTGAAAACCAAACTGCGGTAGACGAAAACGTCAAAGTTGGCATCGTCCCATTTAATACGACCGTCAATATTAGACATGGCGCTGACTTCGATATGGACATGATGGATACGAATGCAGAATCTCATTATCATGGTGCGAATTTTTTCCATGCTTATAAAGAAAATGGCGAATATCTTGTCGACCCAGATTGGAAAGTGAATCACTTCGCAATGTATGATTCAATGCCCAATACAAGTTGGACAGGGTGTACAGAAGTTCGTCCTTACCCATTCGATGAAATGGATGTTCCAATAGACGTGCAGCCTTCAGCGTCCGATGTGGCAAAATATGATAAACGCCCCACAATTCCAGCGGTATATACTGACGAAGACTATGATGAAAACCCGACAATTGCGGCGTTTAGAACAACGGCCTTCTCAGAAGCGCCAGACCCAGTCTTATCTCCAGGTCAATTGGCTAAAGAAGAAAATACAAAGTTTGTTCCTTTGTTTGCCCCTGATCAATCTGATTGTTGGAATAGAGCATGTAACTATACGCGAAATGGCAGTAGTTTCCCGGGCTATATTTTTGATAATGTAAATGCTTATGGCAGAGGCATCTATGGCGGCTTCATCAACGAAAATAGCTATTATAACAGATGGGTCGTCGATGATTATACCTATACAAGAATGGGATCGCCAGCGACAACACGGCAATTAGATTACTTCAACATTGTCTGCCAAATGCGTCAAAATCTTGTGCCAAATATGAGTGGCTGGTGCCCTAGTCCAAATGGACAATTGCAGGAATGGCAAACCATCAATGATCGTTTCGGCTTGCCGACATCTGGAAATTCTATTCGTAATGCTGAAGCGCGGCTCCGCAACCACTATCCTGGAATGTGGGACGGCACCAAATATGCCAATAAATATGATATCACATATTCCGCGTCTCGTGTTTTAGGTGACTGTAATACCCAGGAATTACTTCCTCTGACCTCAAGCAAAACAGAGCTTTTGAATAAGATGAACGAATTATATCCAACAGGTGGCACAAACACCGCGATTGGCGCCATGTGGGGCTGGCGTGTCCTTTCACCAGAAGCACCGTTTACGGAAGGTGTTAATCTGAACAATGAAACCGATTGGACAAAAGCCATGGTCTTCATGACTGATGGCGAAAACAATCTGCCTGCGACAATCGCCAATTCACACTTTGGGAGTTCATTTGATATATATGGATATCTCAATGAAGACCGGATGGGCGTTGGGTTCTCAGAAAGTGACCGCGAAGAAAACCTCGATTATAAAACGGTTCGAATTTGCGAACGCATGAAAGAAGACGGTATTCGTATTTATACTGTTGGTTTCAATGAGAGCTTTAGTGACTCCCATCGCGTTGTCCAAATGCTGAAGGCCTGTGCCTCGGTCGAAGAAGGCGATAGCAAGACATATTTCTTGGCCAAAAATGCAAACGAATTAAAAGACGCCTTTAGTACAATTACTGAAGACCTAACATCGCTACACATTAGTAGATAAGGGGGAGTAGCAAAATGGATCGGTCAAATTCAAAGCATAAACGGCCTCTTCCGAAAAGGGGATTTAAGAAACGCTTCGGCACATTTCGAAAGAATGCCGATGGCTCAACGATGATCGAATTTTCCATCATTTTGCCTGTTTTCTTGATGCTCCTATTCGCTATTCTTGAAGTCGGATATTTGTTCTATGCAGATGCGATGATTGAAAGCACGATGGATAGAGCGGCGCGGGACATTAGAACGAACAATGCGCCTGATAAAGATTATGTATGGGATAATACGGACCCGAATGCATCATGTAAAAAGACGGGTAAAGACTGTTTTTATGATGATATTTGCAAGATCCTAGATAGCTTTGGCGATTGCAACGACAAATTGTCAATTGATGTTGAAGTCTTTGATTCCTTCAAAGAATTATCTGAAGATTTATCTGAGCCTGTTTGTGCGAATAATGAAAACTTCGATTATTCAAAACAAGCTTATGACAATGGGGAGCAGCGGGACATTGTTCGCATTAGACTTTGCTGGGTCTATACGCCCATCACCCCCGGCCTTGGTTTAGGTTTGTCCAATACACCTGAAGGAAGACATCGCATTGTTGCAACATCTGTTTTCCAGACAGAGCCATATGGCAGACCAGGTAATGACGATGACGAAACGTAAAACCAGACAGGGAGACCAGAAAATGAAACTACGTAATAAAATACTCCGGCGTTTTGGAAAAGATACATCTGGCGTAGCGGCTGTGGAATTTGCCTTCATCGCCCCTGTCATGGTTGCTATGTTCTTCGGCATGGTCGAAATTTCCGACGCAATGAAAGCGCATAAAAAGGTGAGTAGTGCGGCGAATATTCTCGCGGACCTGACAAGCCAACAAAAACGTCTTTCCCATGCGGAAGCAGCAGATATTTTCATTGCTGTGGAACAAGTTATCGCGCCTTACGGTATTGATGATGCGGAAATGGAACTGGTGAGTGTTGTGCTCGACGAAGAAGGCAACCCAGTTGTTGCGTGGAGTACAAATAATCAGGGCGGGACCCCATATTCGAATGGTGCGGCTTTTAATGAAGTCGATTTGCCAAGCGACCACGTTAATACAGGTGGCAATCAAAGCTTGAGCAGTTTCATCGATGCCAATGGATCGCTGGTCTTTTCCAAAGTGAAATATAAATTCACGTCCAAACTTTCAAAAGTGACGATTGATCAGCTTGAGTTTGAACAAAAAGCTTTCCGCTGGCCGCGCGATACTGCAAAGGTAAAATATTGCAGTAATTCCGAACAATTAGATACGTGTATATCTGATATTCCGCGAGACAGTTAAACGCTCGTCGGTTTTCCTCCCAAAGAAGATCGCCCTTTCCGGGCGGTTTTTTTGTCTTTTCGAAGATGAAGACTCCTTGCTCAGATGCGGCGCAACGTCCTATACGCAAGGTCATGACAAAGTTGACGCGCCCTTCTCTTTCGCCCCTCAAGGCAGATCATTTCTTTTCGATCAGCGAGACCTCTGATCAAGACTTGATCACTCTTCTCACTCTCGCAGATTATTATGCGGCGCTAATGCAAAGCGGCAGCGACATTCCCCGGGTCTTAACGGGACGTACGCAAGTGAATGTCTTTTTTGAAAATTCTACCAGAACCAATTCATCTTTTGAATTAGCGGGCAAAAAACTCGGCGCGGATGTGCTGGTTGTCCCTGTGGCGGCTTCTTCTGTCCACAAAGGCGAAGCGCTTTTAGACACTGTACAAACTTTGGCGGCGCTCAATACTGACGCAATGATTATCCGACACAAAGAAGCTGGCAGCTGCAAGGCGGCGTCCGCGGCGCTTGGGGCGGCGGGTTTATCGACATGTAAAATCCTCAATGCAGGCGAAGGCACCGCCGACCACCCCAGCCAAGCTTTGCTGGATGCGCTGACAATGTTCCAATCTTTGGGCCGCACACCGGACCAAGGCCTGCACGGCATCAAAATTGCGATTTGCGGCGATATTCGTCATTCACGGGTGGCCAGTTCCAATGCACAGCTCCTCCCCCGGCTTGGCGCAGAGCTGCGCTTTGTGGGTCCAGAAGCCTTATTGCCCCCCGAAGAATCATATCCTGAGATAGATCGCTATATCTCGCTTGAAGACGGCATCCAAGACGCGGATTTTGTTATGGCTTTGCGCATTCAGTTTGAGCGCTTGCCAGATGGTTTGGCCTTGAGCAAAGAAGACTTTTTCCAAGCCCATGGCTTAACCCATGAACGGCTCGCCCCTGCGCCAAAGGCTTTCGTGATGCATCCCGGCCCGATGAATCGCGGTGTCGAAATTTCAGGCGCTTTGGCGGATGATCCTCAGCGTTCCTTGGTGCTCAAACAAGTTCAAAATGGGGTTGCTGTGCGTATGGCGCTGCTTGACGCGTTCTTGCATGTTGGGCACAACAGTCCTTAAAATTTCACTCCCTAAAAGGCTTTGCCAAGAAAGAAGCTGATCATATGCCGGACACTGTTCTGCTTACGGGTATTACAGGCTTTGTTGGCTTGCATTGCGCGGTCCAATTGCTGCGCGAGGGCTATGAGATTCATGGCACGTTGCGGGATGCATCTCGCCAAGAAGAAGTCATGACGATTCTCGCCCAAGAGGTTCCCGAAGCGCGGGACCGCGTTCGGTTTTTCGAAGCAGATTTGATGTCCTCTGAAGGATGGGCCGAAGCCGCCACAGGCGCGACGTATGCCATGCATGTCGCCTCTCCTTTTGTGAATTATGTCCCCAAAAATGAAAAAGAGCTGATCGAGCCTGCGGTGCAAGGCACATTGCGCCTTCTCTCTGCGGCGGCAAATGCGGGGGTGAAGCGCACTGTGGTGACATCATCAATGGTCGCCATCTGGTACGGACATCCACCAAACCGCTATAAGCCCTTTTCGGAAAAAGACTGGACCAACCCGGATAGTCGGGTGGTCAGTGCTTATGCCAGATCCAAGACCCTCGCCGAGATGAATGCGTGGGATTTTATCAACACGCCAGCCGCCAAAGGCATGGAACTCAGCGTTATTAATCCAGGACTTATACTAGGCCCCAATTTGGGTTCAAAACCAAGCACTTCTGCTGAGATTATCACACAACTCATGAACCGAAAAACCCCCGGCGTGCCGCATCTGGGCTACCCCCCTGTGGATGTGCGGGATGTGGCGGTGGCTCATGTTAAAGCCCTGACAGTGCCAGAAGCCGCGGGTAGCCGTTTTGTCTGTTGTATTGACCACGTCTGGTGGCAAGAAATTGCGCGGGTGCTGCAAGCCCATTACGAGCGCCGCGGATATCGCATCCCCACAACGCGCCTGCCGGATTTCCTGCCCAAATGGCTCGCGAAATTCCGCAGCGACGTCAAGCTCGCCCTGCCCGATATTGGCGCGGAACGGCATATTGATAATGGTCATATTCGCCGGGTCTTGGGGTGGGACCCTCGGCTGCTCGACGAAATGGTTATCGATATGGCTGACAGCCTGATCGCCCAAGGTCACATTAAGAAACCGAAAAAGGCCTCTATATGAATGACGTGATCAGTGTTCTCCTTGCGGGACTCGGCGGCTATTTGCTCGGTGCGATTCCCTTTGGTTTGGTCCTGACCAGAATGGTCGGCCTTGGAGACATCAGAAGCGTCGGCTCAGGCAATATTGGCGCCACAAATGTCCTGCGTACAGGCCGCAAAGACCTCGCCCTCGCAACGCTTCTGCTGGATGCCGGCAAAGGCGGCATCGTGTTTCAATGCCTCGATCAGATCGGCACTCGTCCCTACTCCCGCTTTGATGGCCGCGGTCGTGGCGTGGCTGTGCTGACGAATCCGTTCATGCACCTCCTGCCGATCCGCTCCCCGAGCGACGGCGGCCATCAGCAGATTCTCCGTGGCCATGTAGGGCAACGCCTCTTCGACGTGCCGAGTAATGATCGCCGGATGCACTTCCAACCCCTTGGCGAGATTCAGAGCCAACCGCAATACTCCATCGGCGGCCAAGAACGCCTGCGGCAGATACAACCGTCGCGCGGCACTGTCGTCGAGGGTGCGTTCCAGCCACTGAGTCGCGGCGGTCTGGGCGGCGATTAGCGGC
>CALLVA010000007.1 GCA_938010655.1 uncultured Parvularculaceae bacterium | reverse complement strand
TCCGCCTCCGCCGCCTCCTCCTCCACCGCCTCCTCCACCACCACCGCCGCCATTAACGTTCACGTCTTCAGACAAGAACGTGAATGATTTCGGTAATGCGATTGTCGTGGCGTTTAATGCAAATACATTGGATGCGGATTTGTTCACGGCGCTAGGGGCTTTGCCAACAGAGGCAGCATTCGAAGAGGCTTCGGCTTCCTTGATGCCAAGTGTGAGCCAAGCAGTGCCACGCGAAATTTTCGAGATGCAAAGTGAACAAGGTGCCTTCCTTGATCGTCGTTTGCGGTCTGCAGAAAATGGCGCATGGATCCAAGGTAATCTGCGTACGGCTGAATATGATGGGGGGTCTGATCGTTTCTCAGCTCCTGGATATGATGCTGATGAGTTATCTGTTGCCGTTGGCGTCGATTTTGCTGCCAGCGACTTGATCAGAGTAGGTGCTTCGGTTGGAATGGCTGAGATTGACATTGAGCATGATCAGTCCTTTGCCAACGAAACAAACCTAACCATGTATCAAATCTTGGGCTATGTAGGCCGGGTCACGGACACTGTTTATATGACAGGTGCCGCCGGATATAGCTTCGGTAATGTTGATGAGATGCGTAATTCCATTGACGGGTTGGTTTCTGCATCCTCCAGTATCAGTGGTTTCAACGTTGAAGGAACTGTTGGGACAAAATATGACGCTGGTGAAAACAGAGTCATCTCTCCTTTCGTCAACCTGCATTACGCGAACCTCACGCAGGATAGCTATCGTGAAAGAGGCGGATTAAACGCCAACGTAGATGTTGATGATATCGCCTATTTCGATGTTCGCATGGGTGCTGACTTTGAAACACAATTGGAAACAGCTGGTGATTATACGGTTCGGCCGAATCTTCGCGTCGCTTTTGTCCATGATGTTTTGAATGAAGACCGTGAACTGACAACACGATTTGACGATAGTGGGAGTATTTCTCTCACAGGTCTTGCGCCAACAGCCAGCCGCCTTGAATATGGTGCTGGTCTGGGCATGGACTTTGAGTCAGGCCTCAATCTTCGTCTCGACCTGACCGGTGAAACAGCAGATGATTATTCTGCTTTCAACGGCGCGGTTAGAGCAGGCTTTGAATTCTAAGCTGACTTAAACAAACAATTTGAAGCCCGGTTCAATTTTGAACCGGGCTTTTTTTTTGAGCCTTAGAGTGCCATAAGATTTTCTGGTCAAAGCAAAAGGGTCAAACAACATGATAGGAGCCCCCGAAACGCAAGATGTCTCGTTCGCACAGCGTGGCTCATGGGGCATTATTACGTTGACGCGGGAGCGCGCGCTGAATGCTTTAACTGTTGGAATGGTCCAACACATTTATGAACAGCTCCTGATATGGCGAAATGATGTTTCTATTCGGGCTGTGATGATTGAGGGCGCGGGCGACAAAGCGTTTTGCGCAGGAGGCGACATAGTCCAACTGGCCGCAACAGCGCAGCAAGATCCGAACAAGGCCATCAATTTCTTTTATCATGAATATCGGCTCACGAGCTTAATCCATCATTATCCAAAGCCATATGTGGCAATGGTGGATGGTATTGTGATGGGCGGCGGTGTTGGGGTGTCCGTACACGGTCAATATCAAATTTGTGGAGACAAAACCGTTTTCGCGATGCCGGAAACGGGCATTGGCTTGTTTCCAGATGTGGGCGGCGGATATTTTCTACCACGGCTCGATGATGGGTTGGGCTTTTATTATGGCTTAACGGGCGCGAGGGCAAAGGGCACAGAATGTGTCGCGGCAGGCATCTTTAGTCATTTTGTCCCCACATCAGCCCAAAGAGATTTGAAAGAACAATTGCTATCGCTTGATTTAGACGAAGCGGCGCACACCAAAATTGAGGCGACCCTTGCCGCCTATATGGTCTTTGTTGAACCAGATGACCTTTCAGTTTCTCGAGACGAAGTGAAACATTTTTTCAGTGCGCTGGAAGATCTCGATATGTTGTTTCAACGGTTGAACGCTACGAATAGTTCTTTATCAAAAGATTTGCTCAAAACAGTATCGCGCCTCTCCCCCACCTCTTTGAGCATCACTTTTGAGCAATTGTCGCGCGGCGCAGCGCTCAGCTTCAATGATAATATGCGCATGGAATATCGGATCGTGTCTCGTGTCATGGCCGGATCAGAGTTTGGGGAAGGGGTGCGGGCGCTGCTGGTCGATAAGGATAAATCCCCAAATTGGCAGCCTTCAGATTTGGCCTCTATCCAGCCTTCTGAAATTGAAGCCTATTTTGCGTCTTTTGACCCGGCTGAAGGCGCGGTTGACCTTGTGTTCGACAATGAAGAAGATTGATCTTGGACTTTTTGTCGCTCAGCGATATTTATAAAATGAGACAGGGCACAATTTGGGGCTTCCCTTCTTTGGCCATAAGCCCTTTTGGAAAATAAGAGAGAAAAAGTCATGAAAATCGCTATCTTCGCAGGCAGTACCCGAACTGGTTCTATTAATGGAAAATTGGTCAACGCTCTGCACCCGCTTCTGGTCGAAGCCGGCTTTGAGGTGACGGTGTTGTCGCTCTCAGATTATGAGATGCCGCTCTATGATGGGGATTGGGAAGAAGCAAATGGCGCGCCTGAAACCGCGAAAGCTTTGGCGGCTGTGTTGAGCCAGCAAGATGCGGTTTATGTTGTATCGCCTGAATATAATGGCTCATTACCGCCTCTGCTTAAAAATACGATTGATTGGATGACGCGGATTGGGACCATGGATCAATATCATAACCCGATCTGGTTGATTGCATCCTGCACGCCGGGGCCAATGGCTGGCATTATGGTGATGCGTCAAATCCAATATATTCTCACGCGAATCGGAACCCAAGTCTTGCAATTTCAATTGGGCGTCGGAAATGCGGCCACGGCATTTGACGAAAATGGCCGGCTTGCAAGGGATTTTGAGAAAGATTTAGCGGATAAAGTCATCATGAATTTGAAAAAACGCCTAAAAAGCTAAACTGCCCTGCTGACCCGCGATAACTGCGGACAAGGCTAGAAAAACGGACCGCCTCACGCCATAAAGAAGCGTAAAGTGGAGATGTTTATGTCAGATGAAGTGAAATACGGCCTCGCAGGCGTTATCGCAGATGATACCGCCATTTCCAAAGTCATGCCGGAGATTAACTCGCTCACCTATCGTGGGTATAAAGTACAAGATTTGGCAGCGGCCTGCCGATTCGAAGAGACGGCTTATTTGATCTGGCATGGCGAATTGCCCAATGCCACTCAACTGGCGGCTTTCAACGACCGGGAAAAGCAAGAGCGCGGCCTGTCGGATAATCTTATTCAGCTGATGAAAATGATGAACCGCAAAGCGCATCCAATGGATACATTGCGCACAGCCGTTAGTTTTTTTGGGCAAGAAGACGACACCACAGATGATAGTTCGCCAGAGGGCCTCATGGCGAAAGCGGTGCGGATGTATGCGAAAATTCCGCAAATCGTAGCGACGGATTTTAGGTTGCGACACGGCAAAGCCCCCATTGCCCCAGACCCTTCACTCGGTTTTTCAGAAAATTTTTTCCATATGTGTTTCGGCGAAGTGCCAGCGGCGGAAATTATCAAGTGTTTTGATATTTCCATGACGCTATATGCGGAACATTCTTTTAATGCGTCTACCTTCACCGCTCGAACAATTGCTTCGTCTACGTCGGATATATATTCCGCCGTTACAGGCGCGATTGGCTCGCTGAAAGGCCCGCTCCATGGCGGGGCCAATGAAGCCGTCATGCATATGCTGGCAGAAGTGGGCGAGCCAGAGAATGCAAAAGCATGGATGTTAGATGCTCTTGCCACGAAAAAGAAGATTATGGGGTTTGGCCACAGAGTTTATCGTTCTGGCGATAGCCGCGTACCAACAATGACAGAAGCCTTCGAAAAAATGGTCGAAATCATGGATAGCGATGAGGCCCGGCAATATTGGAAAATGTCGCGCATCTTGGATGACACGATGGTGGCAGAAAAGAATATTTATCCAAATCTCGATTTCCCCGCTGGCCCTGCTTATTATTTGATGGGCTTTGATATCCCCATGTTCACGCCGATTTTTGTGGTGAGTCGCATTACAGGTTGGACCGCTCATGTCATGGAGCATCTTGCCAGTAACAAATTAATTCGCCCCCTTTCAAACTATACGGGTTCAGAACAGCGCGATGTTCCTGCCCTTTCCAAAAGATAGAGTTCCAAAATATGATTGACCATAAAGTTCACGCTTCTCCTTCTAAAGATGAATTACCTCGCGAAGATCAACTCGCATGGAAGATGGCAGAACTGGCCGTAGACCCGGTGGCGGTGGATGATGATGTGATCGATATGATCATTAATCGGATCATCGATAATGCATCTGTGGGTATTGCTTCGCTTAATCGTGGCCCCATTAAATCCGCCAGAGCGATGGCCATGGCCCATCCCAAAAAGGGCGGCGCAACCTTGTTCGGCGCGCCCCAAGGCGAGACTGTCTGTGCGGAATGGGCAGCATGGGCAAATGGGACAGCTGTTCGGGAATTAGATTATCACGATACATTTCTGGCCGCAGATTATTCGCACCCGGCAGATAATATTCCACCAATCCTTGCCGTGGCCCAACAATGTGGGCGCAATGGCATGGACCTTATTCGGGGGATCGCGACGGGCTATGAGATTCAAGTGAACCTCGTCAAAGGCATTTGTCTGCATGAACATAAAATTGATCACATTGCCCATATTGGCCCGTCAGCAACGGCAGGGATTGGCGCGTTGATGGGATTGGACAAAGAGACGATTTATCAATCTGTACAGCAAGGTCTGCATTGCACGGTAACGACACGCCAAT
>CALLVA010000006.1 GCA_938010655.1 uncultured Parvularculaceae bacterium | reverse complement strand
AGCGGATAGGCCGTGAAAATATCTGAGCGGCTGGTATCATTGCGAGCAATTGCAGATGAAAAAATCGCTTCAGCAACTTGATGGTCGCGTTGCAAATCATCTAAAGCTGAGGCTGTGCCAATAAGATCTTTAATCTTCGCTTTTTGAGTGTCAATTTGCTGGCTGATCATATCCAGTTCAGACTCAAGGCCTGCTTTATCAATTGAAAATGACAATAGATCATTCAATTTTTGCGCCTGTACATCTGAGGTCGACATTTCGACGAGGCTTAGGATTTCGTCTGCAGGAAGCCCAGTGACCGATGCGCCTTTTGAGGCTATGCGCGAAGACAGTGCTTTTGTATCTTTTTCTAATGCAACTCTTAAAGGATGGTTTTCGCCAAACTGATATCTTTTTTCTGTTAGATCGACGATTTTTTCTGAATAGAGCGCAACCAATTGTTGAAACTCGACATCAGACCGCAATTTAATTGCTGCTGCCGCTAATTCAGGCGATGTATTTAGAATTGAACTCAATGAATCCAGTTTTGCTGCTTTATCCGCTAATGCGGCTTCTATGGATAATGCTTCTTGTTCTAATTTTGCGACATGCACAACAATTTCATTATACTGATCGAGGGATACCAGCCCCGCTTCTGCTTGGACTTCAATAATGTTTCTGCGTGCTTCAATAAGGGCGTTTTTATAAGTGGAGAGTGACTCACCATATGCTTCCTGACGGCGCGCCATCTCTTCATTTCTTAATTCATTAAGCGTTTTCTGGAACCCTTCATATGCAAATGTCGCTTTCTCCGTTGCGTCTTTTGCTGATCCAGCAGTTAATTTTACTGTGATAAAGTTTGTACTATCTACCAGCTTGATTTGTAGTTTCGGAAATTCATCCCGATCGCGGTTCGCGAGCAGTGCTGCATTTTCCATAACTCTTTCAGTTGAAATCAAGCGTTTATAATTTTCAGTTGGACTAACCCGATTACTGCTAAATGGGGATGTCGTATAAGTCGCCGCTTGTCCGATGCTTTCCAAGTTCATACTGGTGCTTTGTCCCGTACCCGGAATAAAAAGCGTATATTCTGATGTATATGTGCGGGGCATAACGATATAAGCGAATGCTGTTACGGCCCACACGGAAATCAAGGTCAACGCGACTGTCATAAGATATCTCGGAAGGCGCCCTAGATCATTCAAGCGTCCACCAAAAAGGACTCTTGAAAAGGTAATTTCCATCCATTTTTTTCTTTTTAGAAATGACATGATTATCTCCTTAGCCCGATATAAGTCAGAGGTGATATGGCTTCTGTTAAGATCGCTGTGACGTCGCGGATATTCGTAATTCTGCTGTCATAACAAGCCAATGCATCTCCCGGCATGAGAACTGGATTAAAAGCATCCCGATTTTCGGCGCGTATAATTTGCTCGATATTTCTATTTACGATCAGCGTTTCCTTGGAAACTGGATGATGCGTAATCAACGTTGCGTGGCGGCGGGCATTTGTGTGATATGTGCCCCCGACGCAGTTCATTCCGACCAATGCTTCAAGCATTCTTGTGCCGTAAGGAAATTCACGATCATCCAACCCAATGGAAGACGCGGAGTTGCTTTTTGCGGGCGCGGTTAAGTTTGAGATAAATACTTTCAAGCCAGCGCGCGTGATCGGCCCGGGGCTTGTGAGGTCTTTTTGAAAGCAGCCCGTGGAAGGGACAAAAATTTCATCCCCTGCAATTAAGAGCGGATCATCAGCGTGCGCGCCTTCGTGCAATTTCGTCAAATTATGTATCGTCGTAACACCGAAGCGCTTTAGTTCAATACGCTTAATATCCGCGTCAGGACGAACCCCGGCGGCAAATTGAATGGCGGTGCTCAATCTGCGACCATCAGCATAATCCCCAACAGTACGCATTCTTTTTTCGTTGAGGTCTTCGCTTTTGCGAATATTCAATGTCGCAGGACCGGCTTGAAAGACAGCGCCAGTTACGTGAACACGAACGGCTCCCAGATCTTTCACTCTAACGGAAATGCGTGGGAGTGTTTGATAATGGTCAGCTGCCATTAGGGCCTGTCCTAGGGATTGGGAAAACTGGTTCGGCGTAAAATTCGCTGCCGGCAGTGGCGCTAAGAATTTTAAATTTATGGCCCCTTGAGCATCAACGATATAATCGCCTGAATAAAAGTCATCACCATCAATTGTGACTTCAATCATGTCGCCATGCGACAAAGGGTTTTCTCTGTTGAAGGAAGTTTGCGCTAAATATGTCACTTCAGATATTTGGACTGGTGGCTGTTTTGTGCACTTAGCGAGATTATCCACCATGGATTGCTCCCTGGGTAGATCTTGATCATATGCTCTGTATTCAAACTGATAATAGTTTTCTTGAATATGGGTGCTGTGTTCAACAGCTGGCAAGGATGCACATGATGTTGCCAACAGCGATGCTACCGCCATAATAAATTTATTTGAATATAAAGCTCGAACATTCAACATAACAATCTCCTGCCATAGAGATTGCAAAGACCACACCCTCACCTATATCGTTGATATATATAGATAAATCAAAAATCGCCCTATTGCTTTTGCAAATCGCAATTGCAATCTGCAACAGCGGGTCGCGCATATTGCAACCCAGAATTGGTAAATTTTTCTTAACCAACCGCTATTGCATGATGGTTTCGGCGGAGCATTATTGGTCCTTGTGATGCTTTAAGCGTTCTTGTTCGCCCCTTTATAAAAAAGGCCTACAAAAAATGGGGCTCGCAAGCCCCATTTTTATTGAAAATATGTGATCCAAATTCTCAGGTTAGAATTTGTAATTCAACCGCACACCCATTGTTCGCGGAGCGAGAACATTTGTTCTGTAGTTACGAACTGTCGCGCCACTGATGGTTTGGTTATAGAGCGGGTTGTTAAAGACACTGGACTCTGAATATTCATCGAACAGATTGTCAACATAAGCCGTTGCAGTCCATTGGTCTGCTTTATAGGCAAGAGCTGCGTTTGCGCGACCATAGCTTGGAAGTGTTGTGCTGCCGCCTCGTTCTCCAACGACAGAAACGACTTCGTCCTGCCATGAATATCCAAAATCAGCGAGAAGTGTATCGCCATTGGTCAAAGGATGTTCATAGCTGGCCAGAACCGCAAATTGCGTTTCTGGAGAACCGGGCAATCTGTCCCCGGCTTCTCCATCTTCAAAACTGGTATCAAACCCTGGAGGTGAGATTGTGCGGACCAAGTCTCTCACATCTTCGGTCAATTCAGCTTTCACATATGAATAGCTGCCGCGAATATTGAAATTATCATTCACGCGCCAGTTACCGGCCAATTCAAAGCCTCTGGTTTCTGCCGCCCCTGCATTCACGGTGATGGCCGTGCCTGCATTTACAGAGGTGGAAGCAACTTGTGGGTTCTTCCAATCATTGAAGAATAATGCACCGTTTAGGATTAGCGCACCATCGGCCCAAGTTGTCTTGGCCCCAATTTCATAATTATCAACAGTATCAGGGAAAAATTCTCTTTCATTGATCTGGGCAATATCACCTGGATTAGGACCGAATTGCTGCCCTGGCGCTAGCAAGCACAACCCTTGAGGGCCCGGCACGAAAATATCCGGGCAAGGATCACCCCCATTAGAAGCCCCAACGCGGAACCCTTGGCTAAATGTTGCATAAATCAAATTTCCGTTGGCTAACGTATACGACGTATTTACTTTAAACAGTTCATCATTGAATTCCTGATTAGGCGATAAACTCAGCTGATCTCTAATCTCGCTTAGAGGATAAGGTGTGATGTCATCGAAATATGGGAAGAACGTGGCATTGCCTGTTTCAAGTGTATATTCATATATACGTGCACCAAATGTGACATCCCAGTTTTCTGTAATGTCATATCCGATTTCACCAAAGATAGCACTTTCTTCAAGGTTAGAACGATCCGCTTCAAAATATTCAAGATCATTCAAATCATTTGAATGCACTGGCAAGCCAGCAAAATCGCCATATCCTGGGGTGAATTCTGAAGAAAGCGCATCATATTCGTTTTTATTATAAAACGCCCCGACAATCCAGTTGAAGCGACTATCCCCTTTTGAAACCAGACGAAGTTCCTGATTGAAAATTTCCGTCTTATCATCTTCAAAAGTGAACGCTGTGAAGGTTGGGAAAGTTTCGTAGCTATAATCCAATGTGATCAAAAGATCGGTCTGGTCGCGCTGGCCATTTTCCGTTGTTTCCCCAATACCTGTGGCAGAAGTCAATTCAGCAAATCCAAGATCAGCTGTAATTTCCAATGCCAAAAGTTCATTATCACGCTCATTCGGCTCGGCAACGCGGGCTGGCGCTTCATATTCCCCCGTGGCCAATTGGCCGCGTCTGCCGGATGCGTTGCGCCCGCCATTTTCTGCTTGTTGGAAATAATATGTCAGTGTCGCGTCTAATATATCATTAGGCTGCCAGCGCGCTGCAATACGACCAGAAAAGACTTCTTCCGTATTCGCATCATCAAGCGGTCTGAGATTGGCTGCAACAGCCGCTGGGTCATTAAAGTCTGGATCAGGCTCGGAGACGCCCGGCTGTTGAACGATGAAAGGATAATCAATAAAGCCTTTATCATTCAAAACATCGAAAGACCCGCGAATGGCGAATGTTTCCGTCAATGGCAAGTTGAAGGTGACGCCAGAATCATTACTGATCCCATCGCCTTCAGAATAGCTATAAAAATCTGTACGCAGCTCGAAAGACGTGCCTGCAAAATCAGGTTTCTTTGCGATATATCTAATCGCGCCACCCATCGTGCCCGCGCCATAAAGCGTGCCTTGTGGGCCGAGCAGAACTTCAACGCGCTCCAGATCGTTCAATCTTAAATCAACGAAGAGAGGAATATCACCGACATAAGTCGCCACTGTGCCGCCGCCATTGGCTTGGCCAAAAGCGTTGTTCACTGGTTCCGCGTTTAGACCGCGCACAACGATGCGGTTTCCGTCTCGCCCACCTTGATCAACAATATTAATTCCCGGGACAAAAGCAGCCAATTCAGAAATATCATCTAAGCCTTGCTGCTCAATTTGATCGCCGCCTACAGCCGCAATGTTGAGCGGGATATCTTGAATTGACTCAGCGCGCCGCGTTGCGGTCACAACAATTGTGTCTCCTGTGTCTTCTGATTGCGCGAGCGCTGGAACAGCCGCAGCAAACGCGCCAAGAGGCAGCGCCAAAACACTTACGGATGTTTTCATATATTTTCTGATTTTGTGACTTTGCGACATGGTTTTTCCCTTCAAACGTGTAAGTCTCTGCCCGCACCGAAGATGCAGCGATAATCTATTGCCAGAATAAACGATTTTGGACGAAATTTGTATTTGAAATAAAGCATTAGTCAAAAAAATCGCGGCCTGTTCCCGCATAGCCACAAAATTTACTTTCTCAATACGTTTTGAGGCGAAATTTAAAGTCTAATGTGGTCGAGAAATGTTATGGGACATATTATGAGGCGTGTTATGAAACGCTTTGAATGAGTGCATGCTTCGAGCCTTTTGGATGTTACGGAAAAGCGACTAATGGATTTGACCTTAAAAACGGGCCGCGCCCTACTTGCCCAGAAAAAGTATCAAACTGTTCATGCCGCTGCGATTGAATTGATCCATCAAAATATCGACAATCCCCTGCCATATTTCTTGCTGGGACAAGTGGCATTCGACCATCAGAATTTTGCCAAAGCGCTGGATTTATATAGCAAAGCCGCGACATTAGGGCCGGACGAGGCAGAATTTAATGCCCATCACGCCAAAGCCCTATGCAAGCTCGGCCGTCACGAAGAGGCCAGAACGGCAGCGGATATTGCGAGCTCTCTGCCAATCGACAATGCCTTTTTGGCGGATACGATCGGCGTGGTATATAGCCTGACAGGGTTCCACGAAAAAGCGATCCCGCTTTTTGAACGCGCCGTTTCGCTTGATCCGACTCCGGCAAATTTTCATTATAATTTGGGCGCATCCTGCCAGTTTTCCGGCGATTTTGAACGTGCCGAAATCGCATATTTGAACGCCATTCACCGGAAGCCAGATTTCTA
>CALLVA010000005.1 GCA_938010655.1 uncultured Parvularculaceae bacterium | reverse complement strand
GCATCAAGGCGCAAATGGTGGCGCTGTTCTTCGTCCCACCCTTTGGCGACATCCCAAGCTGCATCTAAGGCATCGCCTTCATAAAGAAGACCGACCCAGAAAGCGGGCAGGGCGCAAATGCGAGACCAGGCACCGCTATCTGCACCGCGCATTTCGAGGAATGTTTTTAAGCGCACTTCTGGAAAGGCAGTTGATAAATGATCTGTCCAGTCTTCAATGCTTGGGCGCTGGCCGGGGGCGGCGCTGAGGTCGCCTTTGAGAAAGTCCCGAAAGGACAAGCCCGCCGCGTCAAAATAATCCCCGTCGCGCCAGACGAAATACATTGGAACATCCAGCATATAATCAGCATATCGTTCAAAGCCGAACCCATCTTCAAAAACAAAGCTGAGCATGCCCGTGCGGTGTGGATCAGTATCAGTCCAAATATTGGCTCGTTGAGATTGATAGCCGTTTGCTTTGCCTTCCGTATAAGGAGAATTGGCAAAGAGAGCTGTGGCGAGAGGTTGTAACGCCAGCGAGGTACGAAATTTTTGCACCATGTCTGCTTCTGAAGAAAAATCGAGATTGACTTGCACTGTGCAAGTCCGGTGCATCATATCCAGCCCAAGGTCGCCAACTTTCGGCATATATTGCCGCATAATTTTGTAGCGGCCTTTCGGCACTTTAGGCATGTCGTCCCGTGTCCATGTTGGCGCATGGCCGAGGCCAATGAAGCCTGCATTGATCTCTTCGTCAATTTTCTGAACCTGCGCCAGATGAGTGTGCACTTCGTTACACGTATCGTGGATTGTTTCCAGCGGAGCGCCAGAAAGCTCTAATTGCCCGCCTGGCTCTAATGTGATCGAAGCACCGTCTTTTTTGAGGGCCACAAGGTGATCGCCTTCAAATAGTTTTTCCCACCCAAACTCTTCCGACAAACGCGTCAATAGAGTGACAATGGAGCGCTCGCCATCATACGGCAGGGGCGCAAGAGTATCTTTTAAAAAGCCAAATTTTTCATGTTCGGTCCCGATGCGCCAATCCGCTTTTGGTTTACAGCCACTTTCGAGATAGCTCACCATTTCCCGCATATCTTCAATAGGGGCGGCATTTTTGCGGGTTGAGGCGTCTAATTGGGTCATAAAGGGTTCTTTCTCTGACCCCACACATAAGCGTGATGGGCCATCGCGCCAAGAAAAAATCTTGGTTGAAAAGTCTGAATCACACTTTCGTGAGATTAATCGTTAAAGTCGCCAAGGGCGGCTTGCCAAAGGGTCAGGGCGGCAAAAGCGGCGGTGTCTGCCCGCAAGATGCGGGGGCCAAGACTGACAGGCAGAACAAAGGCTTGAGCGCGCAATTGCGCCCGTTCTTCTGGAGTGAACCCGCCTTCCGGGCCGATCAGGATCGCCCACTTTCCAGCTTTTTCTTTGAACGGCGGGAGAGCCTCAAGTAAGGGCAGGGCGTCGCCTTCTTCATCGCAAAAGATCAACCGGCGGCTGTCCTCCCAAGAAGCAAGCAATTTGTCCAATTTGATCAAAGGCAAGATGCGGGGCACGCTTAACCGTTCGCATTGTTCAGCTGCTTCAATCCCATTTGCCAGTAATCGGTCTTCTTTCACACGGGTCACAATGGTTCGGCTTGTTTGAACAGGGCATAAAGCCGTTGCGCCAAGCTCTGTCGCTTTTTGAGCGATCAGGTCCAAGGGCGCTCTTTTTACGGGAGCAAAATAGAGCTGAATATCCGGTTCCGCTTTTTGCGGGCGAATTTGTTTTTGTAGGACAAAACGGCCTCGCTTTTTATTGATTTCGGAAATGTCCGCTGCCCATTCGCCGTCTTTGCCATTGAAAATATGCAAAGGGTCGCCAATCTCCCGGCGCATAACATTGCCGACATAATGTGCTTGCGCAGGCGGCAGATCCATTGTCGCGCCTTCAACGAGTGGCATATCTATATAAAGGCGAAGGGCAGATTTAGCGGAGGTGTTCATGGGGTTAGTTTAAAGAGTTTGCCTTGCCACAACAAGATGACATATGAATATCTGATGCAGCTTCTGAACAAAATCAATGAGCCAAGCGATGAAAAATAGTCCCATCACGGAGCAACCTGTGACGCCGGACGCGGTGCGCGGGCATTGGGTTGAGCGGATGCCCTCTAGCTTTCAGCCTTTTTTGCGGTTGGCGCGGGCGGACCGTCCCGTGGGTACGTGGCTTTTGCTAATCCCCTGTTGGTGGGGCCTAGCGTTGGGCATGGCGAACCAGGGCGACTTGTCGTCGGTCCCAATATATTGGGGCGGGGCGCTTTGGTATGGGCTTTTATTCGCCATTGGCGCTTTCGTGATGCGCGGTGCTGGCTGCGTTTATAATGATATTGTTGATCAGGATATTGATGCAAAAGTCGCCCGAACGGCGAACCGTCCTTTGCCTTCTGGTCAAGTGACGACAAAACAAGCATGGGCCTTTTTGGCGGCGCTTTGTTTCACGGGGCTTTTGGTTCTGCTGCAATTTAATAAAATGGCCATTTTCACAGGGTTGGCCGCGATCCTTCTTGTGGCGGCGTATCCTTTCATGAAGCGGATTACGTGGTGGCCGCAGGCATGGTTAGGCCTCACTTTTAATTGGGGCATCTTGGTGGGCTATGTGGCGGTGGCAGAGCGTTTTGATTTGGCCATGTTTCTGCTCTATGGCGCGGGGGTCTGTTGGACGATCTATTATGATACGATTTATGCCCATCAGGACAAAGAGGATGATCAATTGATCGGGGTGCGCTCCACGGCTTTGCGCTTTGGGGAAAAGACGACGTTAGCTCTCGTCTTTTTTGCTGGATTAACGGTTATTTTGACCATTCTGTCCGGCGTCTTTTCCGGGATGGGGGCCTTTTTTGTTGGGGCAATGGCATTGGCCAGTTTGCACTTTTTCATACAGCTCAAAGGCTTGAACTATGACGATGCGGATCAATGCCTTAAAGTCTTTAAATCCAATCGTAACGTTGGATTGCTCATTCTGGGGGCTTTGCTGATAGGTCTTCTTTAATCACACAGAGGTGTGAGTTGTTGTGATCAGCCCTTTTCTCTATGGTCTTAAGTCCTATATACTTATTGAACCTATTGGAGGAGTTATGAGCCAGATGACCAAACGTGGATTTTTAGGCGGGTTGCTTGCGACCGGTGCTGCCGCTAGCTGTGCAAACTCTAATGACGGTGCCGAAGGGGCTGTCTCAACGGCCAAGGCCAACGGCATTCCTGATTTTGACAAATGGCAGCTTTCAGAAGCTGAATGGAAAGAGCGTTTATCGCCAGAGCAATTTCGTGTTTTGCGCAAAGAAGGCACGGAGCGCGCTGGAACGAGCCCTCTAAATGGTGAAAAAAGAGAGGGCGTTTTTGCCTGTGCCGGCTGCGGCTTCGATCTTTTTACATCGGATAAAAAATATGAAAGCGGTACAGGCTGGCCGAGCTTTTTTGATGTCATACCCGGTGCTGTTGGCACGAAGGATGATAATAAATTATTCTACACGCGCACTGAATATCATTGCGCGCGTTGCGGTGGCCACCAGGGACATATTTTTGAAGATGGGCCAAAGCCGACTGGTTTGCGCTATTGCAACAATGGAGTTGCCCTCACATTTAAACCTTCTTGAGGCTGATGAAATTTTCTGAACTGTTACATCCAACCCCGGCTGGGCTTTATTGCCCTGTCGGGGATTTTTATATTGACCCCGTGCGTGCGGTGGCGCGCGCGGTCATAACCCACGGGCATGCAGACCATGCCCGCGCCGGGCATGGGGCGGTTTTGGCGACGCCAGAAACCATGGCGATTATGGCGGCGCGATATGGCGAAAATTTCACCAATCATCGTCAGCCTTTGGCCTTGGGTGAAAAAGTAAAGATCAATAATGTCGATGTTTCTTTCGCGCCTGCGGGCCATGTGTTGGGCTCTGCCCAGGCTGTTGTGGATCATCAAGGTCTGACAATGGTTTGCTCTGGTGATTATAAAAGACGGCCTGACCCGACCTGTCAGCTTTTTGAGCCTGTGCCATGCCATGTGTTTATCACGGAAGCCACTTTTGGATTACCGGTTTTTCGTCACCCTGATGACCGGGCGCAAATGCGTGATTTACTGGCGTCCGTGAAACGGAACCCGGATCGGTCGCATTTGGTTGGGGCATATGCTTTGGGCAAGGCGCAGCGGATTATCGCTTTGCTGCGCGCAGAGGGATATCAAGAACCGATTTATATTCATGGGGCGATGCAAAAGCTGTGTGATTTATATGAAAGTTTCGATATTAATTTAGGGGAGTTGCGCCCAGCCACTTTGAAAGATGGCGAAGGCACGCCGCAGGACTTTGCGGGAAAAGTTATTGTATGCCCGCCTTCAGCAATGCAAGATAAATGGGCGCGGCGTTTTCCAGATCCTGTGATTTGTTTTGCTTCAGGATGGATGCGTATTCGACAGCGGGCCAAACAACGCGGTGTCGAGTTACCTTTGATTTTATCCGATCATGCTGATTGGGACGAATTGACCACGACCTTAGAAGAGGTTGATGCAGAGGAAATTTGGGTGACACATGGACGCGAGGAAGCTTTGGTGCGATGGGCAGAATTGAATGGGCGTAAAGCGAAAGCTCTGTCTCTTGTTGGGTATGAAGATGAGGCTGAATAATGCAAAGATTTGCCAAGCTGCTTGATCAACTCATTCTAACACTATCGCGCAATAGTAAAATTCGTCTTTTGACAGATTATTTTAAAACTGTACCTGATCCAGAACGTGGTTGGGCTGTTGCGGCGATTACGCGAGATTTGGAAATTAAAAGTTTTAAACCTGGCATGTTGCGGCAAATGGCGGAGCAACATTTAGACCCGGTTTTATATGGGCTGTCCTATGATTTTGTCGGTGACATGGCGGAAACGGTTTCGTTAATATGGCCCACCACCCACGGCACGAACTATCTACCAACATTAAGCGATGTTGTGGAAACGCTGGATCAGGCGACCCGTGCGGAAACGCCGCAAATTGTCGAAGGGTGGCTGAATGCATTAGATCCAACTGGACGTTGGGCCTTGATTAAATTGATCACAGGTGGATTGCGCATTGGCGTTGCGGCGCGGACAGTGAAAATCGCTCTTGCCGCCTATGGCGAGAAACCTGTTCAGGAAATTGAAGAATTATGGCACGGGCTTGAAGCGCCTTATACGGAATTATTTGCGTGGCTTGATCATAAAGCGGAAAAGCCGATCAATGCGGCTCGCGCGCCTTTCCGGCCTGTTATGTTGGCTCACCCGGTTGAAGAAAAGGACAAAGAGCGAATTGATCCTTCGCACCATATGGTTGAGTGGAAATGGGATGGTATTCGCGTTCAGGCCGTGCGAGAACAAGGTGTTGCGCGTCTTTATTCCCGAACAGGGGACGACATTTCAGGCGCTTTTGCTGATGTCGTAGAAAGTCTTGAGATTGATGCGAGTTTTGATGGTGAGTTGTTGGTCTATGACCCTGATAAACCACCATTTGCGGTACGATCTTTTGGCGATTTACAACAAAGATTGAACCGTAAAACAGTTTCCAAAAAAATGCGACAAACCCATCCAGCTTTTATCAGGGTTTATGACTTGCTTTGGCTCGAAGGAGAAGACCTGCGCTCATTGCCGTTCTCGACACGGCGCAAAAGGCTGGAAAAATTATTTGAGGCGCATGATTTTGCACGTATGGACTTATCGCCTTTAGTGGATTTTGATGATTGGGAAAGCCTGGCGCAAAAAAGAGCGGCGCCGCCGCTAGATGCGATTGAAGGGGTGATGATTAAAAAGTCCGATGCGGTTTATGTGCCTGGTCGCCCAAAGGGGGAGTGGTGGAAATGGAAGCGGGAACCATTTATCATTGATGCTGTCATGCTTTATGCACAGCGGGGCCATGGCAAAAGAAGTAGTTTTTATTCGGATTATACTTTTGGCTGTTGGCGAGACGTAGACGGAAAGCGAGAACTTGTTCCCGTAGGGAAGGCTTATTCCGGTTTTACGGATGAGGAATTGAAGAAGCTCGATAAATTTGTAAGAAATAATACGCTAAACCGTTTCGGCCCTGTCCGCGAAGTACGTCATGAACCTGACCATGGAGTTGTGTTGGAAATAGCCTTTGAGGGGTTGAATAAATCCACGCGTCATAAATCTGGCGTCGCCATGCGCTTTCCAAGGATAAACCGTCTACGTTGGGATAAGCCACCGTCAGAAGCAGATGAATTGGCAACATTGGAAGCGATGCTTTAAAGGGCTTGCCATTCTGCTATAACATCGGCCTCTTTTTCTTTTGCAAGATATTGGGATTGCAACTCAAGCGCACGGCTTGGCGCTAATTCGTTTAGCGCCCAAACGGCCATACCGCGCACAACCGCCGCGTCATCCTCTAGCAGAGGCACCACATACTCCACCAAGTTGGATGATCCGCTATTGCCAATAGCCACGAGAACGTTCCGAATAAAGTTGTCTCGTTTAATACGTTTAATGGGAGAGCCAGAAAACTTTGCCCGAAACTCTGTATCTTTTAATTGCACTAAATCGGCGAGCAAGGGCAGGGTTAAATCATCCCGTGGGATCAAGCCTATCTCAGACGCGGCGGCAGCAAATTTGTTCCAAGGACAAACTGCAAGGCAGTCGTCACAACCATAAATTCTGTTCCCTATATCTTTTCGGAATTCTCGTGGAATTAGTCCCTTATGCTCAATTGTCAGGTAAGAAATGCAGCGCCGTGCATCTAATTGATACGGGCTGGGAAAAGCATTGGTTGGGCAAATATCCAGGCAAGATTGGCAAGAGCCACAATGATCCGTCTCCGGCTGATCAGCGTCTAAGTCTAATGTCGTATATATCGCGCCAAGAAAGAGCCATGAGCCGTGGGTTCGGGAAACGAGATTTGTATGTTTACCTTGCCAGCCGAGCCCCGCCGCAGCCGCCAAAGGCTTTTCGGCGACGGGCGCTGTGTCGACAAAAACTTTAATCTCGCAAGATGTTTCTTCAACCAACCAACGACCGAATTGTTTGAGGCGCTTTTTAACAATATCATGATAATCTTTATGCCGTGCATAAACGGAAATCACACCGTGTTCTTTTTCTTCTAATTCCGGCAGGGGGTCATGGTCTGGGCCGTAATTCATGGTCAGCATAATGACAGACTTGCAATCGGGCCACAAAGCGTCTGGGGAAGCACGTTGGTTAATTCGATCAGCAAACCATGTCATCTGCCCATGAAACCCTTGCCCCACAAATTCCCGTAATCTCTCTCCCACCTCGCCATCGAGTGAAGCATTTGTAATGCCGAATTCATCAAATCCAACTTGAAGCGCCATTTCGCTAATCTTATCTCTTAGTGATGACGCCATTTTTAACCCTAATTTCGTCCCAAAATGCACCCGTGCAAGTGGCACAAATCTTTCATTACTCTCTTAAAACAGCAAGGTGAAATGTTTGTATGTCGGTAATGCTATTCCAAGATGAGACGAATGAACCGCAAACACCGCGGATCGCAGATTTTGCAGCATCATGGGCAATTCGTGCTGTTACAGCAAAATCTGATTCGATTGTAACGGCTTTTCTCTGTCTGGTCTGTGCTGCGCCGATCCTTGTGATGATGTCATTATCCCCCACTTTGCTGAGCATTGCTTCTCCGGTTGAGACAATTGAACCATGGTTAAAAGCGCAATCTTTTGGAGGCGCCGATATTTTAACCCAAACTTTGGTGCAGGGCGGAATCGTTTCTTCTGGCATGGCAGCTATTTCTGATTTCTGGGTGGCAAATCCGGGTCAGGCGGTTCTCATGACGGGGATCATTTTCAGCGCGTTATTAATGATGCTCTTCATGTCCGCAACGGCAACAAGATTACCTCTCTTGCCTGCCATTTTAGTAACATTGCTGGGCACGCTTGCGGTACCGATTGCGCGGATGACTGGCCTTTCAGATATTGCTGGTTTTGCCTTGGGCCTGACGGCGTGGTTGGGGATCATTTCTGCGCAACCGGGTCGGTTTTTTGGGCATCGCCCCATAGAACTGGAAGGGGTTGCCGCTGGTATTGCGCTGACAATCTTATTCTTCAGTATACTGCCATTGTTTTTTGCAGGCCTGTTGAGTGTTGCTCTTGCGGGTGTTTTGCGGGCGCAGCCAGGGCGAATCATGTTGACCATATGTTTGATCACGCTGGCTATTGGCTTCATTGGGGCAGAGGTGGCGGCGCTTCTGTTTGCGGCGGATTTGCCACTTGGCCTTCTGGCCGCGCGTTTGGCCACATTTGAAATGGCTGCCTTGCCCATGCTCTCAATGAGCCACGCGGCGGCGCTTCTGGTATCTGCCCTCGCGCTATTTTTCATCAGTCACGGCCCACGCACTTTTGTGGCGCGCTTGGCGGTCTTGGTCTCTGGTTTTGGGGCAAGCCTTATTGCAGGCCTTAACCCAATGATATTTTTAGCCATTATGGCGCTAACAATTGTATTCGGCGCAGCGCGTTCTACTGATAAACAAGCTTTTGAAGGGCCGAACTTGCCTTTATCGACATATGCATGCCTCGTTTGCTTTGCCCTTTTGGCCATTGCGCCGGCAGCCCGCTTGGGCACTTTTTACATGGTAGCGCAACATAAAGTGGCGGATAGCTCTGCGCTATTGGGCATGGTGTTTTTGGATGATGGGTCGACAGGCACGAAACTCGCAGGTGGCAATTTGCCCGTTGCGCCTTTCGAAGATGGACAACGATTTACGCCTGCCGATCAAGCCGTATTACTTAAGGCAGGGGTGGAAATTGCAACCCGTCTGAAAGCCTCAGGAAAAGAGGTGTATCTCGTGGCGGGCAGCAAGACGTTCTCATTGGCATCCGAAATAGGCGAAGACGATTTAGCAGCAGAACGCCCGAAAATGATCATCGTCCCAAGGGTGGCAATTGAGCCGAAAACGGATGCGGCGCGCAAAGCCCTACAAGGCCTTTTGTATAGTCATTATGAGCGCGTGCGCCGCGCAGATGCCTTGTCCCCCGTCTGGGATGTATGGCAAATCAGGGTTGGTGATGAAAATATCGCTATTGAATAGAAAATCTAATCCATGATAGCTCGCCTCACTAAAAGTTGAGTGGGAAAAGCGACTTTTATAGGCTCTTGGAATTGTATATGCGGGGTATTCTCGTTATATGCAGTGCAACAATTCCGATCTATTAGATTATCTATGAAAGACTTATCTCCATGTCTCAAACTGCTGCTGCGCCTGCAAAGGTGAACCCGAATGCCCCAACGGCTGAAAAAGTATTGGCTGTGGAGCATTATACAGATCGGTTGTTCCGCTTTCGCCTGACACGGCCCCAGTCTTTTCGTTTCCGCTCTGGTGAGTTTATTATGATCGGGCTGCCAAAAGAAGACGGCAAGCCACTCCTCCGGGCCTATTCTATCGCCAGTCCATCATGGGATGAGGAGTTGGAATTTTATTCCATCAAAGTGCCTGATGGACCATTGACCTCTCGCTTGCAGAAAATTCAGGTAGGGGACGAGGTTTTGCTGGGCAAAAAGCCTGTGGGGACATTGGTCCTCGATGCCCTAAAGCCGGGCAAGCGGCTGTATCTCTTTTCAACGGGTACAGGCTTTGCGCCATTTGCTTCTGTTTTGAGAGATCCTGAAACATACGAGAAATTTGACGAGATTATCGCCACTCATACGTGCCGTGATGTCGCAGAACTAACTTACTCTAAAGAGTTGGTGGGCAGCTTAAAGGATGATCCGCTGATCGGCGAAATGGTCGGGAATAAAGTAAAATATTTTGCTTCAACCACGCGCGAAGAAAGCCCTGCTATGGGTCGGATTACCAATTTGATTGAGACAGGTGATCTATTTGAGCATCTTGGTATTAATCCTTTGAACCCGGAAACAGACCGCGTCATGATTTGTGGCTCGAATGAAATGATCAAAGACACAAAAGAGCTTTGCGAAAAAGCAGGTCTCGAAGAGGGCTCAAACGCCAAGCCTGCGGACTTTGTGATTGAAAAAGCTTTTGCAGGATAGGCGCGAAAGAGCAAACTATACCAATCACTGAAATGTGAATGAACGTGGTTTGTATTCTTTATCTGAGCTCGGCATTCTCTCCTTTATTCACTACGAGGAGAAAAATTATGAAATCTTGGATTGCCGCCGCTACAGCTTTATCAATGGGTTTATCAGCCAGCTCTGTGCTTGCGCAAGAAGCAGTTATGATGGACAAGCCATTTAAAACTTTTATGTCGGCAGATGCTGACAGCACAAAATCCATCAATTATAGTCAGGTGCAAACGTTTTTAGATCGTGTTGTGGTTGAAGATCGTGGTCGGACACAGATTTTTTACACAGCGGTAAAGGATCATGGTTTGCCTTTCGTCAATGAAGTGATTGCTTCTTTGTCAGGTCAAGATGTGACAACTCTAAACAGCAATGAGCAGCTTGCTTACTGGTTGAATGTCCATAACCTTGTGATGATGAAAGCCGTCGCCACAGAAACTAATCTCCGCAATTTGAATGAAGATAGACTTGCTGGAAACCAAGACGATTTTTGGCGCAAGAAAAGAATTAATGTTGCTGGCGTCGATTTATCTTTAGAGGATATCCAAGTAGAAATTCTTGGTGCGAATTTTGGGGATAAGCCGAATGTTGCATATGGTTTATACCAAGGAATTGAAGGAGGACCTACTCTTCCTGCTAAACTATTTACAGGCGCGAAAGTTGAGAAACAGCTTGAAAAACTTGGGTCTGAATATGTAAATAGCAAATCAGCATTGCGATTGCGCGGGGAAAAATCAACCTTATCCCCTGTCTATGGCTGGTTAAAGCAACCCTTCTTTGGTGATGATGATCAAAAAATCTTAGCGCATATCTCAGAAAAATTATCAGATAAGAAATCTGCTAAATTCAGCAAAGTACAAAATATCAAATACCACAAACTCAATACTAAGATTGAAGCATATCAACCGCGTGCTTTGTCTCAGCCAAGCAGTAAGCCTAGACCAAGCTCTGGTGGATATGGTTCATAAGTTTGATCTTTGATAAATGAGCTGATTGCTGTGATTCATGCATAATATGCCCTTACCCAAAAAAATGCTGGCGAGCATCATCATGGTTTTGATGTTTGCCAGCTTGGGGCTTTTATATGTATCACAGCATTATACATATGGCACATCGGCTTTAGAGCAGCCGGTGGTGCTGATTGTGTTGCTGATGATGTTGGCCGGTCTTGTTGTTCCTATCTGGGTTTTTATAGGGCGACGATATGGGCCTTCTCTTAAGACAACGTCTGTACTCTCTTTTCTATTTCTTTCAGGCCTTTTCTTAAGGCTCATATTTTTAGGCTCGACACCAATTTACGAAGATGATTGGTATCGCTATTTGTGGGATGGGGCGATCGTTGCAGAAGGGTTTAATCCTTATCTTTTTGCCCCGGCTGATTTTTTGGACCCTCTTTTACAAACTGAAATTTCGCCTGTATTGCTTGGATTGAGTGAAAATCCATTATTCCCTGAACGGATTAATTATCCTTATGTGACGACAATTTATCCCCCCGTCACGCAAGGGTTCTTTGCCCTCGCTCATTTTATAACCCCCTTAGGGCTTACTGGTTGGCGCATTGTTTTATTATTGAGCGAAATCACTGCTTTCTTTCTCATGGTAAAAGCATTGCGCTTATACGGACAAGCAGCGTTCTGGAGCGCTCTATACTGGATAAACCCTCTTGTCATTATGACAACAATGAATGCGGCTCATATGGACGCATTGCTTACACCCTTTATCATGCTGGCCTTAATCGCGGTGTATCACCGCAAGGTTTGGATGACATCCTTCATGCTTATTCTGGCAGCAGGCATAAAAATTTGGCCTTTGATTCTAGCCCCTCTATTTTTAAAGTCGACCCAACAAAACTATATCAAGATAGTTTTCTTCGGCGCATTTATCGGAGTGGGGGCATTACTCATATTATCCCCAATGTTGCTCTCTCTCTCTTATGAAAGTGGGTTGATTGCCTATTCTGAAGGGTGGCAGAAAAATGCGTTTTTGTTCAAGGCGTTTGATGCAAGCTTGAGCGGATTTCCAGAATTGACAAGTCGGCTTGTTGTTGTGGCTTTCATATTAGCTATAACAGCTTGGTTGTTTTTTACTCCTCTGAAAATTCAATTGCCCCATGCTTGTCTTCTCCTTGTCTCATCATTGTTTTTTTTAAGTCCCACAGGATATCCTTGGTATGCTGTGTGGATATTCATGTTTCTGCCCTTTCGCCCTAATTATGGACTGGCACTCCTCTCTGCGACATTGCCTCTTTATTATGCACGATACATGTTGGCTGAGGCGGGGAGCAGGGACATTTTTGAAAATATTCTTGTCCCACTGCAATTTGGGATTCCCATCATCGTTTTGTCGATTGAATTTTATCAAAAGTACAAGTTAAAGGATCGAGCCTATGCCGTTTGAAGCGCCGATTATAAAAGTTATTATTCCTGCCTTAAATGAGGAAGCGGTTATTGGTGATGTGGTAAACTCCATCAAGGATCAAGTTTCGCTTGTTATCGTCGTTGATAATGGGTCTACGGATGAAACGGCTAGAACTGCGCAACAAGCTGGTGCGTTAGTTGTTTCGTCTCCAGTGGCTGGCTATGGACGTGCTTGTTTGGACGGGGTTGCAGCCGCGGGTCCATGTGACATTCTTGTTTTCATGGATGGCGATGGCGCAGATGATCCTGCAGATTTGCCCGTTTTGCTGGCGCCTATTCTCGATGGCACAACCGATATGGTGATTGGCTCTCGTCTTTCAGGCAAGGTAGATGATGGCGCGCTGACACTGTCTCAAAGATTTGGGAATAGTTTAGCGTGTTTTCTAATGCGTATTTTCTGGCAAGGGCAGTTCACAGACCTTGGGCCTTTTCGAGCGATCACGCGCAAAGCATATGATCGGCTTGAGATGAAGGCGCCTACCTTTGGGTGGACAGTGGAAATGCAAGTCAGAGCCTTAAAGCGAGGATTGTCTTGCGCGGAAATACCTGTCCATTATCGAAACCGCATTGGCGTTTCCAAAATTTCCGGCACGATCAAAGGCGTCGTTTTGGCCGGCGCTTATATATTAGGCACGATTGGCCGAGAAGTTTTGTTTCACCGGGGTGAAAAATCATACAGCTCTGATCTTACGGCCTTGTTCCAAAATAAATCCACTTCATTATCGAAACCAGACTCCAACTAGCAATACTCGCCATACAGAGGCCAGACCTGAACCGTTCACCATGCAGCCAATATTACCGTCAAACTTTACATATGACAGGTCATATTCAGCAGCCAAGCCTGCGGACTTTGTGATTGAAATAGTTTTTGCAGGATGGAGTCTTCAATAGATCTTAAGAAACTAACTATTGCACTCATCGAAGAGTGATTGGGGGATATGCGCATTGATTATTTCAGCAATCGTTTTTGCACCTTCTGCTGATGGATGAATATTATCCTCATAAATCGCCTCTGGAGCAGATCTTGATTTTGCATAGGCTTCTGCACCATTAATGAAGTTAACGCCGTTTTCCATCGCTACTTCTTGGTAGAATTGCTTGGCTGTGGTGCCTATTTCGTCGCTAGCATTTAAAAGTTGAGAAAGCGTTGGGTGAAAAATCAGAGTTGCCTTTGAATTTTCATGTGCTGTAAAATGAGTCGCCTTACGGCTCATCGTTAATACAGCGCGCAAAGCGCCTTCAGATAGATCACGGCGCTCTTCAAAAGAGAGGGTTACGACTTGATGCTTCGGTGATTTTTTTTCAAAGTATTCAGCCAAACCTATTCCAGCATCAATGATCGCTAATTTTGGTGAGCTCGTCCGATAGGGAAAAAGGTTTTTTTGATGGGTGGGATAGTCAACAACGTCATGGCTAGATTGTATAATAAAAACCGAATCTGGGTTAAAAAGTCCAAACCGATTAATGAAGGCTCTGATATTTTCAGGGCCCCAGCTAGAAGCGGCAATGGCCCCTACAGATATTGTACAATTTGGATAGTTAGACTGGAGATCTCGTTTTAAACTTGCGGCAATTGTTTCTTGCTGATCAATGCGGTGGTTTCCGTATACGACGCT
>CALLVA010000004.1 GCA_938010655.1 uncultured Parvularculaceae bacterium | reverse complement strand
TGCCAAGGCGTAAATCAGATACTGGAACGGAATCACCATCCGCCGGTTTTTCCTCGGTCGTGGGGGTGCCTAATAACCAGTTCACTTCACCCTTTTTATTTTTTTCGAGATTGATCTCAGGGCTATCCAGCACAAACCGCGTGATTTCTACTTTTTTACCGATAAGCGGCAGGAGTTTCACACCAATGTCAGCCCCTTCAACAGACGCGAAAGTTTGGGCAGACATGTCTGGCGCATTGGCTACTTTCAGGCCAGAAACCTGAAAGGCTGGGTTTGGGAGAATTGAAATTTTATCGACAGAGGCGATTTGTACATCGCGCGCTAGTGCTTTGGAGGCAGCTTCTTCGATCTTGCCTTTAAAAGTTTCTGCAGGAATCAGCAGAGGCAGGAGAAAGGCCGCCGCAATAATGAGGACAAGTAGTCCTCCTAAAACCATTATAATTTTGCGCATGATTAGCCCTCTCGTGAAAAATATTTCTATTAGGGAGAATACGCTTTCAGCGAAAAAGTGCCACAAGAATATGGGGCTTTATTTGCACAAATATACTTATAGCGTGTTTAAGCGCCTGCAATCTGCTCTGCGCTTTGTGCGGCGCTCAGAATTTCTTCTGCAATCTCTCTGGCGTCGCTCGCATCGAAATCAAGCGGCAGGTCAATTTCGCCCCCTTTAATATAGAGCCGCACCATACCATGCTCTGTCACACCGATTTGTAGATCAGCGGCAATATCAGATTCTTTATTGATGCTCATGGTTCAAGTCTCCTGATTCGATGGGGTATGTTTTGCCCCGTCTATTTACCATAAATTCAAACATAACCAGAACAAAATTGATTTATACATATTTATCAGCATCTTAGTGATATTGCAAAATGAGAACATTTCATGTACAAAGAAAACAGTTCAAGGTTTAACGGGCTTGTGACACAACGGAGATGGAAATGGCAATAGCTGGTTTAAAAGTGGTTGAAAGCGGGAATATGGATAAGCAAAAAGCATTGGAAGCAGCGATCTCTCAGATTGATAAGGCTTTCGGTAAGGGCTCAGTCATGAAGCTCGGCGATAAAGATCAGATTCAGGAAATTGAATCTATCTCGACGGGGTCTTTGGGGCTGGATATCGCCCTTGGCATTGGCGGCCTGCCAAAGGGGCGTGTTATTGAAATTTATGGGCCGGAAAGCTCAGGCAAAACAACCCTTACACTCCATGTGGCGGCAGAGGTGCAAAAAGCAGGGGGCGTTGCGGCTTTTGTTGATGCTGAACATGCTCTTGACCCTGTTTATGCCAGTAAGCTTGGCGTGAATCTCTCTGAATTGCTGGTGTCTCAACCAGATACGGGGGAGCAGGCGTTGGAAATTACAGACACATTAGTGCGTTCTGGCGCGGTGGATGTGTTGATCGTGGATTCCGTAGCGGCGCTGACGCCGCGAGCAGAACTTGAAGGCGATATGGGCGATAGTCTCCCGGGTCTACAAGCGCGGTTGATGAGCCAGGCAATGCGGAAACTGACGGGGTCGATCTCCAAGTCAAACTGTATGGTGATTTTCATCAACCAGATTCGCCATAAAATTGGTGTGATGTTTGGCTCCCCTGAAACCACAACAGGTGGTAATGCCTTGAAGTTCTATTCTTCCGTTCGGTTGGATATTCGTCGGATTGGCGCGATTAAGCAGCGAGATGAAATCGTTGGTAATCAGACCCGCGTCAAAGTGGTGAAAAACAAAGTGGCGCCGCCCTTTAAGCAGGTTGAATTTGACATCATGTATGGTCAAGGCATCTCGAAAATGGGTGAATTGATTGATTTGGGTGTCATTGCCGGGATCGTTGAAAAATCCGGTTCTTGGTATTCTTATGATAGCGTGCGGATCGGGCAAGGCCGCGACAATGCAAAGAACTTCCTGCTAGAGCACCCTGAAATGGCTGAAGATATCGAGCATAAAGTGAGAGCCAATGCGGGCTTGATCGCTGATGATCTATTGGTTGGGGATAAGAGCGCTAAAAATGACGACGCAGAAGAGGGGCCAAAAGCTGTAGAAGCATAAAGGTCTTATCGAAAACTATTTTTCCTTCTTAAACCAAGAAGTGAAACTCAAAACAGCATCATGTTTCCTTCGTCGTTGCGGGAAATATGGTGCTGTTTTGCTATTATGGGCTCTTTAGGGAGTGAGAGCTTAGGCGAGCTTCTGGAGAAGTGGCGGGCAGGGGCGTTTTTAAGCGATTAGTCCTTCGAAAAAGCCAAACTTGGGGCAAGCGTCAAAAAGGGAGTAAAACCGTTATTTTGTGATTCAAATTTGATCGAAAATACCCTAAACGACACCTATGAAAACTGTAAATGATATCCGCGCCACCTTCCTCGATTTTTATAAAGGTCGAGGCCATGAAGTCGTTCCCTCTGCGCCCCTCGTGCCGCAGAATGATCCCACTTTGATGTTTATCAATGCGGGCATGGTCCCCTTTAAGAATGTTTTTACCGGGATGGAAAAGCGGGACTATATCCGCGCGACCTCGTCCCAAAAATGCGTTCGAGCTGGCGGCAAGCATAATGATCTTGATAATGTTGGATATACTGCGCGACATCACACATTTTTTGAAATGCTCGGCAATTTCTCCTTCGGCGATTATTTCAAAGAAGAAGCCATTCTCTCCGCGTGGACCCTCATTACAAAAGAATATGGTCTGGACCAAGCCAAACTTTTGGTCACTGTCTATCACGATGATGATGAGGCATTCGCCCTCTGGCAAAAAATTGCAGGCTTACCCGAAGACCGGATCATCCGTATCGCGACAAATGATAATTTTTGGTCCATGGGTGATACAGGACCATGTGGCCCATGTTCAGAAATTTTTTACGACCATGGAGAGCAAATCGCAGGTGGCCCTCCCGGTTCGCCTGATGAAGATGGCGACAGATTTATTGAAATCTGGAACCTTGTTTTCATGCAATTTGATCAACAAGAAGACGGTGTACGAACTGATTTACCAAAACCTTCAATCGACACAGGGATGGGCTTGGAGCGTATTGCGACAGTTCTTCAGGGTAAGCATAATAATTACGAAATTGATCTTTTTAAACAAATCATTGAAGCATCATCAGAATTAACGTCCCAGCCTGAAAAGGGAGATGCGTTGGTCGCACACCGGGTCGTGGCGGATCATTTACGCTCTTGCTCTTTCCTGATCGCTGATGGCGTCACCCCTTCCAATGAAGGGCGCGGATATGTCTTGCGGCGGATTATGCGACGGGCAATGCGTTATGCTCATGGCTTGGGCGCAAAAGATCCGTTGATGGCGCGCCTCGTCCCAACGCTGGTTTCTGAGATGGGCGGCGCGTTCCCGGAGTTGGTGCGTGCGCAAGCGCTCATTGCGCAAACATTGCAAGCTGAAGAAGAAAAATTCCAATCGCTCCTCGGGCGTGGCTTGAAAATTCTGAGCGCAGAAACCGCTGACCTTAAAAAAGGCGAAGCGCTTGACGGCCAAACCGCTTTCAAACTCTACGATACATATGGTTTCCCACTAGATTTGACGCAAGACGCTCTGCGCCGTGAAGGATTAACGGTGGATACGGATGGTTTTGACAAGGCTATGGCCGCGCAAAAAGCAGCCGCCCGTCAGGCATGGTCTGGCTCAGGCGACGCCGTTTCAGACAAAATTTGGTTCGATATTAAAGATCAACATGGTTCAACGGATTTCATTGGATATGTCCATGAGGCTGCCGAAGGGGTTGTCGCAGCAATTGTGAAGGATGGCGAAAAAGTCGACCAGGGCACTGCGGGAGATGAGATCGAATTTGTGACCAATCAAACGCCTTTCTATGCAGAATCCGGTGGTCAAGCGGGCGATGTCGGTTTGGTT
>CALLVA010000003.1 GCA_938010655.1 uncultured Parvularculaceae bacterium | reverse complement strand
CATCGGGGTTGTGTTTCAGGAGTTCCGTCTGTTGGACCATTTGACCGCCTCGGAAAATGTTGCCCTGCCAATGCGTGTCGCAGGTATTAACCATATGATTTATGCCGAAGACGTAACTGATTTATTAACATGGGTGGAACTTGGCCATAGAATGGACGCTTATCCGGCAACTTTGTCAGGGGGCGAAAAACAGCGCGTGGCACTTGCCCGGGCCTTGGTCTCAAAACCTGACCTGATTTTGGCCGATGAACCGACGGGCAATGTGGACCCCGCTATGGGCGAAAAGATCATGAAGCTATTGCTCGAATTGAACCGCCTCGGCACTGCCGTGATTGTTGCCACTCATGATCTTGGATTAGTTCGACGGATGCGCAAAAATATATTGCGTCTCAAAGATGGGGAATTGACCCTTCATGGGCCGCTAAAAGAAAATGCGATAAACCCTTCTACTAATGATACTTCTACTGGAAGGGGGTCAGTATGAACGATGAATTGTCCCTCAGAGATTTGGACGAAGCCCCTGAACCAGCTCACCCCAAAAGACGTCGTCTCAACCGTAAACCCTTGATCCCTGAAGCGGGGGCCGCAGGCGCGCCGCTTACGGCGGTCATAGCCGTTATCTGCTTTTTGGCCAGCTTAGCTCTTTCTGGCTTTTTCCTTGTGAACCGTGCTGCAGATAATTGGACCAATGATCTCAAAGGTGCTGTGACCATTCAAATTAAGGGTACGACGCCCAGCTCTATCGCTGCTGAAACCAATAAAGTGATGGAAGTCCTAAACGCCCGCGCTGGTATCCTGTCAGCGACGCCAATGTCAGATAAAGCTCGCCGTAAAATGCTTAAACCTTGGATCGGGGATAATATTTCTGTGGATATTCCAATCCCCGGTATCATTTCTGTGGAGCTCGACCCGCAGGCGAATTTCAATATTGATTTGTTGAAAGATGAATTGGCTGTCATTGCCCCTAATGCCACTGTAGACAGCCACGACGCTTGGAACAAAGGCTTAGCAGCCTCTGCCAGAATGTTGAAAATTCTGGCCTTTATTGTTTTTCTTCTGGTGATGGGGGCTGCTTGCGCAATTATTATTTTCGCGGCCAAAGCTGGTCTCGCCGCAAACAGACAGACAATTTCCTTGCTCCATCTTGTTGGTGCAACTGATGATTTTATTGCTAAAGAAGTGCAGCGTCGCTTTTTAATCTTAGGCCTGCGCGGCGCAATGATTGGTGTTGTCGCCGCAGCAATTGTTTTCTTTCTGGTTTCTATCGGCGCTAAAGCGGGCAGCCAAACTGGCTATTTCGCGCCGGCACTGAAAGGCGACATATGGAGCTATAGCTGGCTCTTAGTTGTGCCGATCCTCACCTGCTGCGTCAGCGCGATTACAGCAAAGATCACGACGCTGAAAGAATTGGCGAAGACTTTTTGAGAAAAGTTCTGATCCATATTTGAATCAGAACCTTTCTGTTCACATAAATAGAATTAGCGTTTGCGTTGTTGCTCTGCTTCTTTCTTGACGGGCTTAGACATATTGTCGTCTCGGTCTTTATCTATGTAATCAGAGGTTGCGAAGCTTTCGCCGCCAATATCACCAGATATTGCACCTATTGAACATGTTCCAGCCGCGCTATCCCAACAATCGCATTGACCAACACCTTGAGGGCCATAATCATGCTGGGTACAAATGGCATCGCCGCCACTATTATAACAAACTGAGTCGTATTCACCGATTGTGCCTTCTTCAGCCAAAGATCTACCCAGTGATGCCATCACTAACAAAGATGCTATCGCACCCGCCACTTTTAAATATCTATTCATTCGTCTCTCCCTATCGAACTCTGATTGTCGATTTAGAAAGAGTGTTACAGATTGACTTCAACGCATGTGATCAGCGTCACACTTTTTGAGTTTATCAAAAAAGCCAGCCCTTTACAGGCTGGCTTTTAATTATTCAAAATGATGTACTTTTATTACCGAGCCTCACACTCAATACAGCGCACATAAACTGAGTTTGGATCATTGAAGCTGTTTTGGAACTTCACCTCTGAATTGAAAGCCGCAATCGCTTTGCTCAAGACGCCTTTCGAAGATGTCGCTTCTGATTTGGCGTAAAGCCGCTCTGACGGCGCTTCAACAAGACCGAGTTTCACACCTGCCCCAAAGAGCGTTGCTAATAATTGGTCTAAGCGGGTCATGGGTTCAGCCATCTCAACAAGATCATATTCTTCAAGATTGGCTTTTGCCGCTGCCGCTTTAATCGCATCATCAATCGTGCCGAGCTTATCCACAAGACTGATCGTTGACGCTGTTTCGCCGATCCAAACGCGACCTTGGCCGATTTGATCCACTTGTTCTTTCGTTATGCCACGACCAGAACTTACGACAGATAAGAAACGGTCATAACCTTGCTCAACATTTGCTTGGATCACATTACCAAACTTCTCGTTGAGAGGACCAAGACCCATTGTATTGACATCAGCGATATCTGTTGTGCCGACACCGTCAACAAACACACCAGCTTCATTTGCCAATTGATCTACAGTTTGAAGAACACCGAAAATGCCGATGGAGCCTGTGATCGTCGTTGGCGCCGCCCAGATTTCATCTGCATTAGCAGAAATCCAGTATCCACCAGACGCAGCCAAAGAGCCCATAGAAACCACAACTGGCTTACCCGCTTTTTGAGTCGCCAATAGTTCATCCCGAATGATCTCGGACGCAAAGGCGCTGCCGCCTGGGCTGTCGACGCGAAGAACAATCGCTTTCACATTGTCGTCTTCTCTCGCCATTTTCACAAAACGCGCGACAGTATCACCCCCAACTGTTCCCATTGGCTGTTCGCCATCGAGGATTGTACCAGCGGCTGTGATCACAGCAATATTCGGGTTATTGCCATCTTCCCCAAAGCGACTGCCCGCTTGTGACAAGTAAGCCGTGTAAGTAGAGTGTTTAAAGTCTTTGCCCTCAATATCACTTTTGCCGAATGTTTCCGCGAGGAAAGCTTTTTGCTCTGCACGAGAAGCAAGCCGATCAACAAGGCCAACATTCTTGGCCGCTACCGCAAGATCGCCGCCAGCTGAAGCAACAATTTCTTCGATATTATTTGTGTAATTGCTCACTGTGCCTTGGTTCAAACCACGCGCCGCTTCGACACTGGACTGATATTCCCGCCACAAAACGCTCAAATAAGCCCGGTTCGCTTCCTTCGCAGGCTCGGACATATCGTCACGGATCAAAGGTTCAACAGCTGATTTGAACGTCCCGACTTTAAAAATATGCGTGGTAACTTTCAGCTTTTCCAGCAGGCTTTTGTAATACGTGCCATAGCGGCCATAGCCTGTAATGAAGACGCTGCCATAATCATGCAACATGACTGTATCGGCTTCTGCGGCCATAATGTAATTTTCTTGGCTATAGAAATCGCCAATCGCCACAACTGGCTTGCCTGTCTTTTTGAAAGCAGCAATTTCATCCGCTAGATAATGCGCCTTACTGGCGAAAGAGCTTGGGACATATAATCCTGCAAAATCGAGCACTAGGCCGTTGATCCGGTCATCTTTTGCTGCTTCGCGAATGGCGAATACAATATTGTGGACTTCAACTTCTGGTGCTGGGCCACCTGTGTAGACAGCGGTTAGGTCAAACTGATCTACATAAGCAGCTTGCTCAACAAGCACCCCTTTAGGGTTGAGCAATAAAGCAGAGCCATCTTCGATTTGCGCTTGAGCCGCCTCGCTATTTGGTCCCGCAGCTTGCTCAGCAGCAATGCCCATGACCGTTAAGATCGCAATCAGAACGATGAAGAACAAAAGAGACTGTAAAAACAGCGACAAGCCAATAACGACTTTGAACGCTCCTTTTAAGAACCCCCATACTGAAAGTTTTTTCTTTGGCTCAACCATGAGTGCCCACCCTTCTAACGTGATATCTTAACTTATTTCTATCTTGGCCTGTACAGCGAAAGTTGCAATAGGCTTCATGAAGTTATGTCCATTTGGTGCCTCAGCCGTTGTCAAATTGCACCAGACAGACCACAAATTAAGCACTGAGCTGTAAATATGCCGTTACATTGGAAGAACGACACGCCCTAAAACGAGCCCGAATCGAGAATGGACTTTTATATATGACGATGGATAGTGACACCGCCCAAGTTGAAACCGACCAAGCATTGCTGGATCAATTCACGATTCACGCGAAAAAGTTGCACGAGGCACGAGAAGCTCTTGGGCAGGTTGTGTTCGGTCAAGAGGATGTCATCAACCAAGTTCTCACAGCGGTTCTCGCTGGCGGGCATGGCTTGCTTGTTGGCGCGCCTGGATTAGCGAAGACCTTATTGGTCACCTCCTGCGCAACAGTTTTGGGGCTGGAAGATCGACGCATCCAGTTCACGCCAGATTTAATGCCAACCGATGTGCTCGGCGCAGAAGTGCTGGATGAAAATGAAGCTGGCAAAAGAGCGTTCCGCTTTATTAAAGGCCCTGTTTTTTGTCAGCTCTTGATGGCCGACGAAATTAACCGCGCCAGCCCACGAACCCAAGCTGCGTTGCTTCAGGCGATGCAGGAAAAAGAAGTATCTGTCGCTGGCGAGACCCGCCCCTTGCCTGAGCCATTCCACGTTTTAGCCACTCAAAATCCAATTGAACAAGAAGGGACATACCCTTTACCAGAAGCTCAGCTCGATCGTTTTCTCTTGCAGATAAATATTGATTATCCGCCGGAAGAGGCAGAAAGAAAAATGCTGTCTGCCACGACGGGCACCAAGAAAGTCACTTTGAGCCCAGTCTTCTCAGCGGATGAATTATTGGCAGCACAAGCCTTGGTGCGTGAAATGCCCATTGGCGAAAAAGTGATTGACGCAATTCTCGCATTGGTGCGCGCTGCAAGACCATCAGATCACGAAACTGAAGATGAGTTACAAAAACGTATTGCTTGGGGCCCCGGCCCTAGAGCGACGCAAGCACTAAGCCTTGCAGTGCGCGCAAGGGCTTTGTTGAATGGCCGCCCTGCCCCAACGCTAGAAGATGTGAGCGCTCTTGCCGCGCCGATCCTGCGCCACCGCATGGCTCTAAGCTTCGCCGCAAGAGCAGAAGGGCACACGACGGACACAGTGATCGCTGCGCTTGTTGACCGTATCTTATAGGAGCCCCACCGCCGATGGTCACATTGCCTGCTTCCTCTTCTATCACAGACCTTCGGCAAGATGCCGAAGCGCAAGCCGCTGCGTTGCCTCCCTTACAAGTGGAAGCGTTGAAGGTTGCTGCGACCTTGATGGCGGGAGATCATGGACGGCGACGCGCAGGCACTGGAGAGAGCTTCTGGCAGTTCAGACCCTATATGGCCGGAGACGAACGAAGCCAAATTGATTGGCGACAATCTGCCAGAAGCCAAGATCGACTATTCATCCGGCAAAAAGAATGGGAAACAGCAGCCACTGTTTGGATCTGGCGGGATAATCACCCAAGTCACGACTACACTTCAGCCATCAAAAAACGACCAACAAAACAGCGGCGTATTGACGTATTGAGCACAGCCCTTTGCGCGCTTTTGAGCCGGGGCGGTGAGCGCGTGGGGTTGATTTCTTATGCCCCGCAAATTTTTACCGGTCGCGGCGCTGTGGACCGGTTTGTCATGGCGCTGGAAACAATTCCGTCTCCAACATCTGAGACAAACCACCCTCGTATATTGCCGCTAATGCCCGGTCATGGTCCGCGATCAGGTGTCTTTTTAAGTGATTTTTTCACCCCTGTTGAGCAAATCGAAAAAGCCCTTCGGGCCGCGGCTTCTCATCAGGTAAATGGCGTGTTGGTCCAAGTCCTAGACCCGGCTGAAGTCGTTTTCCCTTTTAAAGGTCGAACCGAGTTTAGAGAACAGGCCGAAAGCACGCCCTATCTTTTTGGTGATGCACAGGCTTTGAGCACCAGTTACAAAGCAAAATTCGAAGCCCATCAAAGTTATATCAAAGACCTATGTGGGCATCTGGGATGGCAATTTATCAGCCATGCTACGGCTGAGCCTGCAGCAACGGCCTTGCTTGGCATTTATCGGTCTTTAGCTCCCGAAAAAGGAGCTTAATCAATTGCTTAATAATCTTTCCTTCACATTTCCCTTAATTTTAATCGCTCTTTTGGTGCTACCGCTCCTGTGGCTCCTGTTACGCGCCACCCCCCAGACCCCAAAACGCCGAATTTTCCCCGGCACGTTCTTCATGCGCGACCTTAAGAATGAGAAGCAAACCCCCTCCAGAACGCCATGGTGGCTATTATTACTGAGACTATTTGCCTTAGCCCTCGCGATTATTGCGCTGGCTGGTCCGATTCGAAATGCTCTAACGGAGGGTAGCGCGAGCGGCCCGGTCATCGTTGTGCTGGATGATAGTTGGGCGGCGGCACCAAACTGGCGCGAACGCGAAAAAGCACTCTCGACAATTGCTGCTGAAGCGACAAGAGATCAACGGGAAGTCTGGCTCATGACCACGACCCCGCGCCGCGCTGGGAATGAAGAGCAATCCATATTAGGCCCCATGGCAGGCGCAGACCTCAATCGGCTTGCGCAAACCATAGACCCTCGCCCTTTTGCGGCAGACCGAGCAGCTTTTGTGCAATCCCTGGCCCTAATGAGTGACCGCCTTGCCGACCAATCAGAAACGAAGCCAGACATCTTCTGGCTAAGTGATGAAACAGCGACTGATAATGGTTTTTCAGGGACAATTATGAACCGCGCTCTGGCACGCCTGGGGAACATTACGGTCTGGCGCGACACGCCAAATAATGTTCTGGCTCTCGCCCCTTTGCGCTATCAAGCGGATCAGCTTGAAGCGACAGTCTTGGCTGCCGCTGCCGCCGAGGAAGATCGCCAAGTAAGCCTGACAGTCACGGCTGGAGACGGGCGTTTTCTGGCGGCAGTTAAAGGCACCCTCCTTGCGGAACAACGCAGCCTTGCCCTCCCTTTGGACTTGCCACTCAGCCTGCGCAATGAAATCGCCGCGATACGGCTTGATGGGGCTGCATCGGCAGGCGGGGTACAATTGGTAGATGCCAGCGCACGCCGGGTCCGAGTTGGGCTAGCCGAAGGAGAAGACTTTGCCCAAAGCTCTCTTTTAGATGGCGCTTATTATATTCGCCAAGCCCTTGCGCCTTATGCGCTTTTTTCAGGCGACACCATTGAAGGATTGATTAAGAGCGGGACCGACGTGATCGTGCTGGATGATGTTGGCCGCTTGCGCCTAACCGATGTGGCAGCGCTTGAGAATTGGGTCGATGAAGGCGGCATTTTATTGCGCTTCTCTGGTCCGGCTTTGGCCGATAGCGTCATTGGGTCCGCCAGTCAGCCAGCTTTATTGCCGGTGCCGATGCGCGGCGGCGGAAGAGCATTTGGCGGGGCCTTAACATGGGAAACGCCCCAGCGAATGGGCGACTTTTCTAAAGACAGTCCTTTTGCCGACTTAAAGCCAGACACATCTCTCGAAATTCGCCGCCAAGTGTTGGCCCGCCCCGGCACGGAAACTGCCACACGAAGTTGGGCTTATCTTAGTGATGGCACGCCCTTGGTCACCGCCAAGAAACAAGAAAATGGGCTGATCGTTTTGGTTCATGTTACGGCAACGCCCAGTTGGTCCGACTTGCCGATTTCCGGTGTCTTTGTGGACATGCTTCGCCGCATTATCACGCTTGCACCGGGCGGGCTTTCCAGAGCTGATCCAGAGACAACTTTCGCCCCTTTGCGCATGTTGGATGGGTTTGGACGATATGCCCGCCCACCAGCCGGGATCAATCCTGTTACCACCTTGAATGCCCTAGATACTGGTACACCGCAGGCGCCCCCCGGGCTTTATGGTAGCCCTGATACGCCGCTGGCAATCAATGCTGTCACGTCAAAAACGCAACTCGTTAATTTGGAAGATACCGGGATTTATAATGGCATGAACCAGCGGAGCTATACTGGCACACCGCCCCAAGAATTGGCCCCATGGTTCTTTATGATCGCCGCGCTTTTATTGGCGGTAGACGCCCTTATCGCGCTGAAGATGCAGGGCAAACTTTTACCCCAACGCGCAAATGCTGCCGGCGCTTTGATGCTTTGTGTGTGTTTGATGCCGATCATGTTGGCCAGCACCGCCAATGCTCAATCACGCCGCCCGATTGATCCAAAAGCGCTAGAAACCGCAGAAGCTATGCGATTTGGTCATATCATAACCGGGGATAGTAGCGTCGACACATTGGCTGAAGCAGGGTTGAACGGTCTCACTTATGAATTGAACAGACGCACTGCTGTAGAGCCAGAGAAAGCCATCAGCATCGACCTCGAGCGCGACGACATCAATGTCTATCCCCTGCTTTATTGGCCTGTGCGCGAAAGCACCCCGGTGCCTAGCGAAATGGCTTTGGCTAAGCTGGAACGCTTTATGGCCAGTGGGGGGTTATTGATCATTGATACAGCCGACGGAGAACGCGCCGCCACAGGACAGCTCTCCCCTGAAGGCTCAACTTTGCGGCAAATTCTCGAACAAATGAACATCCCGCCTTTGGAGCCCCTGCCAGCAGATCATGTTTTAGGGAAATCGTTTTATTTAATGCAAGACCTGCCGGGGCGCAATAATGGCGGGCCTGTCTGGGTTGAAGCTCGCAATGCATTATCAGGCTCAAATGGCAATGATGGGGTGACCTCCATTATTATTGGCGGACGGGATTGGGCCGCCGCATGGGCCACAAATGCCAACGGTATGCCGCTGCGCCCCATGGGCCGTCGCCAAGGCTTCACGCGTGAAACCGCCTATCGCGCAGGTATCAATATGGCGATGATTGCGCTCACTGGAAATTATAAAGAGGATCAGGTCCATGTGACCAAACTTCTGGAAAAATTGGGAGCTGAATGATGCTAAATCAGATCAGCTTTCTCCCTGCTTTGCCACTCAGCTTGTTTTGGCCTTTGGCAGCATTCGTTTTACTCATCGCGATTTATGGGGTTCTCCGCGCGCCCGCAGGCGGTATTTTTCGTCTAATCGCCGCTCTTTGTTTGTTGAGCCTTGTGGGCAAACCAACCCTGCGCAGCGAGGAGACAACGTCGCTCCCGGATATCGCGATTGTCCTTAAAGATGATAGTGCCAGCCAACAACTGGATGGCCGCAACACCGCCACGACCACCGCAGCAGAAACATTGGTCCAACGCCTGGAAGGCCTTGGGAATATCGATATTCGCGAAGTCGATGTCACTGGCTTTGATGAGACCCGGCTTGGCGAAACACTTGCGCTGGCCTTGGCCGATGTGCCGCGCAGTCAGCTGGGGGGCGTTTTCCTTTTGACAGATGGCCAAGTCAGCGATGCGCCAGATAGCGCCAGCAGCCTCGGCCTAACGGCCCCCACGCATTTATTGATGACGGGACGGACAGACGAAATTGACCGCCAAGTGGAAATTCTGTCTGCCCCTCGATTTGGGATC
>CALLVA010000002.1 GCA_938010655.1 uncultured Parvularculaceae bacterium | reverse complement strand
TATCATTTAATGAGCGCTGCCGCTGAAATGGCAAAATATTTGGACGCTCAAAAATAAAGGTCCCCCAAAGATGAAAATCGAAGCCACGAAAATCGAAGATGTCAAATTGATCACGCCCCAGAAATTTGGGGATGATCGCGGTTTTTTTTCTGAGACGTTCAAAAATAATGCGCTACAAGCTGCCGGGATTGATATTGAATTTCGACAGGATAATCATGCTTATTCTGCGCAACAAGGCGTATTACGCGGGCTGCATTTTCAATTCGGCAAAAATGTTCAAGCAAAACTAATCCGCTGCACGCGTGGGTCAATTTTGGATGTTGCCGTAGATATTCGCGTTGGCTCTCCGACTTTCGGCCAACATGTGGCGGTAGAACTTTCTGCGGAAAATTGGCAACAATTGCTGGTGCCCCATGGTTTTGCTCATGCTTATTGCACACTCACGCCAGATGCTGAAGTTCAGTATAAGGTTGATGGCTATTATGACCGGGATCACGAAGGGGCTGTCCGCTGGAACGACCCTGATGTGGGGATTGAATGGCCCGTGGATGTGAACACTGTCGTCTTATCTGAAAAAGACGAGGTTGCACCTTTCATGAAAGATAACCCTGTTTATTTTCGATATAAACAGGGTCATGGGCCGTTCAATTGTTTGTGTCTTGAGACACCTGAGTAAATCTAGTATCTGCGAGAGCGCCTGCGTTCAGTTTCGCAATTGCCGTCTTCTTTACAGCCATCATATGCACCAGCGGCTGCGCCGATCACCGCGCCAACAACAGCGCCCTGCTCTGCGTCGCCATCGCCAGTATTATTGCCAATGACGGCTCCTGCCACGGCTCCGATCACGGCGCCTTTTGCAGCATTTTCATATGTGTTTGGATTATTCTGATAACTCGCACAGGCCGACAGGCTGAAAACTGTCGCGGTAAGGATGAATAGGGATTTATGCATTTTCTTTCTCCTTTTTGCTATCGCACTTTTTCTCGCGCTAGGGCTTCATTCCACCGTGCATTTGTGTCAGGACCATGGCAATGAGCCTAAGTCTTTTCACCAATCCGTGATGTAAACGTATGCATTTTCAATCTCCCCTGACCGAAGCCCGGCTTTTGCGGCGCTATAAAAGATTTTTAGCGGATGTGGCCTTGTCCGATGGCAGTGAGATCACAGTGCATTGCGCCAATCCCGGCTCCATGATGGGCGTTGCACCAGAAGGGGCGCGGTGTTGGATTTCCCTCAGCCCAAACAAAGCCCGGAAACTGCCCTACTCCTTGGAACTTGTGGAAGTCACAGAATTTGATCCGCCAACATTGATTGGGATCAACACTAATAATCCAAACAAAATTGCGGCAGAAGCCATGAACCGCCGGGCAATTCCTGAACTTGCAGGATATGAAACTTTGCGCACGGAGGTAAAATATGGCGAAGAAAAATCTCGTATCGATATTTTGCTGGAAGATGCCCGCAAAGGCACTTGCTATGTTGAGGTCAAAAATGTGCATTTGCGACGTCGGGAAGACGGATTAGCTGAGTTTCCAGATTGCGTGACAACACGGGGCGCAAAACATTTGCGCGAATTGATCAATATGGTCCATCAAGGTCACCGCGCGGTGATGCTCTATATTGTTCAGCGCACAGATTGCAATGCCTTTTCCCCAGCAGAAGACTTAGACCCGGCTTATGCTCAAGGCTTACGAGACGCAGCGGCGGCAGGGGTTGAATTGCTCTGTTATGACTGTGATATCACCACTTCAGAAATCATCTTACGCAAAGCTCTGCCCATTCGGCTATGACTTCTTAAAACAAGTTTTGATCTTCTATTGCTTCCAGCTGATCCAAAGCCCCCAAGAGCTTGTCTCGTGCGGCCTCATCCCAAGACCCAAAAATTTTATTTTCAAAAGCCAAGGCCATTTTCGCAATCTCTAAAGCAACTTCTCGGCCCTTTTTAGATAAGGATAGAAGTTGTGCGCGGCCATCTTCTGGATCATCTTGCCGTTCCACCAAGCGCCGCTGATCCAAGGTTTTAACCGCCCTGCTCACGCTCACCTTATCCAAAGGCGTTTGCAACGCGACCTGCTTTGCTTTCATGGAGGGGGCAGATAATAAGGTCGCCATAACGCGCCACTCCGCAATGGAGAGATCATATTTCTCAGCGTAAGACTTAGCGAAAGCGCGGCTCATGCGTTCTGTGATCGCAGCAAAACGATAAGGCAAAAACTCTTTTAGCTTAAAGTCATCCGTCTGGGTCATATTATGATTTATATTGCTCGACAGTCTGATCAATCATGCCAAAAATCGATTTGCCGTCTTCATCTTCCATCCAAATTTTAACGCGGTCTCCGAATTGCATAAAATTCGTTTCTGGTTTGCCGCTCTCAATCGTTTCGATCATTCGAATTTCGGCGATGCAGGAATAGCCTACCCCCCCCTCAGCAACGGGTTTGCCCGGCCCGCCATCAAGTTTGTTTGAAACAGTGCCTGATCCAATGATGGCGCCCGCCCCCAAGGCTCTGGTTTTCGCGGCATGGGCCACAAGCTCGGCCATATTAAACGTCATATCGATCCCAGCTTCAGCCCGGCCAAAGGGCTTATCATTATAATCAACATTGAGCGGCAAATGAAGTTTACTGTCCTGCCAATGCGCACCCAATTCATCCGGGGTCGCCGCAATGGGTGAAAATGCCGAAGATGGTTTTGATTGAAAAAACCCGAATCCTTTGGCCAATTCGCCGGGAATCAACCCACGCAAAGACACATCATTGATCAACAAAACCAACTTAATATGGTCAGCCGCCTCTTCAACAGAAACGCCCATGGGCACATCATCTGTGATCACCCCAACTTCGCCTTCCATATCAATACCCCAAGCCGTATCTGCCATGATAATGGGGTCATGGGGCGCTAGAAATGTATCAGATCCGCCCTGATACATTAGAGGGTCATGATAAAAGCTTTCAGGCACTTCCGCGCCTCTTGCTTTGCGCACTAATTCCACATGATTAATATAGGCTGATCCATCTGCCCACTGATAAGATCGGGGCAAAGGAGAATGACATTTGCGCTCGTCAAAAGAGACACCAGATTTAGGGTTTGCATTCAAATCTTCATAGACAGCGCGCAATTGCGGCTCTGCTTTGGCCCAATTATCCAACGCGCCCTGAAGCGTTGGCGCAATACCATCGACTTCAATACACCGGGTTAAGTCTTTTGAGACAACGAGCAAACGCCCGTCTCGGCCAGATTTGTAAGAAGCAAGTT
>CALLVA010000001.1 GCA_938010655.1 uncultured Parvularculaceae bacterium | reverse complement strand
ATGACGTTCGCGCCCATCCTCTTTAATTTCGCGCAGCGAAAATAAAGGACAAGGCGGCAGGCGTTTTCGAAGAAAACGACGAGAGCCGCTAACCCCCGTATTTTTGCTACGCAAAATTACGGTTATCAACCGGGAAGCGCTCGCTTTGCCGGGGTTTTGGGCTGTTTGAGGCGAAATGTACTCTTTCAGGAAAGGGTCGAGTCTAGAGTCTTTCGTTGAGTCAAAAAAAAATTAACCTTTTGTTTAAAAAAAAGCCCTCTTGCGGTTTACAGGAATCGCGAAGCGGTTCTTTCTAAATTCAAGACAAATGAGCATTATCTGTTCACACTTCATGGTGAGAACGGCGCCGCTCAAAGATGAAGACCGTAACCATTGCATTTTTCTCGAAGTAAAGAGAAGTCCATTTTATTGAACAAAATCAATGGGTATAGTTTAAATCTTCTTGTCAGAAAATTAAAGTACGTGCGTAAAAAGGCAGACTTTCTTACCGGCGTTAATAATTACGAAAGTAAATTAACGTTATTGTTTGCTCATCAATATACACCGGGGCGGCGTGATTAGGGGGCTGCCTATTATAAATTTCAGGAGACGAAGAAGATGCGCGTATTGCTAATTGAAGATGACGGCGCGACAGCACAGAGCATCGAATTGATGCTGAAGTCTGACGGCTTCAACTGTTACACAACTGATTTAGGGGAAGAAGGCGTCGATCTCGGCAAGCTTTATGATTACGATATCATTTTGCTCGACCTGAACCTGCCTGACATGACTGGCTTCGATGTTTTGAAATCGCTTCGTGTTGCAAAAGTCAACACACCGATCCTTATCCTAACGGGTATGGGCGACACTGAAAATAAAGTGCGCGGCCTCGGCTTCGGTGCTGACGATTACATGACCAAGCCATTCCACAAAGACGAGCTTGTTGCCAGAATTCACGCTATTGTGCGCCGCTCTAAAGGCCACAGCCAATCTGTGATCACTACCGGCAATTTGACCGTAAACCTCGACGCCAAGACAGTCGACGTTGCAGGTCAGCGCGTTCACCTAACCGGTAAAGAATATCAGATGCTTGAGTTGCTTTCCCTGCGCAAGGGCACGACCCTTACAAAGGAAATGTTCCTGAACCATCTATATGGCGGCATGGACGAACCAGAATTGAAAATCATCGATGTGTTCATCTGTAAATTGCGCAAGAAGCTTGCTTCTGCGACATCTGGCGAACATTACATCGAAACAGTTTGGGGCCGCGGCTATGTCTTGCGCGATCCAGCTGAAGAAGTTGGCGCTGCATAAGCCTCCCTCTTCCTTACGAAATTAATTTAACCCCGCCTCTTCAGGCGGGGTTATTATTATGGATCATGTTGTTTTGCGTATGCGCAGAAAAGAAGAAACGGAGTGAACCGGCTTAGTCTTTTTTACGGTTTACAATTTTGTGGTTCAGCTTCTTCATTTTGCGCGCCACAAAGGGAGGGAGATATTCGTCGTAAAACTCATTACTTTTGACATACCAGTCGCGCTTATCTTCCGTGCCTGGTCGCGCTCTAAAGTCCGTGGTTTTCGTGACCTTTTCATCGTCCCAAGTGGAGGTATAATAATACAGCGCGATGGATCGACGGTTCTGACCTTTTGGGTGATTGACGGGTTGTGGGTTGCCATGCCAGCTCTCGCTTGTGGTCGAGAAAACTGCACAGCGATTGAATTTTGGAATGATGGATTGAACGCAATTCTTCATGCCTTGGTCCCAAAGCTCCAATTGCCCACCATATTCCGCTTCCCAATTCTCATTCAGATAAATCAGTAAGTTCACACGGCGCTCAACATTCATTGGCTTATGATGATTAAAATCAGCATGCATGGACAAATGTCCCCCCTGCCCAATTTCATGGAAGCCTGCGCCCATAAAATAAGGATCGGGAATAAGCCCCTTAATGCCCGTCAGATTTTCGACGAAGCGAATGAAAGGCATCGAGTTGAACGCATAGAAAAGCGATCGCAACCCCGGCTCCATTACATCTGGATTAAAACTGGCTTTAAAACGTTCTTGCGCCCGATCAAAAGCCTCGCCATTTGCGCCAAGTTTTTGCGGGAAATTCTTCAAGCAATATTGCAGCACTTCTGGCGGCAAAAAATTATCAATCGCAATATGCGGGAAAGGCGCATTGCTCGCATAGGCTTCAGCCAGCTCTTTGCCTTGATCCAAATTCTGCTCTTGCTCAAAACTGAAAGGCGCCGTTCCATCGGCGCCTGTCATCGCCAAATAAGGCGTATCGCTTTGGACGATTTTCGCCTCTGTTTTGGCAGAAATTTCAAATACTGGATTACTGGCATCGGCCATAATTTTTCTCGCTCTAAAAACGCCTATTTGCGCCAAAGCTAGAACATAGCAAAGTCGTTGCCAACCTCAAAAATGTTGCATCGCAACAATGACTAGCCAGCTTGGGCCTGAGATACTAAAGGAGGCATATTTTCCATAGATTCAACTTCGCCAGGTTGATGCAGACCAACATGTTTCATAATAGAACGAATGCTGGTTACGTCATACGGCTTCAGAATGTGATGTGCCGCCCCGGCGGACTTCGCCAAGGAAAACTGCTTAACGTCATTTTCCGTCGCGCAGAGAATGATTTCAGGCTTCTTGTCTTCTGGAAGCTCGGACAAGGATTTTAGAAAATCCAATGCTTGAAGACCGGGCATATCCCAATCCAGGAAGATCACATCAATATCTTCATTCGTGCATTTTTCGACTGCTTCTGCGACATCCTTCGTATCATGCGCGGTATGACCTAACCGATCCAAAATACGATTAAGAACGAAGCGAATTACATCAGAATCATCAATTACTAGACATTGAGCCATGGTTTTTCCCCAAAGGTTTGAAGCCCTCAAGAAGTCACCATATACGCTAAACGCTAAGGATCAGTTTAAATATTCCTAAGAATATATAATGACAATACAAGCGCTTAGGGGGCATTTGTCTAGCTGGCAAAAGAAAGGGTAAATTCAACGCGGGTTTCATTCACCTCTTCACAGATGATCTTACCGCCCGTTTCCCCGACGATTAAGGAGGTGATAAAGGCTGGGGTTTGCTTGGCTTCCAAGCTTGATGCATCTGCCCCAAGAGCTGTTTTCAACTCAGGCTTAATCTTCGCCCGTGCGCCTTCCGCAATGATGAGCACGCGGTTGAGGTCTCCTTGCACAATGACCTTACTGCCGGCCCGTGGCACACTATCTGCCGCTAGCATGGTCATATTCATGACGGCTTTCACGTAGTTTTTCGGGGCCATGCCGGGGGCCAAACGCCACTCAAGATCAGCTTTGACGTGCTTATAAAGCTGCTCCGAACAGTGCTTGGCATCCGCAAGGTCAATCTCAGCCCCAAGGCCGCCGCCAGCGCCATAGGCCATACGGGCAAAGGACAGCAGGGCAACAGATTTCTCCGTTGAATTGCGGATGAGCTTAACAGCTTCAGCCCGCATTTCAGGGTCCGTTTCTTCTTCCATAATCTCAAGACCAGCGCTCAAAGCACCAACCGGATTAATCAAATCATGACAAAGGCGAGAAGCCAAAAGGGAGGATAGGGATACCGCGTCCATTAAGTTATTCATCTGACTGCTTTCTCTCAAATACGCTCCCGAAGCGGGAAATTTCTGTAACGCCCTAGCGTTCGATGGCGCTATTGGCTGGTTAAATATCCAATGCGACGATTCGGTGCCGTGACGTGAGATTTTTAGATCATCTGACGTGAGATTTGATCAACGCCCGAAAACGGCTCGATACGCCGCAAACCGTTAAGTTCATGAAAATGAACAGTCATTTATTTGACTCGCCCTGCCCTGCTTCTGCATGATAGGCCATCGTTAACAAATTCCTCGAAATGAGCATGAGTCTTGCGTGATATCTGGGCATGGCTGATCTAGGTAATATGAATATGGCAAATCAGCAGGGAGATCTCCTGGTGGATGGCGACGTGGTACAGACCACCGCTGGCCAAGAACCGGCTTCTGCTCGTTTAATTTCCCGTATCACGCCGCTGCTATCATTCATCCTATTTCTGGGGGTAATGATATTTGTCGCTGTTGATTTCGTCACCAATAGTTTGCGCGATACGACGGCGATTGAAGCGACGATTGTGGCGCCGCCCTTGTCGACTGAAACCAGCGGGGAAAACGCCGTGCCGCCGCCGCTTTTGCGTGCGAGTAATGAAGCGCCGCCAAAAGTTGAATTTGTGATCACAGATCGGTCGCATTTTGATCTTGCGCCTGAGGTTCTAAAAAATGCCTTGCCGCCTCTTCCTCGTTTGTCCACGGACCCAGCGCCTGCTTTGTCAGCTTTGCGCCAAGCCGAGCCGCCTCTTGAAATCGCCATTTTACCCAGCGGGTCAAAACGAACTTGGCCACGGTTGAAACCAGAACCACCTGTCAGATTTCGGGCGCAACAACAGGCGCGGTTGAGTTATAGCCAAAAAATTGCCAAACCCATTCGGTTGTCGGCTCAATTTGTGGCAGAGGATAAGTTGGAAAGTTTCTCCGACTTAATGGATTTTACAGGCGGCCGAGACCCGATTTTCAGCCTTACGCCCGATCAACCCACCCAAATATCCGATGATGAAATTGCGCCCACAACAGTTTTGACCCTTGGAAAGTCTGAAACTCTTTCTGACGCCATGATCAGGATTGGTATTCATACAGATACAATCCGGGATGTTGCCAATGCTTTAAATAAAAAACTCAGTGTACGCCGATTACGACCCGGCATGGCTTTTACGCTTCGCACAACCCCTCTAGCAGATACCAGTCACCTCGACATTCTTTCTTTAGAAATAGCGCAAAAAGCTGGTAGCCTTATTTCCGTTACAAAAACGCCTAATGGCTATACGTCCCAGCTCATTAAACCCAAAGCTGAATTGCGATATGCCAGTGTTTCTGGTTCTATCAATTCATCATTATTTGCCAGCGCGGGCGCCGTGGGCGTGCCAAATGAGATTATTGCCAAATTAGCAAACCTCTTTTTATATGATGTCGACTTCCAAAGAGACATTCGCCGGGGAGACAAATTTGGCGCTGTATTTGAGGTCTATTATGACGAATATGGCAATCTCGTTCGATATGGCGATGTTGTATATGGTCGATTAAGCTGGAAAGCAGGGCGTCGCGAAAAAGGATATTATCGGTATACGGTGAATAACCGTGTCAGATGGTTTGACGCCGAAGGGCAAAGCGCCAAACGCCTACTGATGAAAACGCCTATTGAAGGTGCGCGTGTCACGTCCAGTTTTGGTAGACGCAAACACCCTGTTTTGGGGTATACAAAGCAACATAAAGGCGTGGATTTTGGCGCTCGCCGCGGCACCCCTATCATGGCGGCAGGCGACGGCAAGATCATGCGTGCCAATCGCTTTGGTTCTTTTGGCAATTATGTGAAAATCAAACATGCAAATGGGTATGAGACGGCTTATGCCCATCTTAAAGGCTTTGCCAAAGGCATTAGAAAAGGTAAATCCGTCGAACAGGGCCAAATCATTGGATATGTCGGCACTACGGGTCGATCTACAGGGCCTCATTTGCATTATGAAGTTCTTAAAAGAGGTCGTCAGGTTAATCCGATGACCCTTGATGTCTCTCGCGGTCAAAGCCTGAAAGGGAAAGATTTAGCGCGTTTCAAGCAACAGCGCGATTGGATCGAAGATATGCGCGAACCTGCTGCTCTGGTCTCAAAATAAAACAGATTCAGCTATATTCTTTACCCAAAGATTAACGCAACCTTCACCATCTCCATTCATAAATGCCTCATATTTGAGGTTATAATGGAAAACCACAGCTCACATACTGAGTCTAAAACCGAAGAAGACGAAACGTCACAAGCGCAATCGTCTCAGCAAAAAACGGCAGAAATTATTTCTCTCGTTTCTACGGCTTATTTACGCACCCAATGGGCGCGCTTCATTATTATTTCCGTTTTCGGGTTGGGTCTATTCGCCACAATTGATACTGGACATGCCGCTTTGTGGCTTGGATCAACCTATGGAATGGCTATCATTAAATCCTATTTGGAACGCCAGCAACATAGAGCAGGCGAAGGGGCAAACACGCCTTCCTTCCGAAAAAAACTGTTTGGTGAAGCGTATACTCTAATTTGGGCCATCGCCCCGACTCTGGCTTTCTTGTCGAATGAGCCCTATGCGGATCTTGCGGGCATGACCATGTTGTGTTGCGGCTTCTATTTAGTTTTCTCTAGCTATAGCGGCGCATTTTTATATGCTCTTGGCGCTTGCAAATATTATTGCTTCTCTGCAGCTATTTTCCTCTTTGTCTCTTTTGGTACAGCTGCTTTTATACCTGTTGTCTGTGTCATGATCATTTTATTTTCTGTGCTGGCGGACACTTCTAATGATGCGTCAATCATTCATGATGAAATTTTCAAAAGCAAAAAAGCGCTAGAGAAAAGCAATAAAGAACTCGCTCTGGCTCAACAAGCAGAACAAGAATCTCGCAAAGCAGCAGAAGCGGCAAATATCGCTAAATCACAATTCCTGGCCAATATGAGCCATGAAATCAGAACCCCGATGAACGGGGTTTTGGGCATGACAGAACTCCTGCTAGAATCTGATCTATCGGACAAACAAGCAAGCTTCGCCAATACGGTTTATGATTCAGGCTCTGCTTTATTGACCATCATCAACGACATTCTGGACTTTTCAAAAATTGAAGCGGGTATGCTTGAATTGGACCCTGTTCCCTTTTCTCTTCATGAAGCAGCAGAAGATGTTGCAAATCTATTAGGCACCACCGCAAGAGACAAAGGCATAGAGTTGATGGTTCAATATGACCATCAGCTACCTCCGATGTTGATTGGCGATGCTGGACGCCTGCGTCAGATTATGACGAACCTTGTCGGCAACGCGATTAAATTCACACTTGAAGGCAATGTCTTAATCAAAATCAGCGGGCATCAGAAAAAAGAAAAAGCCAAGCTGAATATTGATATTGTTGATACGGGTATAGGCATTCCTGCCGATAAGCTTGAGACGATTTTTAATCAATTTACCCAAGCAGAAGGGTCAACAACGCGGCAATATGGCGGCACAGGCTTAGGACTTTCTATCACCAAAAGCCTTGTTCAAGCCATGGGCGGAGATGTCCAAGTTAAATCAAAGCTTGGCTATGGCTCCACATTTACGGTTTGCGTCGAATTGCCCATCAGCGCGTCAGCAGAATTGCCTGAGATTAATGCAGGAGAACTGAATGGTATCAAAGTTCTCATCATAGATGATAATTCTGTAAACAGACAAATTTTAACAGAACAGCTTCTCAATTGGGGATCTGTGCCGCTTGCTGTGGAAAGTGGCAAAGACGCCTTGTCCTTGCTGCAAAAAGGCGCAAAGGAAAATAGCCTGCCCTCTCTGATTTTGCTTGATTATCACATGCCAGAAATGGATGGACTTGCCTTTCTAAAGCAGATGCGCGAGACAGCCGAATTTTCCCATCTCGATGTTATTACATTATCATCAGTCAATGATACCAATGTGATACAAGGGTTTCAGGCTCTGAAAGTTGCTGATGTCCTAACAAAACCTGCCAAATCTTCCCTCTTAAAAAGCGCAATGACCAAAGCAATTGGCGACAAAAACTTGCGCGATCTCAAAAATATTGTGGAAGCAGAAAAGCGATCTCATGACGCAACAGCGGATGGCACCTCGAAAACAAAAGAACGTCTCTCCATTTTGGTCGCTGAAGACAATCTTGTGAACCGCATGGTGATTGAGAATATGATTGATCAAACCTTGTACAAAATTGAATTTGCGGAAGATGGGGCCATCGCTTTGGCCAAGGCACAAAATAATCATTATGCTGCCATTCTTATGGATATTTCCATGCCAAATATGGATGGCATGGAAGCCACCAAAGCCATTCGATCTCACGAAGCCAGAACGGGCGCGCCAGCTGTGCCGATTATTGCTTTAACCGCGCATGCTATGCCCGGCGACAGAGAACGTTTCTTGTCGGCTGGCATTGACGATTATTTGACGAAACCGGTCAAAAAACAAAAAATTGAAACCCTGCTGGCGGATTGGACGACGCGCCAAACAGCGATCATCAAAAAAGATTCAGCCTGAACCTCGAGGCATAAACCAAATATCATTGTCACACTCTAAAATCGATGTTAGGCGAGCTATATGGCTAAAGCTGACATCAAAAATGGGGTGCCCCGCGCATGGCAACGTATGTTGTCTGGTCGGCGCTTGGATATTTTAGACCCGTCCCCAATTGATATTGAAATCGAAGACATCGCTCATGGGCTTGCGCGCGTGGCCCGCTGGAACGGGCAGACGACGGGGTCTTTGCCTTTTAATGTCGCGCAACATTCCGTCATCGTTGAAGACCTATGCCAGCGCCTTGCCCCAAACTGGCCTGCCAAATGGCAATTGGCGGCTCTTATTCATGATGCCCCTGAATTTGTCATTGGTGATATGATCTCGCCGTTTAAAGCGGCCCTTGGCGCGCAATATAAAAAAATCGAAGATGGGTTGGAGCAAGCCATTCACATTCGCTTTGGCCTGCCCCCGCATTTGCCAAAAACAATCGCGCAAACCATAAAGCGCGCTGACCGGATCTGTGCTTATTTTGAAGCGCAGCAAATTGCCGGGTTTTCAGCGGAGGAAGCGAAGAAGCTGTTCGGCCTGCCCCGCAATATTGCCCCGCTTAAAATTACGGCGCTTAATGCGGAAGAAAGCCATGCTCTCTTTATGAAACGCTTCACTATATTAAACACGGCATGCGAAAAAGCGGCGCGGCGCTGATTTTTCGCTCACAAACGCCTCACCCACTCGTGACTGGTTATTTGGACTAGACCAGTGCATATATGATCCATGATAATAATTAGTCCAGCTTCCCTAGTCCCTAAAGCAATTGCCGATTATGCCCCTGGCGCGGCAATTCGCTTTTCGGATTCTGGTGCTGAAATTGGGGACGTGCCTTGTACAGATATGACCCTGCCAATGGATGTTACATGCAATGATCACATAAAGCGTGTGCTGAATGAATTATTGTCCGTCGCTCAAAATCATGATTGGTCAAAACCCCTTTTAATCACTTGCAAACTTGGCATTAGCCGCTCCCCCGCCGCTGCCTTCATTATTGCTTGCGCCAAAGACCCGGCTCGATCAGAAGAAGAAATCGCCAAAGCGATCCGCGAGGCTTCCCCATGTTGCGACATCAATTTGTTGCTGACAGCCACAGCAGACGAAATTCTGGATCGCGATGGCCGGATGTTAGATGCGCTTGACGATATGGGCTCTCCCCATGGCGGTTGCTTGGGCCAAATTGCGATCTTGCACTAGAATCCCCCTAGCGAAGCCTTAAAAATACCCCTATATACTCAATATGAGTACAAACCCGCCCTCCTCTTCCAGCCTCATTATCGGCTTGAACGCCGTGATTGCCGCCGTGGAAGCGACAAAAATGGGGGGGACGCCCAAAGTGCTTTGCACGCGCGCAGAAACGAAAGAACGCGCGCTGCCTTACGGCGCTTTTGATCCCGCAAGACACCGAACATTTGATCTTGGGTTGCGGGATTTTGTTTCCACCCAGACAAATATGACCCTTGGTTATGTGGAACAACTCTATACTTTTGGCGATGCGGGCAGGGAAAGCCCTAGCGCCATTTTTGAAGATAGCGCGCCGGATACACGGATTATCTCCATAGGCTATCTCGCCCTCACCCCGAGGTTAGAAAAAGTAAGCCATCAAGATACGGGCTGGAAAGATTGGTATGATTTCTTTCCGTGGGAAGATTGGCGGAACGGCGAACCCGCATTGCTTAAAAATATTATTCTCCCGCACCTCACGACATGGGCCGAGCAGGCAAAAGAAGTGCGCATGCCCAGGCTGCGTCTTGCTTTTGGTTTTGAGGGTCTTGGTTGGGAGGAAGAACGCGTCCTTGATCGATATGAATTAATGTATGAAGCCGGGCTCATCGCAGAAGCCTTTCGCGGCGAAAATGCTTCAGATGTACCAGACTTTATTGAGCAAACAGGACAAGCCATGGCGTCGGACCACCGTCGTATTCTCGCAACAGCCATTGGCCGGCTACGCGGCAAATTGCGCTATCGCCCCGTGATTTTTGATATGATGCCAGAAACATTCACCCTCCTGCAATTACAGCGCGCCGTGGAAGCCATTATTGGGTTTAATCTGCACAAACAAAACTTCCGTAGGGGAATAGAAAATTCTGGCCTCGCGATAAATTCTGGCAAAATTAGTGACGGCACCGGCGGTCGCCCTGCTGCCATGTTTATGCGAAACGAAACCGCGAGCCTTGAGATCGGGAAAGACAAAACAATCCAAGGGCTAACTTTGCCGCGTTTGCGCGAGAAAATCAGTTTCCCCTAAGGCCTGTTAAACCGCTCTATTATCGCATATTTTCCGCCTTGCACCCTTGTGGCGTCGGCTTATCTGCCCTATATATACTCTAAGTGAGCATAACAAAACGTGTAGTCGTTTTAGACAGGAGACCTTCATGCCTGCATTTGGTAGTGAAATCAGCAACTTACCCTTCACGGACGAAGTTCGGGAAAAAACAGAGCATCTCTATGACGAGGTAAAATCCGTTATCCCTAGGATCGAATGGGAAGTGCATGCGCCTTATATTGCGGCCATTAATGACCTCAAAAAGGAAGTCGGCGCGGTTATTCTCGCTCATAATTACATGACACCCGAGATTTTCGCCTGTGTCGGTGATTTCAGGGGCGATAGCTTAATGCTGGCCAAAGAGGCCGCCAAAACCGATGCGCAAATCATCGTGCAAGCGGGTGTGCATTTCATGGCGGAAACCTCCAAAATTCTCTCCCCGGAAAAAACAGTTCTAATCCCAGACCTACGAGCAGGCTGTTCACTTGCGGCCTCGCTTACGGGTGCTGATGTCCGTTTGTTGAAAGAAAAATATCCGGGCATTCCCGTTGTGACTTACGTGAACACAACGGCAGATGTGAAAGCTGAAACAGATATTTGCTGTACCTCCTCCAACGCTGTTCAAGTCGTTGAGCATATTTGCGGTGAATGGGGTGTCGACAAAGTTATTCTGATCCCTGATCAATATCTTGCGAAAAATGTTGCGGCCATGACAGACATCAAAGTCATTACATGGGCTGGCGCATGCGAAGTGCATGAACGGTTTACCAAAGAAGATATTCAAGAAATTCGTGCGGGCAATCCCGGCGTCATCGTCCTTGCCCACCCGGAATGCCCGCCAGATGTTTTAGCTGAGGCTGATTACGCTGGATCCACTTCTGGCATGGCCAATTACGTTAAAGATGAAAAGCCTGCTAATGTTGTGTTGATTACTGAATGTTCTATGTCAGACAATGTGGCAATCGCAAACCCAGAGACAAATTTTATCAGGCCGTGCAATCTTTGCCCACACATGAAACGCATCACCTTGCCCGGTATTCTGGAATGTCTGCAAACCATGCAACATGAAGTAACCGTCGAGCCGGAGATGGCCGAGAAAGCGAAACTGGCTGTGCAGCGTATGATTGATTTGCCCCTTAAAGGCGGCGCGCAGCAAAACTATATGCATGATGGCAATCCAAAGATTTTCGCTTTAGAAGGCAGGGCATAAATTTCAAGACATAATATTGCTGGTGCTGCGCTTCAGAGCGACGCATCGTAATATTGCGAAAGGCGAGGCTTATCCCTCATAAGTGACTATGGAAACGAAATCCCTTCCAAATGACAGCACGCTGATTATCGGCGCGGGGCTTGCTGGTCTATTCACCGCTTTAGAAATGGCCCCCATGCCTGTTACGGTGATCACCGCCGCAAAGCTTGGTCGGGGCGGATCTTCGCGCTGGGCGCAAGGCGGCTTGGCCGCGGCCGTTGGGGATAATGATAAGCCTGAATATCATTTTAATGATACAATGGCAGCGGGTGCTGGCTTGGTGGATTTCCACGCCGCGAAAGTTTTGGTAGAAGAAGGCCCGGCCCGCGTAGAAGATTTGATCCGCTATGGGGTGGAGTTTGACCGGGATGAAAACGGCAAACTAAAACTCGGGATGGAAGCGGCTCATGGTCTTCACCGCATTGTCCATGTGGCAGGCGACCAAGCAGGCGCTGCCATTATGGAAGCATTAATTGATGCGGCGCATGCCTCTTCTCATATTACGCTCCTTGAACGGACAATCGCAGATGAATTAATCATAGATGAAAATGGGCGCATCCGCGGGGCCCTTCTTTTTGATATAGAAGCTCAAAAACGCTATATGATGAGCGCCCAGCGCACAGTTATGGCAACGGGCGGCATTGGCGGTCTTTACGCCGTTACCACCAACCCCAAATTTGCCCAAGGTCATGGGATCGCCATGGCACTTCGTGTTGGTGCGGAAATTATGGATCCGGAATTTGTCCAGTTCCATCCGACCGGTCTTGATCTCGGCATTGACCCTGCACCCCTTGCCACAGAAGCCTTGCGGGGGGATGGATGTCACCTCGTGGACAATAAAGGTCATCGTTTTATGACAGACCTTCATGAAGATGCAGAACTTGCGCCGCGAGATATTGTGGCGCGGGGCGTCGCGGCCTCAATCGCCGCTGGCAATGGTGCTTTTCTCGATGCCAGAACGGCCATTGGTTCACGCTTTAAAGATCGATATCCAACCGTCTATAAATCCTGCCAGCTCAAAAATATTGATCCCTCAACAGACCTTATGCCTGTTGCACCAGCAGTCCATTATCATATGGGCGGTATACGAACGGATATTGAAGGGCGCACCACGATGAAAGGGTTATGGGCTGTCGGGGAAGCTGCTGCAACTGGCGTCCATGGGGCAAACCGCCTTGCTTCTAATTCTCTTTTAGAAGCCTTAGTCTTTGGGAAACGAGTAGCTGATTCAATCAGAAAAGACGACCCAAGCACAAAGCAAGTGCGAGTTGGTTTTCAACAAGATCGTTTGACCCTTGAGCCTAAACCCGCGCCGGAAGAAATTTTTCAACATTTGCGCAACACCATGACGGCTTTTGCAGGGCTACTCCGAACCGGCGATAGTTTGAAACAAGCCGCAGCGAACTTGAATGAAATTCAAGATTCAGATGTCCTTACAAGTGGATTGCAAAATGCTGTTCTCGCCGCCTCATTGATTTGCCTTGGGGGCTATGCCCGTGAAGAAAGTCGCGGCGGGCATGCGCGCACAGATTTTCCAGAGACGAGTGAAACGCGAATGCACACTATTTTTAAATGGACGCCAGAAACAAATCTAACGCATCATTTTGAAAAACTACCAGATATTTCAAAAACGCCATCAGAGACCTCCTCATGAGCATGACATTCCCCCTTCCCGAACCCTTGATCGAACAAGTCGTTGCAACCGCTCTAAAAGAAGATTTGGGCGATGGGGGCGATTTAACGTCAATGGCTTGTTTGCCTGCTCATTTGCAGACAACGGCAGAAATTAGAACAAGACGACCAGGCTTTATTGCTGGCGTTGCCTGCGCTGTTGCAGCTTTCAAATTGGTAGACCCAACATTGCAAGTTGAAATAGTCGCCCCCGACGGAACCTATTTAGGCCCCAAAGAAACTATTTTGAAAATTTCCGGCGCCGCGCGGTCTATCACCACAGCAGAACGCATCGCGCTTAATTTTCTAGGGCCTTTATCAGGGATCGCGACCGCGACAGGCGACCTCGTGAAAGCTGTGGATGGCACTGGTGTTAAAATCGTCTGTACACGCAAAACGACTCCGGGTTTACGGGTTTTTGAAAAACATGCGGTTCGATGTGGCGGCGGTTTCAATCATCGTTTTGGTCTTTATGATGCTGTGATGATTAAAGATAATCACATTGCCGCAGCAGGCGGCATTCCCCAAGCTTTAGAGGCCGTGAAAGCGCATATTGGCCATACGGTAAAAATTGAGATTGAAGTGGATAATCTCGATCAGCTTGAAACCGTCTTGCAAGAAGGGGCTGATATTGTTCTTCTGGATAATATGACCTTACCACAATTACGCAAAGCTGTTGGCATGGCTAAAGACAAACTTGTTTTGGAAGCGTCTGGCAATATCACCCTTGAAACCGTTCGTGCTGTTGCTGAAACAGGGGTGGATGTTATTTCATCAGGCTGGATCACGCATTCCGCGCCAAACCTGGATATTGGGTTAGATATTTTGTCCTAGGCTTGGACGATTAGACTCATTAGATTGCTCCCATGACAAAAATTGATCTAAATGCTGATATTGGAGAATATCAGACCGCTGCTCAACAAGCCGCAGAGGAAACGCTTATTCCCCTTGTGACATCTGTGAATATAGCTTGTGGTGGCCATGCTGGAAATAATGAGACGATGGCTTGGACGCTCAAAAAAGCGATTGAAAGCAAAGTTTCTATTGGTGCGCACCCTTCTTATCCAGACCGAGAGAATTTTGGGCGTCAGTCCATTAATATATCCCATGCGGATCTTGCTGCCTCTCTTCGCACTCAAATTCAAACTCTTCAAAACCAAGCTGAAGCCTTTTCAACCACATTGAGCCATATCAAACCAC